>NZ_CEEDMJ010000002.1:228814-351374 GCF_979255925.1 Kineococcus sp. AC630
GCCGGGCGGAAAGTGTTGTTTCCGCCCGGCGGGGTGGGGCTGTGAGGGCGGAGAGTGTTGTTTCCGCGGGCGGGGGGTCAGAGGTCGCGACCGGCGCCTTCGGAGGGGAGCGCGGTGAGGAACCGGGGGGCGCGCAGACCCTGCTCGGCGAACGCGGCGGCCACGGCCTCCGCGACGGCCTGCACGCGCCCGGCCGCGACGAGCGCGATCGCGGACCCGCCGAAACCGCCGCCGGTCATGCGGGCGCCGAGGGCGCCGTGGGCGCGGGCGACGTCGACGGTGAGGTCGAGTTCGCGGCAGGAGACCTCGTAGTCGTCGCGCAGCGAGTCGTGCGACGCGTTCAGCAGGTCACCGATCTCGCCGGCCCGCCCCTCATGCAGGAGTTTCGCCGTGCGGCGCACCCGGTCGATCTCGGTGACGGCGTGCTTCACCCGGCGGCGCAGCACGTCACCGTCGGGCTCGGAGCCGACGCGCTCGAGCGCGGCGTCCAGCTCGGCGGGGTCGACCTCGCGCAGCGTGGGGACGCCGAGGAGCTCCGCTGCGTGCTCGACGTTCGCGCGGCGCTTGCCGTACTCACCGCCCGCGTGGGAGTGCTCGGCGCGGGTGTCGACGACGAGCAGCGCGAGCCCCGCCCCGGCGAGGTCGAGGGCGACCTGGGAGACGGTGTCGTCGCGGGTGTCGAGCAGGATCGCGCCGCCCTCGTGGCAGCGCAGCGACGCGGCCTGGTCCATCCCGCCGGTGTTCGCACCGGCCACGACGTTCTCGGCCAGCATGCAGGCCCCGGCCAGTGCGGCCCGTCCCGCGTCGTCCAGCGGGGCCCCGATCAGGTCCCCGAGCGCCACCGCGACGGCGCACTCCAGCGCGGCCGAGGACGACAGACCCGAACCGTAGGGGACGTGGCCGTCGACCAGGGCGTCGAAACCCCCGGTCAGCAGGTCCCCGGCGAACTCCTGCTGCGCCAGCGCCCACGGGACCCCGGCGACGTAGGCCGCCCAGCCCGGCGGGGACCCGGCCCCGACCTCGGCGAGCGGGAGCTCGACGACGGTGTCCTCCTGCCGGGAACGCAGCCGGACGACGCCGTCGGTGCGCGGGCGCAACGCGACGAAGGTGCGGTGCGGCAGGGCCAGCGGCAGGCACAGACCACCGGTGTAGTCGACGTGCTCGCCGATGAGGTTCACCCGGCCCGGGGCGGACCAGACGCCTTCGGGCTCCTCGCCGAAGACGTCGCGGAACTCCTTGGCCAGGGCGGTCGCCGTGCTCGGACGGTCGGCGGCGTCGAAGAACTCAGGGTTGCTCATCGGGAAACCTCACGGAGTCGGGCCGCCACCTTCTCGGGCGTCGTGTCGTTGATCCAGGCCGCCATCGCCGATTCGGACCCGGCGAGGAACTTCACCTTCGAGGGGCCGCGCAGCACGCTGAAGACCTGCAGGTGCAGGCGCATCTCGTCGCGCCCCTCGTTCGCGGGGGCCTGGTACCAGCCCGCGATGTAGGGCAGCGGGTGGTCGTCGGGGTAGTAGCGGTCGAGCCGGCCCAGCAGGTCGAGGTACGCGGCGACCAGGTCGTCGCGTTCCTCCTCGGTCAGGGCCGGGAGGTCGGGGACGTCGCGGTGCGGTGCGAGGTGGACCTCGACGGGCCAGCGGGCCGCGGCGGGGACGTAGGCGGTGAAGTGCTCGGTCTCGAACACGACCCGCGACCCGGCGCGACGTTCGGCGTCGAGGACGTCGCGGAACAGGTTGCCGCCGGTGGCCGCACGGTGCTCACGGGCCCGGCGCAGCATGGTCTCCATCTTCGGCGCCAGGTAGGGGTAGCCGTAGATCTGGCCGTGCGGGTGCGGCAGCGTGACGCCGATCTCCTCGCCGCGGTTCTCGAAGACGAACACCTGCTCGACGCCCTCGGTCGCGTTGAGGGCCTCGGTGCGGTCGATCCACGCCTCGAGGACCGTGCGCGCCCGGCGCGGGTCGAGGGTGCCGAACGAGCCGTGGGTGTCGGAGCTGAAGCAGACGACCTCGCAGCGTCCGGCCGCCGGACGGGTCGGCCACAGGGCCTCCCCGTCGAGGAACCCGCTCTCGCCGCCGATCCGGTTGGAGAACGACGGGAACCGGTTCTCGAAGGCGACGACGTCGTAGCTGGAGTCGGCGATCTCGGTGGGGAAGCCGCCGGGCACGGTGGGGGCCAACGGGTCCTGGTCCGGCGGCGGCATGAGGGTGCGGTCGTTGCGGTGGGAGGCCATCGCGATCCAGTCACCCGTCAGGGGGTCGAAACGCACCTGGGAACCGCCGCGCACGGTCTCCTCGGCGGGGGGCAGGGGCCGGTGGTCGACGGCGTCGCGCACCCGTTCCCCCGACAACCACGGTTCGGTGTCGTCGAAGTAGATGAGTTCGCGTCCGTCGGCCATCGTGGTCGACGTCTTGCGGAACGGGTGGCTCACTGGTCCTCCTCCTGGGGGATGCCGGCGATCACGAGTTCGCCGACGAGTTCTGAGATGACGGGACGGGCCGAGGGGTCCAGGGCGTCGTCGGTGACGAGGACGTCGACCGCGGAGAGCGCGGCGAACGACGTCAGACCGACGACCCCCCACTTCGAGGCGTCGGCGACGACCACGACCCTTGCGGCGCAGTCCATCAGCGCCCGGTTGGTGTCGGCCTCGGTCAGGTTCGGGGTGCTCAGGCCGGCCGCGGCGTCGAGGCCGTGCACCCCCAGGAACAGCACGTCGACGTGCAACCCGCGCAGACCCGCGCGGGCGACGGGGCCGACGAGCGCGTCGGAGGGTGTGCGGGTGCCGCCGGACAGGATGACCGTGCGGGAGTGGTCGGCCGGGTCGTGCAGCAGGTCGGCCACCCGCGGGGAGTTCGTCACGACGGTGAGGTCGGAGACGTCGCGCAGTTCGCGGGCGACCTCGGCCGTCGTCGTCCCCGCCGACAACCCCACCGAGGCGCCGTCGGGCACGAGGTCGGCGGCGGCCCGGGCGATGGCCCGCTTCGCGTCCGGCCGCAGGTTCGACTTGGCCGCGAAACCCGGTTCCTCGCTGGTCCGGCCGATCGCGGCGGCCCCGCCGTGCACGCGTGCGACGAGCCCGCGCCGCGACAGTTCCCCGATGTCGCGACGCACCGTCATCTCCGAGACGCCGAGGCGTTCGACGAGGTCCGCCACCCGGACGCCGCCGTGGGTGCGGACGGCGTCGAGGATGAGTTCCTGGCGCTGGTGGGCGAGCACTCAGTCCTCCCGCGCGGTTTCCCGGACCACGGCGCTCTGGCCGGGTTCGAGGTGCAGGACCTCGACCTCGACCTCGCCGACGAGGTCGAAACCCCGGACGGCGACCGTCGCGTCCTCCTCGCCGTGGTTCAGCGCGAACAACCAGCTGCCGTCCGCGGAGGACCGGCGGACGACGTCGACGGGCCCGCTGGCCTCGGCGACGGGCATGACTCCGGCTGCGGTGCAGACGGTCCGCAGCAGCCCGGCGAGGGCTTCGTCGTCGAGGGAGGTGCCCAGGTACCAGGCGTGCGCGCCCGAGGGCAGGTCGCGACGGGTCAGGGCGGGGCACCCGGCGGCGGCGCCGTCGGCGTAGCGGACCAGGACCTCGGTGTCGTCGTGCGCGCTCGCGATCTCGGCCCAGACGTCACCGACGGTGCCGTCGTCGAGTTCGCCGGCGACCCCGTCGGAGAGCGGGTGGAACTCCTCGACCCGGACGCCGAGCAGGTCCCGGAACGCCCCGGGGTAGCCCCCGAGGCGGACCCGGACGGAGTCGTCGACGATCCCGGAGAAGTAGGTGACCAGGACGTGGGTCCCGGACTCCGCGGCCGCGGTCACGGCGGCCGCCGTGGTGTCGTCGCACAGGTAGAGCGTGGGGACGACGAGGACCCGGTAGCCCGAGAGCACCGCGGCGAGGTCGTCGGGGTGCGCGGTCACGGGGACGACGTCGGCCCCCGTGTGGGCCGCCCGGAGCAACCCGTGGACCCGCAGCGCGAGGTCCGCGTGCCCGACCCGCTGCGAGGGCAGGGTCGGCGACTCCATGGCCCAGGCGTTCTGCCAGTCGACGAGGATCGCCACGTCGTTGGTCACGGTGGAGTCGCGCACTTCCCCGAGCCGGCCCAGGACGGCACCGAGCTCGACGACCTCGCGAAAGCGTTCGCTGTCCTCGCCCGCGTGCGGGACGAGGGCCGAGTGCCACTGCTCGGCCCCGCCGGCGGACTGGCGCCACTGGAAGAAGCAGATCCCGTCCGCCCCCCGGGCGACGTGGGACAGGCTGTCCTGCAGCATCTCCCCGGCGGCCTTGGCGACGTTCACCGGCTGCCAGTTCACGGCCGAGGTCGAGTGCTCCATGAGCAGCCACGGGTTCCCCGACGCCGCGCCGCGGGTCAGGTCGGCGGCGTAGGCGAGTTCCCCGCGCGGGTCGTCGTAGGCGCCGTGGATCAGGTAGTGGTCGTTGGAGACGACGTCCTGCTCGCGCGCCCAGCGCCCGTAGTCCAGCGGGTTGAGCTGGGAACCGACCATGAAGTTGGTCGTGACGGGGACGTCCGGCGTGATCTCGCGCAGGACCTCCTTCTCGGCGAGGTGCTGGCCGAGGAGTTCGTCGGAGCAGAACCGGGCGAAGTCCAGGGCCTGGGCCGGGTTGTGGAACGAGGACGTGTGCGCAGGGACCTGGACCTGGTCGAGGGAGGTGTAGTGCTGGCTCCAGAACGCCGTCGCCCAGGCCGCGTTCAGCGCGGCGACGTCGGCGTAGCGCGTGGCCAGCCAGTCCCGGAACGCCGTCGCGCTGACGGCGCAGTAGCACCGGGCGTTGTGGCAGCCGAGTTCGTTGCTGACGTGCCACAGCCGCAGCGCCGGGTGCTCGCCGTAGCGCTCGGCCAGCGCCCGCACCAGCTTCAGCGAGCGCTCGCGGTAGACCGGCGAGCTCGGGCACCAGCTCTGCCGGCTGCCGAAGGTGACGCGACGGCCGTCGGCGTCCACCGGGAGCACCTCGGGGTGCTGCTGGGTCAGCCAGGCCGGGGGAGAGGCCGTGGCGGTCGCCAGGGAGACGCCGATCCCACCGGCGTGCAGGTCGTCGAGGACGTCGTCGAACCAGGCGAAGTCGAAGCGGTCCGGTTCGGGCTCGAGCAGGCCCCAGGAGAAGATCCCGACCGAGACGAGGTTCACCCCGGCCTCCCGCATGAGCCGCACGTCGTCCGCGCGGACCTCGGCGGGCCACTGCTCGGGGTTGTAGTCGGACCCGAACACCAGCCCGGACGGTCCCTCGCTCCATCGCTTCACCCGCCGAGGATGCCCGCCCGCTCGACCCCGGGTCAACCAGAACCGCACACAACCGCACACGAGCCTCCGTGTGGGGGACGGGGGTGGGGGGACGGGCCGGCACCCGGCGGCTGGCAGGATGGAGTCATGTCCGTCATGGCAGGTACGCGCCCGCGACTGCTGTCGGGGATGCAGCCGACCTCAGGGTCGCTCCACCTCGGCAACTACCTCGGTGCCCTCAAGCAGTGGGTGGCCCTGCAGGAGACCCACGACGCGCTCTACTGCGTCGTCGACCTGCACGCCCTCACCGTCGGGCCGGACTCGGCCGCGCTGCGCGAGCGGACCCGCTGGACGGCCGCCCAGTACATCGCCGCAGGCGTCGACCCCGAACGCTCGGCCCTCTTCGTCCAGAGCCACGTCCCCGCCCACGCCCAGCTCGCCTGGGTGCTGTCGTGCATCACCGGTTTCGGCGAGGCCGGGCGGATGACGCAGTTCAAGGACAAGTCGGCCAAGCAGGGCTCCGACAGCACCACCGTCGGGCTGTTCACCTACCCGGTCCTCATGGCCGCGGACATCCTGCTCTACCAGGCTGCGGAGGTCCCCGTCGGTGAGGACCAGCGCCAGCACCTGGAGCTGACCCGCAACCTGGCCCAGCGCTTCAACTCCCGCTTCGGCGAGACGTTCACCGTGCCGGAACCCTTCATCCCCAAGGAGACCGCGAAGATCTTCGACCTGCAGGAACCCGGCGCGAAGATGAGCAAGTCCTCGTCCTCGCCCAACGGGATCGTCGACGTCATGGACGACCCCAAGGTCACCGCGAAGAAGATCCGCTCGGCCGTCACCGACACCGGCCGCGAGGTCCTCTTCGACCCCGTCGAGAAGGCCGGTGTCTCCAACCTGCTCTCGATCCACTCCGCCCTGTCTGGGAAGTCGATCACCGAGCTCGAGGCCGACTTCTCCGGCCGCGGCTACGGCGACCTCAAGAAGGAGCTGGCCGAGGTCGTCACCGACGTGCTGGGCCCGGTCCGGACCCGCGCGCAGGAGCTCATGGCCGACGCCGGCGCCCTGGACGAACTGCTCGCCTCCGGGGCCGCGCGCGCGAACGAGATCGCCGAGGACACGCTGGCCACGGTCTACGACCGGGTCGGCCTGGTGGGTCGGCGCCGGTGAGCGGATCAGCACGGGACGACGCAGCGCAGCGTGGTGACGTGGCGACCATCGGGGTCTCGATCCCCGTCCCCGCACCGCACGCGGCCGAGCTGACCGCCTGGCGGGAGAAGTTCGGGGACCCGCTCGCGCACGCCATCCCGCCGCACATCACGCTGCTGCCCCCCTTCGAGCTCTCCTGCGCCGACCTCGACGCCGCCCGCGGCCACCTCGCGTCCACCGCCGCCACCGGCGCCCCCTTCGAGGTGCACCTGCGGGGCACCGCGACCTTCCGCCCCGTCTCGCCCGTCGTCTTCGTCCAGCTCGCGCGCGGCATCTCCGAGTGCGAACTGCTCCAGGCCGCGATCCGCACCGGCCCGCTGCGGCACGAGATCGCCTTCCCCTTCCACCCCCACGTCACCGTCGCCCACGACGTCGAGGAGTCCTCCCTCGACCGCGCCGAGCTCGTGCTGCGCGACTGGGAGGCGACCTTCACCGTGAGGGGCTTCAGCCTCTACGAGCACGGCACCGACGGCGTCTGGCGCCCGCGCGAGGACTTCACCTTCCCGCAGTAGGACGACTCGTGTTGCGCGAGCGGGTGGCGACCACCACCGTGAGGGGTTCAACCTCCCCGAGGACGGCGCCGGTGGCGTGCGGCCGCGACGGGAGGACGTCACGTCCCAGCAGTGAGGGGTCCCTCCCGGTGAGCGGCGCTGTCGATCAGGCCAAGAGCGCGGTCAGCACCGTCCAGCGGTCGCTGCCGGCGCGGGTCTACAAGAAGTACGGCGACGCCCGGGGGAACGTGCTGGCGGGCGGGATCGCGTACTTCGCGTTCTTCTCCATCTTCCCGGCGCTCGCGGTCGCGCTGACGGTCATCGGGCTCGTGATGACCGGGGTGCCGGAGTTCCGGGACTTCATCACCTCGAACCTCGTGAGCGGGCTGAACAGCTACCTCCCGGGGCTCATCCACACCGGGACCTCCGAGGCCGCCGCGGCGTCGCGGGACGGGGCCAAGGGCATCTACATCGACGACTTCCTCTCCGGCAGTGCCCTGACCTGGGGCCTCGTCATCTCGACCGTGACGGCCCTCTTCACCGGCCTCGGCTGGATCGACGGCATGCGCCAGGGCGTGCGAGCCGTCTACGGCGAGGACTCCGGCGGGGGCAACTTCCTGATCGTCAAGCTGCGCGACCTCGGCGGCATGGTCGTCATCGGGTTCGGTGTCCTGCTCTCGATCGTCTCCGTCGTCGGCACGAACGGCGCGGGCGGGGTGCTCCTCGACGCGTTCGGTTTCGAACCCTCGACGTGGTCGCGCTGGCTGCTCGCGATCGTGGGTTTCGTGGTCTCCCTCGCGATCGACACCCTGACCTTCCTCGCGGTGTTCCGGATCCTGCCCGGGGCGAACCTCCCCTTGCGTGACCTGGTGCAGGGCGCGGTGATCGGCGGGGTCGGGATCGGCCTGCTGAAGCAGTTCGGGACGGCCATCGCGGGGCGCAGCGCCTCCGGCAACGCGTTCCTCGGGGCGGCCGCGACGTTCGTCGTGCTGCTCGTCCTCATGCAGCTGATCGCCCGGGTCGTCCTGCTCGCCGCGGCCTGGGCCGCGACCGTGGCCGAGGACAAGGGTTCGTTGCACCCGGACCTGATGGCGCAGGCCCGTCTGCAGGTCCCGCTCGGCCCGGAGGCACCGGAGGGACCGGCCGGCCACAAGGGCCGGATGCCCTTCGTCTCCGGTCTCGTCGTCGGGGCGATCGGGGCCACCGCCCTCAAGGTCGTGCGCCGGGGGCGCTGACCGGGTGGGATGATCGGGACGTGGTCCTGTCCAAGCGTTCCAGCTGGTTCCTCGTCCTCTTCGGCGTCTGGAGCTGGATCATCTGGCCCACGTTCCTCAAGAACATCTGGGTGGACCCGCGGTCCTTCGACGACGGCGCCCAGCCGTTCTTCCTCGTGCACCTGGTGCTCGTCGTGGTGAGCCTGGTGCTGGGCACGACCATCGGTGCGCTGGGCGTCCGGGGCCTGCGAGGATCGGCCCGCCCCGTCCGCGCGGACCGCTGACCCCTGGAGGAGCCGTGCCGAGCCCGAGCGCCCCGACCCTGGACTCCGTCGCTGCGCGGGCGGGTGTCTCGCGGGCGACCGCCGGGCGGGTGCTGGCGGGCTACGCCCGGGTCAGCGACGCGGCGCGTGAGGCCGTCCTGCGCGCGGCGTCGGAGCTGTCCTACGTGCCCAACCAGGCGGCGCGGTCGCTGGTGACCCGGCGCAGCGGGTCGGTGGCCCTGGTCGTCGTCGAGCCCGTCGAGCGCTTCTTCGCCGACTCCTACTTCCCCCTCGTGCTCAGCGGGGCCCAGGCCCAGCTCGCCGAGCGCGAGGTGCAGCTCGTCCTGGTGGTGCTCTCGACCCAGCGCGAGCGTGACCGCTTCGAGCGCTACGCCCGCGGCGGCCACGTCGACGGGGCGATCCTCGTCTCGGTGCACGGGCCGGACCCGCTGCCGCAGCACCTGCGCGACGCCGGCATCCCGGTGGTGATGTCCGGGCGCCCCTACGACGAGACGTCCACCGTGCCGTTCGTCTCGGCCGACAACGTCGCCGGGGCCCGGTCGGCGACCCGCCACCTGATCGAGCGCGGCTGCCGGCGGATCGTGACGGTCGCGGGCCCGATGGACATGCGGGTGGGTCAGGAACGGCTGGAGGGTTTCCGGGCGGAGCTGCGCGCCCAGCGGCGCCGCTTCAGCGCCGGGCTGGCCGCGGTGGGGGACTTCACCGTGGAGGGCGGTCGCGCTGCGGCGGAGGGGCTGCTCGCCCGCTGGCCCGACCTCGACGGCGTGTTCGCGGCCAACGACCTCATGGCCGCGGGTGTCCTGCAGGCGCTGGCGGCGGCGGACCGGGCGGTCCCGGGGCAGGTGCGCGTCGTCGGGTTCGACGACGCACCCCTGGCGGCCGCGGCGACACCCCCGCTGACGACGGTCCGCCAGCCGGTGGTGGAGATGGGGCGCGAACTGGCCCGGATGCTGCTGGCCCTCGTCGACGGCGAGCCCGAGGTCGGGGACGTCATCGCCCCGACGGAACTCGTCGAACGCGCCACGTCCTGAGGCGTTGACACCGGGTACCTCCTGGGTACAACCTGTGGGGACCCCTGAGAGCGCTCTCACGGATTCCCGGCTCACCCTTGAGAGCGCTCTCACGGACCCGCGATCACCGTCGATCCGCCGACCCGGCGAGGCCCGAGGAGTTCCCCCATGTCCACTGTCCGCGCGAAGACCCTCGCCGCCCTGGCGACGACCATCACCGGTGCCCTGCTGGTCACCTCCTGCAGCACCGCCCAGTCCGGTTCCGGTGACCAGGCCGCCGCCGACGGGGGGAAGGCCGTCACCGTCAGCCTCTTCGGGACCTTCGGCTACGAGGAGGCGGGGCTCTTCGACGAGTACGAGAAGCTCAACCCCGGCGTCACGATCCAGTACGAGTCCACCCAGGGCGAGAACAACTACTGGCCCGCCCTGCAGACCAAGCTCGCCTCCGGCAACGGCGCCGCCGACGTCCAGGGCATCGAGGTCGGCCGCATCGCCGACGTCGTCGCCAACCAGGGCGACAAGTGGACCGACCTCACCTCCACCCCGGCGGGGGAGCAGATCCCCAACTACCTGGACTGGAAGTCGGCCGCGGCCACCACGAAGGACGGGAAGGTCCTCGCCCTCGGCACCGACATCGGCCCGATGGGCCTGTGCTACCGCAGCGACCTGCTGGGGCAGGCCGGTCTGCCGACCGACCCCGCGCAGCTCGCCGCCCGGATGGGCAGCTGGGACGACTACCTGGCCCTGGGCCGGGAGTTCAAGGGCAAGGCGCCCGCGGGCACCGCCTGGATGGACTCCGCGGGCGGGTTCTACAACGCGATCGTCTCCACCGAGCAGGAGATCTACTACGACGGTTCCGGGAAACTCGTCTGGGACAGCAACCCCGCGGTCAAGAAGGCCTTCGACACCGCCGCCACCGCCGCCGACGAGGACCTGACGGCGAAGCTGGAGCAGTTCGAGGACCCGGCCTGGGACAAGGGTTTCGGCGGCGGCGCGTTCGCCACCATCGCCTGCCCCGCCTGGATGGTCGGCTACATCAAGGGCAAGGCCGGCGACGCCGGTTCCGGCAAGTGGAACATCACCTCCCTGCCCGGCGGGGCCGGCGGGAACTGGGGTGGTTCCTACCTGGGCATCCCCAAGTCCGCCAAGCACCCCGAGGAGGCGGCCAAGCTCGTCAAGTGGCTGACCGACCCCGAGCAGCAGGCCAAGGTGTTCGAGGTCGGCGGGAACTTCCCGTCCAACACCGGCGCCATCGACCTCGTCGCGGACACCACCGACGACTACTTCCAGGGTGCCCCGATCGGGCAGATCTTCTCCGGTGCGGCCAAGGCCGCCCCCACCCAGATCCTCGGTGAGGAGGACGCCGTCGTGAAGTCCTCCCTCGTGCAGTCGCTGCTGTCGGTGGAGACCAACGGCGTCAGCCCGGCCGACGCCTGGAACGCCGCCTCGAAGGACCTCGCGAACCAGATCAGCTGAGACCGACCGGGGCGGCCGCCGCCCGCGGCCGCCCCGGACCGCCCCGACCTCGCGAGGAGAACCGTGAGCACACCGAGCACGACCGCACCCCCGGCCCCCTCCGGGCCGGGTGCGCGCACGGCCGTCGAACCGCACCTGAGCCTGCGGTCGCGGTTGTTCCGCTTCGAGGGCGTCGCCGCCCCCTACGCCTACATCGCCCCGTTCTTCCTGCTGTTCCTCGCGTTCGGGCTGTTCCCGCTCGTCTACACGATGTGGATCAGCTTCCACTCCTACGAACTGGGTTCGCAGCCGGAGTGGACGGGTCTGGACAACTACACCTGGCTGTTCACGAACCCGAAGTTCTACAACGCGCTGCTGAAGACGATCACCATCGGGATCCTCTCGACCGTTCCGCAACTGCTGCTGGCCCTCGGGCTCGCGCACCTGCTGAACTACCGGATGCGGGGCCGGAACTTCTTCCGGGTCTCGATGATCATGCCGTACGCGACCTCGGTCGCCGCCTCCACGCTGGTGTTCGCCCAGATCTTCGGGCGCGACAACGGCCTGGCGAACTGGATCCTCTCCCTCGTCGGCCTCGACGGGCTGGACTGGCGCAACGGCGACCTCAGCGCCCAGATCGCCATCGCCGTCATCGTCACCTGGCGCTGGACGGGCTACAATGCCCTGATCTACCTGGCCGGGATGCAGTCCATCTCCGCCGACCTCTACGAGGCCGCGGCCCTGGACGGCGCCAACCGGTGGCAGCAGTTCCTGCACGTCACCCTGCCCGGGCTGCGCCCCACGATCCTGTTCACCGTGGTGGTCTCCACGATCGGGGCCACCCAGTTGTTCGGCGAGCCGCTGCTGTTCGGCGGGGTCGACGGGGGAGCCCTGAACCAGTACCAGACGCTGGGGTTGTTCATGTACCAGCAGGGCTGGGGATTCGGTGCCCTGGGCCGGGCCGCCACCGTGGCCTGGGTGACCTTCGTCCTCATCATCGTCCTCGTCCTGATCAACACCGCGCTGGCCCGGTGGCGCGACCGTGACCCCGAAGGAGCCCGGCGATGAGCGCGACCACCGTCCGCGAGGCCGCCCTCGCCGCACCGCAGCCCTCCCCGGGACGGGCCCGGCGATACCGCGCGCCCGACGCCGCGGGCCCGCTGACCTACGTGCTGCTGGGCGTGACCGCGCTGATCTTCATCGTGCCCTTCTACTACATGATCGTCGCAGCCAGCCGGCCGATGGCGGAGATGAACCAGTCGCCGCCGCCGTTCCTGCCCGGTCCGGACCTGTGGCAGAACATCACCACCGCCGTGCAGCAGCAGGCGATCGGCCTCTCGATCGTGAACTCCCTGCTCGTCTCCGGGGTCACCACGATCGGGACGCTGCTGTTCTGCACCCTCGCCGGTTTCGCCTTCGCGAAGCTCCGGTTCCGCGGCAGGAACGCGCTGTTCGCGATCACCATCGGCACCCTGATGATCCCGCCGTCGCTGGGCGTTGTCCCGCTGTACAAGATCATGTCGGACTGGGGTCTGGCCGGCCGCCTGGAATCGGTGATCCTGCCCTCGCTGGTCACCGCCTTCGGGGTGTTCTTCATGCGCCAGTACCTCGTCCAGACGATGCCGGACGAACTCCTCGAGGCCGCCCGGGTCGACGGCGCCTCCACGACCCGGACGTTCGTCGCCATCGTGCTGCCCATCGCCCGCCCGGGCATGGCCGTGCTGGGGATGCTGACGTTCATGACGTCCTGGAACGACTTCTTCTGGCCCGTCATCGCCTTGAACTCCACGATGCCCACCGTCCAGGTCGCGCTGAACAACCTCGGCAGCGGCTACGTCCCCGACACCTCGATCATCATGGCGGGGACGCTCGTCGGCACCCTTCCGGTCATCGTGGTGTTCCTGCTGCTCGGTCGTCAGATCGTCGGCGGGATCATCGCCGGAGCCGTCAAGGGCTGACCGCCCCTCCATCCCCGCCCACCTCCAGGAAGGCCCCCGTGACCACCACCGAGGAACGCCCCACCACCGCCGGCACCGAACGGGATTTCCCCCCCGGGTTCGTCTGGGGCACCGCCACCGCGTCCTACCAGGTCGAGGGGGCCGTCGCCGAGGACGGCCGGACGCCGTCGATCTGGGACACCTTCAGCCACACCCCCGGCCGGGTGGCCGGCGGGGACACCGGGGACGTCGCCGACGACCACTACCACCGCTTCCGCGAGGACATCGCGATCATGAAGCAGCTCGGGATGGCCTCCTACCGCTTCTCCGTGGCCTGGCCGCGCATCACCCCGCAGGTGGACGCCGAGGGACTCGGCCCCGTCAACGAGGCGGGGCTCGCGTTCTACTCGACCCTGGTCGACGAACTCCTCGCCGCGGGGATCGAACCCGCCGTCACCCTGTACCACTGGGACCTGCCGCAGGCGCTGGAGGACGCCGGCGGCTGGACCTCGCGCCGGACCGCCGAACGCTTCGCGGAGTACGCCGAGGTCGTCGCGGCGGCGCTGGGGGACCGGGTGCGGACCTTCATCACCCTCAACGAACCCTGGTGCTCGGCCTACCTCGGCTACGCCTCCGGCGTGCACGCCCCGGGGCGCACCGAACCCGCCGCTGCGCTGGCCGCGGTGCACCACCTGAACCTCGCCCACGGCCTCGGGGCCGCCGCGGTGCGCCGGGCCGCTCCCGGGGCGCGCGTCGCCCTCACCTTGAACCTGGCCTGGGTCCGGACCGAGGGCTCGCGCCGGGCCGACGCCGACGCCGTGCGCCGCGTCGACGGCCTGCAGAACCGGGTGTTCCTGGACCCCGTGCTTCGGGGCCGCTACCCGGCCGACGTGCTGCTCGACACCGCGTCGGTCACCGACTGGTCCTTCGTGCGCGAGGGAGACCTCGCGCTCATCCACCAGCCGCTGGACGTGCTGGGCGTCAACTACTACAGCCCCACCGTCGTGCAGGCCTGGGACGGGAGCTCGCCCCGGGCCGAGAACGACGGGCACGGCGCCAGCACGCACAGCCCGTGGGTGGCCGCCGCGGACGTCGAGTTCCCCGAACTGCCCGGGGAGAAGACGGCCATGGGCTGGAGCGTCGATCCGCGCGGCCTGACGGAACTGCTGCTGCGCCTGCACCGCGAGCACCCCGGTCTGGAACTGCTGGTCACCGAGAACGGGGCCGCCTACGACGACGAGGTCGTGGACGGGCGAGTCCACGACGTCGAGCGCACCCGCTACCTGCGCGACCACCTCGCGGCCGTGCTCGACGCCGTGGCGGCGGGTGCACCCGTCACCGGTTACTACCTGTGGTCCTTCCTGGACAACTTCGAGTGGGGCTACGGGTTCTCGAAGCGGTTCGGCGTCGTCCACGTCGACTACGCGACGCAGGTGCGCACGGTCAAGGACAGCGCCCGCTGGTACGCCGCGGTCGTGCGCCGCAACGCGGTGCCGACCGCGGCCGGCTGAGCCGGGACCCCGCGGGACCTCAGAGGGTGACGGTGGTCCCCAGCGGGACGGTCTCCAGGGGCAGCCCGCCCAGGTCGCCGATGAACTGGGCGGTGCTGCGCTGACCGGTCTCGGACAGCATGAGGTCGTGGATCTGGATGGCGCGCTGCGGCTTCACGGCCCGCAGGTAGTCGACGCCCTCGCCGACCTTCGACCACGGGCCGCTGGTGGGGAGCAGCAGCGTCTTCACCGGGACGTTCGGCACCTCGTAGGCGTCGCCGGGGTGGAAGACGTCGCCGTCGACGAGGAAGGCGACGTTCTCCATGACCGGCACGTCCGCGTGGATGACGGCGTGCTGCCCGCCGAACACGGTGACCTCGAAACCCGCCGCCGTGAAGGTGTCGCCGGCGGCGACGACCCGGACGCGGTCGTCGCCGACGAACTCGCGCACGCTGGCCGGGCCGAACACGGGCAGCTCGGGACGGGCGGCGAGCGCCGTCTTCAGGGCGTCCGCGTCGACGTGGTCGGGGTGGTCGTGGGTGTAGAGCACCGCGTCGGCGGCCGCGAGGAGTTCCGGGGTGTTCGGGGTGTAGGCACCCGGGTCGATGAGCAGCGCGGAGCCGTCCTTGCCGAGGACGACCGTGGCGTGGGTGTGCTTGGTGAGCTCCATACCCGAAACCTACAGCACAACCTGTTCAGGTTGCACTGAAGACCTGAGGTAACCTCGAGGCCATGAAGCCCGACGTGGAGGACCTCGCCCACGACCTCCGGCTCGTCACCGGGGCCCTCATCCGCTCCGTCGAGGGCGGGAACACGTTGCCGCCCATCACCGGTGCCGTCCTCGGTCTGCTCGCCCGGCAGGGAGCGATGACGTCATCCGACCTCGCGGCCCGGCGTCGGGTCCGGCCGCAGACGATGGCCGTCACGGTCAAGGAACTCCTCGAGGCGGGGTACCTGACGACGAACCCGCACCCCGTCGACGGCCGCAAGATCCTCCTCGACCTCACCGGGCAGGGCCGGGCGGCGGTCCTCGCCGACCGCGACGGCCGGGTGCGCCGCATCGCCGACGGGCTGGCGGCCGGGCTGCCCCGCGCCGACCTGGAGGCGCTGGCCCGTGCCGTCCCCGTGCTCGCCCGCCTCGTCGAGGACCTCGGCGGAACCCTCGACGAACCGCTGGTCGGCGCGTGAGGGCGAGCACGACCACGCCGCCGTTCGGCGCCCGGTTCGTCGTCCCCCTGCTCATCGGTCCCGTCCTCAACCCCGTCAACACCACCATGGTCTCGGTGGCGCTGGTCCCCATCTCCGCCGCGCTCGGGGTCGGCTCCAGCACCGTCGTCTGGCTCGTCGCCGGTCTCTACCTCGCGAGCTCCATCGCCCAGCCGACCATGGGCACGCTGGCCGACCGCTTCGGACCACGCCGGACCTACCTGTTCGGCCTCGCGGTCGTCGTGGTCGCGGGGGTCGTGCCGTTGGTGTCGGCGACGTTCGCGGGGGTCCTCGTCTCCCGCGTCCTCATCGGGATCGGGACCTCGGCCGCCTACCCGAGCGCCATGACGATGATCCGCGACCAGTCCGCCCGCGCCGGGGTCGCGACCCCACCGGCCCTGCTGTCGGCGGTGTCGATCGCGGCGCTCGCGACCACGGCCGTCGGTCCCGTCCTCGGGGGCTTCCTCGTCGGTTCCTTCGGCTGGCCGGCCATCTTCGTCGTCAACGTGCCGCTCGCGGGCCTCGCGCTGGTGCTGTCCTGGCTCTGGTTGCCGGGCGACGACACCCGCCCGGCCTCCCGGCTCCTCGCCGATCCCGGTCGCCTCGACGTCGTGGGCATGGCGGGTTTCGCCGTCACCACCACGACGGTGCTGGTGTTCCTGCTCGACCTGGCCTCGGGGTACTGGTGGCTGCTGGCGGGTTCCGTCCTCGTGGGCGCGCTGACGATCCGCTGGGAACTCCGTCGCACGGCGCCGTTCATCGACCTGCGGATGCTGCGCCGCAACGGCGCCCTCACCCGCACCTACCTGCGGATGATGCTGCTGTACTTCGGCTTCTACTCGATGACCTACGGGTACAGCCAGTGGCTGCAGGACGTGGCGGGTTTCTCCAGCGAACGTGCGGGGTTGCTCCAGCTGCCCTCCGCGGTGCTGGCGGGGCTGGCCTCGGTGCTGGTCGCCCGGACCACCCGGTTGCGGGCGCCGCTCGTCGCGGCCGGCGTGCTGCCGACGCTGGGGGGAGCGCTCCTCGTGCTGACCGACGCGGGCTCGCCCGTGGGTTTCCTCCTCGTCGTCGCGGGCTGCTTCGGGATCGCGCAGGGACTGGCCTCGGTGTCGAACCAGGCGGCGATGTACCGCCAGGCGCCGCCGGAGACGACGGGTGCCGCGTCCGGGCTGTCCCGCACGTTCGTCTACCTGGCGGCCATCGGCTCCTCCGCCCTCGTCGGTCTCGTGTTCGGGCAGCGGCCCACCGACGCCGGCCTGCACCTCATGGGCGGGGTCGTCGCGCTGTCCTGCCTCGGGGCCCTGGCCCTGGCCGTGGGCGACCGGACCCTTGCGCGGCGCACCCCCGCCGGGGTTGGGTGAGGGCAGCGCGTCGACACCGACGTCGGCGCCGGTGAGAAGGGCTCAGTCCGTGACCACGACCGACAGTTCCGCTGGTGTCAGCACGTCCACCCCGACCGGCAACCGCGCCGTGGCCTACCTCGGCCCCGGCCGGGTCGAGGTGCAGACCATCGACTACCCCACCTTCGAGCTGAAGGACGGCCCCGGGGTCAACCCCGCCAACGTCGGACGCAAGGTCGACCACGGCGTCATCCTGAAGCTCGTCGCGACCAACATCTGCGGCTCCGACCAGCACATGGTCCGTGGGCGCACCACCGCCCCGCCGAACCTCGTCCTCGGCCACGAGATCACCGGTGAGATCGTCGAGAAGGGCCGCGACGTCGAGTTCCTCGAGGTCGGCGACCTCGTGTCCGTTCCGTTCAACATCGCCTGCGGTCGCTGCCGCAACTGCAAGGAACGCAAGACGGGCATCTGCCTCAACGTGAACCCGGACCGCCCCGGGTCGGCCTACGGCTACGTCGACATGGGCGGCTGGGTCGGCGGGCAGGCCGACTACGTCCTGGTGCCCTACGCGGACTTCAACTGCCTGAAGTTCCCCGACAAGGACCAGGCGATGGAGAAGATCCTCGACCTGACCATGCTCTCCGACATCTTCCCGACCGGTTTCCACGGCGCGGTCAGCGCCGGGGTGGGGGTCGGGTCGACGGTCTACGTCGCGGGTGCCGGTCCGGTGGGCCTCGCGGCCGCCGTCGGCGCGCAGCTGCTGGGCGCGGCCGTCGTCATCGTCGCCGACCTCAACCCCGAACGGCTGGAACGGGCCCGCAGCTTCGGCTGCGAGACCGTCGACGTCTCGAAGGGGGACCCGCGGGACCAGATCGAACAGATCCTCGGCGTCCCCGAGGTCGACTCCGGCATCGACGCCGTCGGTTTCGAGGCGCGCGGCCACGGTGCCGGTTCGGGCACCGAGGCGCCCGCGACGGTGCTCAACTCGCTCATGGAGGTCACCGCGGCGGGCGGGTCGCTCGGCATCCCGGGGCTCTACGTCACGGGTGACCCGGGCGGGGTCGACGAGGCGGCCAAGAAGGGGTCGCTGTCGCTGGACCTCGGCACCGGCTGGGCGAAGTCGCTGGCCTTCACCACGGGGCAGTGCCCGGTGATGAAGTACCACCGGGGGTTGATGATGGCGATCCTGCACGACAAGGTGCAGATCGCGAAGGCCGTCGGTGCGACGGCGATCTCGCTGGACGAGGCGCCCGACGCCTACGCGAAGTTCGACGCGGGTGCGCCGCAGAAGTTCGTCATCGACCCGCACGGCATGATCAAGCGCTGACAATCTGTCCAGTGCTACGCAGGTGAACTAGGCAGACTGCCCGCCATCGGCGCGCTACGGTGTGACCACGTAGTGCGCCGATGATGGGAGCTCCACCGTGTCCTCGTTGTTCCTCGACTCCTCGGCCACCGTGCCGACCTTCCTCGAGCTGCCGGCGGCGCAGCGGGCGGCGATGGCCGCGCTGGGGTCGCGCCTGAGTGCCGACCCCGTGACCGAGCCCGAGGCCTTCGGCCGCCAGGCCCGCCTGCTGGCCCGGGAACTGCCCCAGGACGTCGCCGAGACGCTGTGGGCCTTCGAGGAGCGCGGCTCCGACTCCGGGGTCCTCGTCCTGCGTGGCCTCGAGGTCGGCGACCTGCCGGCCACCCCCGCCGACAACACCGGCGGTGTCGGTGGTCGGACGCTGCTGGCCAAGCAGCAGGCCATCGTCAGCCACGCCCTCGGGCACATGGTCGGCTACGCCGCCGAAGGTCACGGGCACCTGCTGCAGGACATGGTCCCCAACGCCAGGCTCGCCGCGACGCAGCAGTCGCAGGGCTCCCGGGTGGAGCTCGAGGCGCACACCGAGCAGTGCTTCTCCGGCCTGCGTCCCGACTACGTCGTCCTCGGCTGCCTGCGCGGGGACGCCGACGCCGCGACCTACGCGTTCCGCGCCCTCGACCTGCTCGAGCACGTCGACCCGACCGACGTCATGGAACTCTTCCGCCCGCTCTGGACGACGCTGGTCGACGAGTCGTTCGCCGACTTCCTCGACACCCGCGAGGTCCGCGGCCCGTTCTCGATCCTCACCGGTGACGTCGACGACCCGACGATGCTCGTGGACCAGGACCTCATGCACGGCATCACCAAGCGCGCGCAGGCGCTGCTCGAACGGGTCCTGGAGATCTACGTCGCGCACCGCCACGCCGTCGTCCTGCAGCCCGGTGACGTGCTGATGCTCGACAACCTGCGCGCGATGCACGGTCGCTCGCCGTTCACCCCCCGCTTCGACGGGACCGACCGCTTCATCAGCCGGGGTTTCGTCGTCCGCGACCTGCGTCGCTCGCGCTTCGCCCGCCCCGGCGGCAACCGCGTCGTGCAGGCCAGCTTCTCCTGACGACTCCTGGGAGATTCTCCACTCTTCCGGAGGCCGTGAAGGGTGGAGAGTCTCCCAGGAGTTGGGAGGGGGAGGTCAGGGGAGGAGGACGATCTTGCCGCGGGTGTGCCGGCGTTCCAGCTCGGTGAACGCGGCGCTCACCTCCTCCAGGGGGTAGCTCGCGGCGATCTCCACCTCGAGCTTCCCGGTGGCGACGAGTTCGGCGATCTCGCCGAGGATGCCCGTCGTCGTGGCCCCCTCGCTGCCCTCGGCCTTGACGCCGAGTTCCGCGGCCAGGGCGAAGGAGATGATCGTCTCGATGCGGTGCTTCGGGATCCCCAGGTCGACGGCGAGCTGGACGTAGTCGGGACCGAAGAGGTCGATGAAGGCGTCGGGGACGTCCTCCTCCAGACGCTCGGCCAGACCGTCCCCGTACTCCACGGGTTCGGCGCCGTGGGTGCGCAACCAGTCGGCGTTGGCCGGGCCCGCGATCCCCAGGACCTTCGCGCCGCGGCGGGTGAGGAGCTGCACGACGAGCGATCCGACCCCGCCGGCCGCCGCGGAGACCGCCACCGTCTCACCCGGCTGCGGGTCCACGGCGCGCACCGCCGCGAAGGCCGTCACCCCGGCCACGTAGAGGGAACCCGCGACCTCCCAGCTCAGCCCGGCGGGTCTGGGGATCAGCTGGTCGCCGGGCACGAGGACGTGGCTCGCCTGGCTGGAACGGGCCCAGGACCAGCCCATGACCTCCTCGCCGAGCGACCAGGTCGCGTCCGGGCCCACGGCGCTGACGACGCCGGCGAGGTCGCTGCCCTGGCCGGACGGGAACGTCGCCGGGAAGAGGTCCTTCATCGCCCCGCTGCGGATCGCGGTCTCGCCCGGGTTGATCCCGGCGGCGCGGACCTCCACGACCACCTCACCGGGACCGGGTTGCGGGTCCGGGACTTCCTCGACCTGCAGGACCTCGGGTCCGCCGTAGCGGTGGAAGCGCACTGCGCGCACGGTCAACTCCTTCGTGGTCGGTGCGGAGCGGAGCTCCGCGAGGGTGTGGAGCGGAGCTCCGCGAGGGTGCGACGGGGGTCCCCGGTCCGGGACGGGGGCGGGACGGCTCAGCGTCGTCGGGAGCGGTGACCCCTCGCGGTCCAGCCGAGGTACCCCGTCAGCGCGCCCAGGGCCGCCACCCCCACGGCGACGACCTTCGTCTCGTGGGGTTTGAAGCGTTCGGGGTCGGTGGAGCCGACGGTCGCCAGCGCCCCGATCCCGGCGGAGACGACGAGGCCGGCGACGACGCGGTTGCCGATGCGTTCGAGCCTCGCCACCAGGGGGTCCAGCTCGTCGGTGCGCAACGAGACCGAGATCCCGTCCCGGTCCAGGACGTCGAGCAGCCGGCCGAGCTGCCCGGGCAGTTCCACCCCGAGCTGGGCGACGTCGAGACCGGCCTGGCGCACCCGCTTCGCCATCGCCAGCGGGTCGAAGTGGCGGGCCACGAGCCTGCGCGCGTAGGGGTTGAGGACCCGCCCGAGCTGGAAGTCGGGGTCCAGGCTCGACCCCAGCCCCTCGGTCATCACGATCATCTTCACGACGAGGGCGAGGTTGCGCGGCAACGCCAGGTGGTGGCGACGGAGGATCTCCAGCACGTCGCGCACGATGTCGCTGACGGAGATGCGCCCCAGCGGCAGACCCTCGTAGGTCCGCAGCAGGTGCGCGCAGTCGGCGGTGAGCCGGACGCGGTCGACGCGGTGCTCGGTGACGCCGATCGTCGCGAAGGCCGCCGCGATGCGCGAGGGGTCCCGCCGGGAGAACGCCGCCAGCAGCATCGCCAGCTGTTCCCGGGAACGTTCGTCGACCTCGCCGACCATCCCGTAGTCGAGCAGCCCGATGCGTCCGGAGGGTTCGATGAGGAAGTTCCCCGGGTGCGGGTCGGCGTGGAAGAACCCGTGCTCGAAGACCATGTCGGCGAGCAGGCGCGTCGCGCGGGCGGCGAGTTCCGTCCGGTCGATGCCGTGCTCGGCGAGCGCGGCGTCGTCGTTGATCTTGACCCCGTGCAGGCGTTCGAGGGTGAGGACCCGCGACGTCGTCGTGTCCCAGTAGACCGCCGGGACCCGGATGTCGGGGTCGCCCTCGAAGTTGCGGGCGAACCGTTCCGCGTTGTGGCCCTCGGCGAGGTAGTCGAGTTCGGCGCGCAGGGTGTCGGCGAAGTCCGTCGCCAGTCCGACGACGTCGTAGTCGGCCGCCACCGTCCACCGCCGCGAGGCCTGCACGGCGAGGGTGCGGAGGATCTCGAGGTCGCCCTCGACCTCCTCGACCACCCCGGGCCGACGGACCTTCACCACGACCTGCGTCCCGTCCTCCAGGACCGCGGTGTGGGCCTGCCCGATCGAGGCGCTGGCGAGCGGTTCACGGCTGAAGTTCACGAACAGCTCCTCGGGCGGCGCCCCGAGTTCCTCCTCCACGGCGTCGCGGACCGTCTCGTAGGGGACCGGGGTGGCGCTGTCCTGCAGCTTCTCCAGCTCGTGCTGGAAGCCGGGGGAGAGCAGGTCGGGACGGGTGGAGAGGATCTGGCCGATCTTCACCGCGGTCGGTCCCAGTTCCTCCATGACGAGGCGTACGTGCGCGGCCCGGGTGTGCCGCTCGCGTTCCTGGGCGCGGCCCCCGAAGAGGTCCCAGTCGGTGCGCACCCACCGCTCGAGGCCGAGCGCGTCGATGAAGTACCCCAGACCGTGCCGGGACAGGATCCGGCTGATCTGCAGGTATCGGTCCTGGTGCCGCATTCGGTCTCTCCCCCGGGGTGGCCCTGCGCGGCACTCTACGTGGCGCCGATCGGGGGTCGACCGCCCACTGCACGCTCTCCCGCACCAGAGGCCCGGGCTCGTGCAGCTCCGGGGGGTCCGGCTCGCGTGCCGGATGCCCCGGGACAGCGGGTGAGGGGATGCTGGTGATGAGGGACCGGCACGGGAGGATCCAGACGTGGCAGCTGAGATGGACGACGTGGCCGTCAGCGTGCTCCACCGCGAGTGGGCGTTCGAGGACCTGCTCACCCTGCCCGACGACGGCTACCGGTACGAGATCATGGACGGGCAACTCATCGTGACTCCGCCGCCTCCGGTCGTGCACCAGGACGTGATCGACGACCTCCGCGCGGAGCTCGGCCGGCGGGTCGCCCCGGACGTGCGGGTCAAGACCGGTGTCGGCATGCGGGTCCCGAGGACGGGACCGGAGCGCTACGTGATCCCGGACCTGCTCGTGGCCTCCGGCGCCCGACCCGCCCTGTACTACGAGCCCGAATCCGTCCGACTGGCCGTCGAGGTGACGTCACCCTCCACCGAACTCCGGGACAGGGGTTCGAAGAAGGAGTTGTACGAGGCGCACGGTGTCGCGTGCTACCTCCTCGTCGACCTGAGCGCCGAGGCAGTGACCTGCTGGGAGCTCGAGCGGGGCGAGTACCGGCTGCAGTGGCGGATGACGGCCTCGACGCCGGGGGAGGGCCCGCTGGCGGGTGTCACGCTCGGCGACCTCACGAGAGAACCCAGCTGACGGCGACGACGAAGGGCCCGTCCGCAGCGGCGGACGGGCCCTTCGTCGTGCAGGTCAGAGCTTGCGCGAGATGAGCGCCTGCTTGACCTCGGCGATGGCCTTGGTGACCTGGATGCCCCGGGGGCAGGCCTCGGAGCAGTTGAAGGTGGTGCGACAGCGCCACACCCCTTCCTTGTCGTTGAGGATCTCCAGGCGCAGGTCCGAGGCGGAGTCGCGGCTGTCGAAGATGAAGCGGTGCGCGTTGACGATCGCGGCGGGCCCGAAGTACTGGCCGTCGTTCCAGAACACCGGGCAGCTCGACGTGCACGCAGCGCAGAGGATGCACTTGGTGGTGTCGTCGAAGCGTTCGCGGTCGGCCTGGGACTGGATGCGTTCCCGGGTCGGCTCGGCCCCGTTGGTGATGAGGAACGGCATGACCTCGCGGTAGGCCGCGAAGAACGGCTCCATGTCGACGATGAGGTCCTTCTCCACCGGCAGGCCCTTGATTGGCTCGATCAGGATGGGCTTGTCGATGTTCAGGTCCTTCAGCAACGTCTTGCACGCCAGCCGGTTGCGGCCGTTGATGCGCATGGCGTCGGAGCCGCAGACCCCGTGGGCGCAGGAGCGGCGGAAGGACAACCGGCCGTCCTGCTCCCACTTGACCTTGTGCAGGGCGTCGAGCACGCGGTCGGTGCCGTGCATCGTCAGGTCGTAGGACTCCCAGTGCGGTTCCGCGTCCAGGTCCGGGTCGTAGCGGCGGATCTTGACCGTCACGGAGAACGAGGGGACCTCGCCCGCCCCGCCCTGCCCCTCGACGGGCGACCGGCGGTCGCCACCGCTGCGTGCGGTCTCGGCGGACTTCGCCGGACCCGCTTCGCCGTTGGTCTCGGCGGGGCTGGTCTCGAAGGTCGACATCAGTACTTGCGCTCCATCGGCTGGTAGCGGGTCTGGACCACGGGCTTGAAGTCCAGTCGCGTCGAGTAGGAACCGTCGGCGGCGTACTCGCGGTAGACCATGGTGTGCCGCATGTAGTTCACGTCGTCGCGGTTGGGGTAGTCCTCGCGGAAGTGACCGCCGCGGGACTCCTTGCGCTCCAGCGCCCCGAGGCACATGGCCTCGGCGAGGTCGAGCAGGAACCCGAGCTCGAGGCCCTCGAGCAGGTCGAGGTTGAACCGCTTGCCCTTGTCCTGCACCGAGGCGCGCGAGTAGCGCTCCTTCAGGCGGTCGATGTCGGTGAGGGCCTGCTTCAGCGTCGCCTCGGTGCGGAACACCTGGGCGTTGGCGTCCATCGTGTCCTGCAGCTCACGACGGATGTCCGAGACGCGTTCGCCCTGGGCGCGGTCGCGCATCTCCGACATCCAGTTGATGACCGGGAGTTCCGAACCGGCGGGGACGGCGATCCACTCGGCCTTCGTCGCGTACTCGGCCGCGGCGATGCCCGCGCGCTTGCCGAACACGTTGATGTCCAGCAGCGAGTTCGTGCCGAGACGGTTCGAGCCGTGCACCGAGACGCACGCGACCTCGCCGGCCGCGTAGAGGCCCGGGACGACGCGGGTGTTGTCCTGCAGCACCTCGGTGTCGACGTTGGTCGGCACCCCGCCCATGGCGTAGTGCGCCGTGGGGTACACCGGAACGGGTTCGGTGTAGGGCTCGACCCCGAGGTAGGTGCGGGCGAACTCGGTGATGTCGGGCAGCTTCGCGTCGATGTGCGCGGGTTCGAGGTGGGTCAAGTCGAGGTAGACGTAGTCCTTGTTCGGACCGGCTCCGCGGCCTTCGCGCACCTCGTTGGCCATCGCCCGGGCGACGATGTCGCGGGGCGCGAGGTCCTTGATGGTGGGGGCGTAGCGCTCCATGAACCGCTCGCCGTCGGCGTTGCGGAGGATCCCGCCCTCACCGCGGGCCGCTTCGGAGAGCAGGATCCCCAGACCGGCGAGGCCGGTCGGGTGGAACTGGAAGAACTCCATGTCCTCCAGCGGCAGACCGCTGCGGTAGGCGATGCCCATCCCGTCACCGGTCAGGGTGTGCGCATTCGAGGTCGTCTTGTAGACCTTGCCCGCACCACCGGTCGCAAGGACGACCGACTTCGCCTGGAACACGTGGATCTCGCCGGTGGAGAGCTCGTAGGCCACGACGCCGGCGATGCGCTTGTCGCCCGGGACGCCGATGGTCGGCGGGGTCTGCAACCCGCGCTGCTCGGCCGCGCCCTCGATCTCGCTGCCGGTCTTCGCCTCGTCGGCGGGCACGAGCAGCAGGTCGAGGACGTAGAACTCGTTGAAGAACTCGACCTCGTGCTTCACGCACTGCTGGTACAGCGTCTGCAGGATCATGTGACCGGTGCGGTCGGCGGCGAAGCAGCTGCGACGCACGGGGGACTTGCCGTGGTCGCGGGTGTGCCCGCCGAAGCGGCGCTGGTCGATCTTGCCCTCGGGCGTGCGGTTGAAGGGCAGGCCCATCTTCTCGAGGTCGAGGACCGCGTCGATGGCCTCCTTGCACATCACCTCGGCCGCGTCCTGGTCGACGAGGTAGTCACCGCCCTTGACGGTGTCGAAGGTGTGCCACTCCCAGTTGTCCTCCTCGACGTTGGCCAGCGCGGCGCACATGCCGCCCTGGGCCGCACCGGTGTGCGAGCGCGTCGGGTAGAGCTTGGTGAGCACGGCGGTGCGGGCCCGCTGCCCGGACTCGAGGGCCGCGCGCATCCCGGCGCCGCCGGCGCCGACGATGACCACGTCGAACTGGTGCGTCTGCATCTCTGCTCCTCGTTCGGGTCAGGTGTTCGGGCTGGTGACGGTGGGGACGTTGTCGATGGCCGGTCGGCAGACGTCGAGCGTCGAGCTCGGGTCGGCGCAGGGGTCGAACGTGAAGATGACGAGGGTCCCGACGACGATGACGATGACCGTCGCGAGGTAGAGCGCCATCTTGAGCCAGAAGCGCGTGGCGTCCCGCTCGGCGTAGTCGTTGATGACGGTCCGGACCCCGTTGGTGCCGTGCAGCTGCGCGAGCCACAGCATCAGCAGGTCCCAGACCTGCCAGAAGGGGCTCGACCACTTGCCGGCGACGAAACCCCAGTCGATCTGGTGGATCCCGTTGCCGGTCATGAGGTTGACGAACAGGTGGCCGAACACCAGGACGATGAGGACGACGCCCGACATCCGCATGAACAGCCAGCCGTACAGCTCCCAGTTGGTCCGGGTCGCCTTGTTGCGCTTGTACGGGGAACGGGGGGTTTCCAGGGCGGGGGCGTAGCTGCCACCCGGGGTCTGCTCTGCGCTCACGGTTCGATCCCTCAGTGCGAGAAGACGTTGATCAGGTGGCGGGGCAGGAACCCGGCCATCAGCAGGACCCAGACCACGACGACGCCCCAGAACAGCTTCCGCTGGTGCTTGGTGCCGCCGGACCAGAAGTCCACGAGGATGATGCGGATCCCGTTGAGCGCGTGGAAGACGACCGCGCCGACGAGGCCGGCCTCGCCGAGGCCCATGACGGGGTTCTTGTACTGCCCGATCACGCCGTTGTAGACCTCGGGGGAGACCCGCACGGTCGCGGTGTCGAGCACGTGCACGAAGAGGAAGAAGAAGATGAGGACACCGGAGATCCGGTGCATCACCCACGACCACATGCCTTCGCGGCCGCGGTAGAGGGTCCCTGCGGGTTTCCTGCTCCCCGTGGGCGTGCCCTGTCCGGGTGGGGTGAGGCTCGTGGCCACCAGCGTCCTCCTCGAGTGCTCCTCGACGCCGGATCACCCGGGCTTCGGCGCTCGGGCGGCGGCGTCCTGCCACCCACTGTAGGCGCGCCGCCGCGCAGCGACTGCTCGGCGGGAGCACTCGCGGAGCTTTTGTGACGAAGGACTCACAGCATCGTGAGGCGCAGGTCACGGAGGAGAGCCTGACCTTAGCGGTGCGGTGGGCGTCCCGTCGACCTCCTGCGCCCTGTCGGGGGACGACCTCACCCGTTCGCCGCTCTCCGGCGTGGACGGACGGAGCGCACCGGTAGGTTCCCGACCATGACTGACGGGGGACAGGGCACAGCGGGCACCAACTGGTCGGCGTCGTGGTCGGAGGACGACCTCGAGGACGGCCAGATCGACCTCTCCGACTTCCACGCCGTCGTCCCGGCGGGTGGGGCGGGCACGCGGTTGTGGCCCCTCTCGCGCAGTGACCGGCCGAAGTTCCTCCTCGACCTGACCGGTCGCGGGCGCACGCTGCTGCAGTCGACCTGGGACCGGTTGCTGCCGCTCACCGACGCCTCGCGCACCCTCGTCGTCACCGGCCGCTCCCACGCCGACGCCGTCGCCGAGCAGCTGCCCGACCTGCCGGCCGAGAACATCCTGCGCGAACCGATGCAGCGCGACTCCGCCGCCGCCATCGGTCTCGCCGCGGCCGTCCTCGTCCGCCGGAACCCCGACGCCGTCCTCGGCTCGTTCGCGGCCGACCACAACATCTCCGGCCGCGACGACTTCGAGAGCTCCGTCGAGGAGGCCGTGGTCACCGCCCGCCGCGGGTTCGTCGTCACCATCGGGATCGCGCCCTCGCACCCGGCCACCGGCTTCGGCTACATCCGCCTCGGCAAGCGACTGCGCCTGCAGGGCGCCCCGAACGCGCGCCGCGTCGTGCAGTTCAAGGAGAAGCCGGACGCGCGCACCGCCGCGGCCTACCTCTCCACCGGGGACTACCGCTGGAACGGCGGGATGTTCGTGGCCCGCGCCGACGTCCTGCTGGAGCTCCTCGCCACGCACACCCCCGCCCTGCACTCCGGGCTGATGCGCATCGCCGACGCGTGGGACACCCCGCAGCGCGAGGCCGTCCTCGAGGAGCAGTGGGCGGCCCTGCCCTCCATCGCCATCGACAACGCCGTGGCCGAGCCGGCCGCCGAGGCGGGCCGCGTCGCCGTCGTGCCCGCCACCTTCGGCTGGGACGACGTCGGCGACTTCTCCTCCCTCGCCGAACTGCTGCCGGCCGACGTCGACATGCCGAAGATCCTGGGCGACCCCGACCTCGTCATCACCGAGGGCGTCGCGGGCGGTCTCGTCGTGCCCGCCAACGGCCGCGTCGTGGCGCTGCTCGGCGTCGACGACCTCGTCGTCGTCGACACCCCGGACGCGCTGCTCGTGACCACCCGCGCCCGGGCGCAGGAGGTCAAGAAGCTCGTCGCCCGGGCCAAGCACCTCGGCCTCGACCACATCGTCTGAGCGGGGCTGGGGTACGCGGGGTCGGGAGGCGGCGGGTAGCGTCGACCGACGTGACCAGCGACACCGAAGCCACGAGTGACGCGGGTTCCGCGACCCGGCGGACCGAGGGGCTCGCGGTGCGCATCGCCGACCTCGTCCTCGCCCACGAACCCACGGCGCGGGCGGTGCGGCGCGAGATCCACGCCCACCCCGAGCTGGCCCACCAGGAACACCGCACGACCGCCCGGCTCGCCGAGGTCCTCACGGCCGCCGGCGCCGCCGTCCGGCTGCTGCCCGGCACGGGGCTGATCGCCGACATCGGCCCGAGCGGCCCGATGCTCGCCGTGCGGGCCGACCTGGACGCCCTGCCCGTCCCCGAGGCCACCGGTCTGCCCTACGCCTCCACCGTGCCCGGCGTGGCCCACGCCTGCGGGCACGACGTGCACACCGCGTCGGTGCTCGGCGCCGGACTGGTCCTCGCCGACCTCGCCCGGACGGGTGATCTGCGGCACGGGGTGCGCCTCGTCTTCCAGCCCGCCGAGGAGGTCATGCCCGGCGGCGCCCTCGGGGTCATCGGGACCGGTGTGCTGGAGGGCGTCTCGGCCATCTACAGCCTGCACTGCGACCCCACGCTGGACGCCGGCACCGTCGGTCTCAAGGCCGGGCCCATCACCTCCGCCAGCGACCACGTCACCGTCCGCCTGCACGGCACGGGCGGGCACACCTCCCGCCCGCACCTCGCGGGTGACCTCGTCTTCGCCCTCGGTCAGGTCGTCACGCAGCTCCCCGCCGTCATCGCCCGCCGCGTCGACCCCCGCGCCGGGGTGAACCTCACCTGGGGAGCCGTGCACGCCGGCGACGTCGCCAACGCCGTCCCCTCCGCGGGCTACGCCGCAGGGACGTTGCGCTGCATGGAGACCGAGGCCTGGCAGCACGCCGGGGAACTCGTCGAGTCCGTCGTGGCCGACCTCGTCCGCCCCTACTCGGTGCGCGCCGAGGTCGACCTCGTCCGCGGCGTCCCGCCCGTCGACAACGAGGTGCACTCCACGGCCGCTCTCGACGAGGCCGCCCGGATCCTGCTCGGAACCGACGCCGTCCTGCCCACCCGGCAGTCGCTGGGCGGCGAGGACTTCGCCTGGTACCTGCACCACGTCCCCGGCGCGATGGTGCGCCTCGGGACCCGCACCCCCGGCGGCACGACGTTCGACCTGCACCGCGGGGACTACGCGCCCGACGAGGCGGCGCTCGCCGTCGGGATCGGCGTGCTCGCGACCACCGCGGCCTCGGAGCGGGCACTGCCCGCCGGTCTGTCGGGTTGAAAGGTCTCGATCTGGACAACCTGCGTGCTCGTGCGCACGGGGAGGGGGATTTCGGCCACTACGATGGCCGCGCGTTCGCCGGTCCTGCTCCGGGCGTCCGCCTCACCCCCGTGAGTCACACCCCGACCTGGAGGACTACCCCCATGAAGACGTTGCACCGCCTCGCGCCGGTGGCCGCCCTGGGCGCAGCTGCCCTGATGCTGGCCTCCTGCGGCAGCCGGCCGGACGCCGCGACGGGATCGGGTGACGCGAGCAGCGCCGGCGGCGCCAAGTTCAAGGCCTGCATGGTGCTCGACACCGGTGGCATGGACGACCGCTCGTTCAACCAGTCCTCCTACGACGGCTTCAAGGCCGCCAACAAGGCGAACCCGGACATCGAGATCGGCTACGTCGCCTCCAACAGCGACGCCGACTACGTCCCGAACCTGACCACCGAGGTCGGCAACAAGTGCGACTCGATCGTCGCCGTCGGCGGTCTCATGTCGGACGCCGTCAAGGAGGTCGCGGAGCAGAACAAGGACCAGAAGTTCGCCGAGATCGACTCCTCGCCCGTCGCCGACAACGTCTACGGGTTCGAGTACAACACCGCCGAGGGCGGGTTCCTCGGTGGTTACCTCGCCGCCGGCATGACCAAGACGGGCACCGTCGGCACCTGGGGCGGCCTGAACATCCCGCCGGTCACCATCTACATGGACGGCTTCTGGGAAGGCGTGCAGTACTACAACCAGCAGAAGGGGAAGTCCGTCAAGGTCATCGGCTGGGACGAGAAGAACCCCTCCGCCGGCACCTTCTCGAACTCCTTCGTCGACCAGGCCGCGGGCCGGTCGATCACCGAGACGATGGCCGCCCAGGGCGCCGACATCGTCATGCCCGTCGCCGGCCAGTCCGGTCTGGGTGCGGGGGCGGCCGCCGAGGCCGCGGGCGGCTCGCTGAACCTCATCTGGGTCGACACCGACGGCTGCGTCAGCGCCGAGCAGTACTGCAAGTACTTCATCTCCTCGGTGACGAAGAACCTCACCGACGCGGTGAACGACTACATCACGAAGTCGGCCTCCGGGTCCGTCCCGACCGGTGCCTACGTCGGGAACCTCAAGAACGACGGCACGGGCCTGGCGCCGTTCAACCAGTGGGACGCGCAGGTCCCGGCGGACCTCAAGTCCGAGCTGGACACGGTCAAGAAGGGCATCATCGACGGCAGCATCGAGATCACCTCGCCGAACGCCATCAAGGCCAGCTGACAGCGAGTTCGACGGCGACGAGGGGAACGACCCGCAGGTGCAACTGGAACTCAAGGGCATCACGAAGCGCTTCGGGCCCCTCGTCGCCAACGACTCCATCGACCTCGTCGTCCGCGAGGGCGAGATCCACGCCCTGCTGGGCGAGAACGGGGCCGGCAAGAGCACGTTGATGAACGTGCTCTACGGCCTGTACACCCCGGACGAGGGCCAGATCCTCGTCGACGGCGAACCCGTGGAGTTCACCTCCCCGGGCGACGCCATGGCCGCCGGGATCGGCATGGTGCACCAGCACTTCATGCTCGTCCCGACGTTCACGGCCACCGAGAACATCGTCCTCGGCGCGGAGCTCACCACCGGCGGGGGTTTCCTGGACCGGCGTCGGGCCCGCAAGCGCGTCGAGGAGACCTCGCAGCGGTTCGGGTTGGCGATCCCCGCCGACACCCTCGTCGCCGACCTCGCCGTCGGGGTCCAGCAACGCGTCGAGATCGTCAAGGCCCTGCTGCGCGACGCGAAGGTCCTCGTCCTCGACGAACCCACGGCCGTGCTCACCCCGGCCGAGACCGACGACCTCATGCGCGTCATGCGCGAGCTCGCCGACGCCGGGACGTCGATCGTCTTCATCACCCACAAGCTCCGCGAGGTCAAGGCCGTCGCCGACCGCATCACCGTCATCCGCCGCGGCAAGGTCGTCGGGGAGGCGTCGCCCAGCGCGTCGCCGGAGGAGCTCGCCGCGCTGATGGTGGGCCGCGAGGTGCGCCTGCGGGTCGAGAAGGCCGCGGCCGAACCCGGGGAGAGCGTCCTGACGATGTCCTCGGTGCGGGTCGTCGACCCGTCCGGGACGGTCCTGCTGGACGGCATCGACCTCGACGTGCGCGCGGGGGAGGTCCTCGCGATCGCCGGTGTCGACGGGAACGGGCAGACCGAACTGACCCGCAGCATCGTCGGCCTGCAGCGCATCGAGTCCGGGTCGCTGCGCATCGCCGGCGTCGACACCACCGGGCGCGACATCGCCGACGTCCTGGCCCTCGGGGTCGGCTACGTCCCCGAGGACCGCCTGCACGACGGTCTCGTCGGGTCGTTCAGCATCGCCGAGAACCTCGTCCTCGACCTCGTCGACTCACCCGCCTTCGCCAGCGGGCCCTCCGTCGACCGGGACGCGGTGCGGCGCAACGCGGACGACCGGATCAGCGAGTTCGACATCCGGACCCCCTCGCCGCAGGCCGCGGCCTCGACGCTGTCGGGCGGGAACCAGCAGAAGGTGGTCCTGGCCCGGGAGATGTCGCGTGAGCTGAAGCTGCTCGTCGTCGCGCAGCCGACCCGCGGGGTCGACGTCGGGAGCCAGGAGTTCGTGCACCAGCGGATCGTGGCCGAACGCGACCGCGGTGCGGCCGTCGTGCTGGTCTCGACCGAACTCGACGAGGTGCGGGCGCTGGCCGACCGCATCGTCGTGCTCTACCGCGGCCGGATCGCGGGCGAGGTCGGCCCTGAGGCCACGCAGGAGGAACTGGGTCTGCTGATGGCCGGCGCCCACATCGAACCCGCCGGAGGGCAGTCGTGACGTTGGAGAAGGAAACCGTCCGGGACGGCGGTCCGGTACGGCGACGGCGCCTGTACTGGGGTGGCAGCTGGCTGGTGACGGTGTTCGCCGTCGTCGGTGCCCTGCTCGTCGGGGCGGTGCTGATCGCCATCGGTGACGAAGCGACCCGGGCCAGCGCGGGGTACTTCTTCAGCTACCCCTGGGACCTGTTCTCCAACGTCTGGTACTCCGTCCGCGACGCCTACGTCGCGCTGCTGCAGGGTGCCGTCTACAACCCGAGCTTCTCCGGGATCGCGGCGTTGCGGCCGCTCTCCGAGACGCTCGTCAACGCCACCCCGCTGATCCTGGCCGGACTCGCCGTCGCACTGTCCTTCCGGGTCGGGTTGTTCAACATCGGCGCCCAGGGCCAGATCATCCTCGGTGCGGTCCTCGCCGCCTGGTTGGGCTTCACCCTGAACCTGCCGGTGGTTCTGCACCTGGTCGTCGCGCTGGTGGGCGGGATCGTCGGGGGACTGGTCTGGGGTGGGGTCGTCGGTCTGCTCAAGGCCCGGACCGGCGCCCACGAGGTCATCACGACGATCATGCTGAACTACGTCGCCATCAACCTGCTGAACTACCTGCTCAGCGTCCACGGCTTCCAGCGCCCGCCCTACGGGCAGGCCATCTCCGAGCAGGTCGCCGCGAACGCGGAACTGCCGCCGCTGCTGGGTTCCTCGCTGCGGGTGAACCTGGGCCTGGTGCTCGCGGTCCTCGCGTCCGTCTTCGTGTGGTGGCTCTTCGAGCGGTCCCGGCTCGGGTTCCGCCTGCGTGCGGTGGGGGCGAACCCCAACGCGGCCCGCACGGCCGGGATGCCCGTGGGTCGGTTGCAGATCGTGTCGATGGCGCTGGCCGGTGGCCTCGCGGGCCTCGCCGGCGCGACGCAGGTCCTCGGCGTCACGGGCAGCGTGACCAGCAGCGTCGCCGGGAACATCGGCTTCGACGCCATCACCGTCGCGCTGCTGGGACGCAACAACCCCTACGGCGTCATCGCGGCCGGCGTCCTGTTCGGCGGCCTGCGGGCCGGGTCGGTGCAGATGCAGTCCTCGACCGGCGTCCCCGTCGACCTCGTCGGGGTGCTGCAGGCCCTCGTCGTGCTCTTCATCGCCGCGCCGGCGCTGGTCCGGGCGGTGTTCCGCCTGAAGTCCGGCGGTGGCGCCGGGGTCGGTTCGGAACTGGCCGGAGGGTGGACCCGATGAGCGTCGAGATCCCCGCGCCCGTCGTCGAACTGGCGCGCGTCGAACCCCCCGTCAGCCTGCGCCGACGGGTCCTCACCGGAGCCCTGCTCGTGCTCGTCGGTCTGGTGACGGTCCTCGGCTGGGGGGTCGGTTCCGGTGCGGCCGACGCGACCTTCCGCTTCGGTGGCGGCTCGGCCGTCGAACTCCCCGACCTCACCGTCCCCGGGACGCTGACACCGGTCGTCCTGGGCGTCGTCGTCGTCCTGCTCGGGCTGTACCAGCTCACGCGGGGTTTCCGGGCGCGGCGCAGTCCCGTCGTCATCGCCGTCACGTTGCTGTGCTTCGTGCTCGCGTTCCTCTGCTGGGTCATGTCCGGGGCGTCCTCGCAGTCGATGGACGTCGTCAAGCTGCTCCAGCAGACGGTCTTCCTCGCCACCCCGCTCATCCTCGGCGCCCTCGCCGGGGTGCTCGGCGAACGCAGCGGTGTCGTGAACGTGGCCATCGAGGGGCAGATGCTGACCGGTGCCTTCGCCGGTGCCCTCGTCGGTTCGATGGCCGGCAACCTCGGTGCCGGGGTCGTCGGTGCGGTGCTGGCCGGGGCCGTCGTCGGGTGGCTGCTGGCGGTCTTCGCCATCCGCTACCGGGTGAACCAGGTGATCCTCGGGGTCGTGCTGAACGCGGCCGCCCTCGGTTTCACGGGGTGGGCGTACAAGGCGCTCATGCAGACCGACGCGCAGCGCTTCAACTCCCCGGGGGTGCTCTCGCCGGTCCGGATCCCCGGCCTGGCCGAGATCCCCGTGCTCGGGCCGCTGCTGTTCCAGGCCAACGTCCTCGTCTACGCCATGTACGTCGTCATCGTCGCGCTGCAGGTCGTCCTGTTCCGCACCCGCTGGGGGCTGCGCACCCGGGCCGTGGGTGAGCACCCCAAGGCGGCCGCCACGGTCGGCATCCCGGTGCTGCGGGTCCGCTACGTCAACGTCGTGGTGGCGGGGGGCATCGCCGGTCTCGCCGGGGCCTACCTCTCCATCGGGACGATCGGGCCGTTCACCGAGAACATGTCGGCCGGCAAGGGGTTCATCGCCCTGGCCGCCGTCATCTTCGGCCGGTGGAGCCCCAAGGGTGCCGTCGGTGCGTCGTTGCTGTTCGGGTTCTTCGCCGCGCTGCAGACCCTCGTCGGGATCATCACCGCGCCGGGGACCGTGCCCTCGAGCTTCCTCTCGATGCTGCCCTACCTCGCCACGATCCTGGCCGTCGCCGGTTTCGTCGGCCGTGTCCGCCCGCCCGCCGCCTCCGGGGAGCCGTACCCGTCGTGAACCCTGACTTCGACGTCCTGCGCGCCGCCGCGCGCGAAGCCCTCGCGCACTCCTACTCGCCGTACTCGAACTTCCCCGTCGGCGCGGCCGCCCTCGTCGACGACGGGCGGATCGTGTCCGGGGCCAACGTGGAGAACGCCTCCTACGGCGTCACGTTGTGCGCCGAGTGCACGCTGGTCGGGCAGTTGCAGATGACGGGGGGCGGCACGCTCGTCGCCTTCGCCTGCGTCGACGGCGCGGGCAACGTCCTCATGCCGTGCGGGCGGTGCCGGCAGCTGCTCTACGAGTTCGGCGGACCGGACCTCCTCGTCGACTCCCCGCGCGGGGTGGTCCCGATGACCCAGGTGCTGCCCGACGCGTTCGGCCCGCACGACCTGACCGACCCCGCCCGGAAGGCCCAGCCGTGAGCCAGCAGCAGTTCGCCGCCGTCGACGTCATCCGCACCAAGCGCGACAAGGGCGTGCTCTCCGACGCGCAGATCGACTGGGTCGTCGACGCCTACACCCACGGGGTGGTCGCCGAGGAGCAGATGTCCGCGCTGGCGATGGCGATCCTGCTCAACGGGATGAACCGCGCCGAGGTCTCGCGCTGGACGAACGCGATGATCGACTCGGGCAGCCGGCTCGACTTCACCGACCTGCCCCGCCCGAGCGTCGACAAGCACTCCACGGGCGGGGTCGGCGACAAGGTCACGTTGCCGTTGGCGCCGCTCGTCGCGGCCTGCGGCGCGGCCGTCCCGCAGTTGTCCGGCCGTGGGCTCGGCCACACCGGCGGGACCCTGGACAAGCTCGAGGCGATCCCCGGCTGGCGGGCCTCGCTCACCCTGGCCGAGATCCGCGACCAGCTCGTCGACGTCGGCGCCGTGATCTGCGCGGCGACGGGCGACCTGGCCCCGGCGGACAAGAAGCTCTACGCCCTGCGCGACGTCACCAGCACCGTCGAGGCGATCCCGCTCATCGCCAGCTCCATCATGAGCAAGAAGATCGCCGAGGGGACCAGTGCCCTCGTCCTGGACGTGAAGACCGGCTCCGGCGCCTTCATGAAGGAACTCGGGCAGTCGCTCGAACTGGCCCGCACGATGGTCGAGCTCGGCACCGACGCCGGGGTGCGGACGGTCGCCGTGGTCACCGACATGTCGACGGTCCTGGGCCGGACGGCGGGCAACGCGCTGGAGGTCCGGGAGTCCCTCGAGGTGCTCGCCGGGGGAGGACCGGCCGACCTCGTCGAGATCACCCTGGTGCTGGCGCGCGAGATGCTCGCCGCCGTCGGGCTCGACGCGGTGGACCCCGCGGACGCCCTCGCCGACGGCCGCGCGATGGACGCCTGGCGGCGGATGATCGCGGCCCAGGGCGGCGACCCGGACGCGCCCCTGCCGGTCGCCGCGCACACCCAGGACGTGCTGGCGCCGGCCGACGGTTTCCTCGACGTCGACGCGCTGGCCGTCGGGGTCGCCGCCTGGCGGTTGGGCGCGGGACGCTCGCGCCGGGAGGAAGCCGTGCAGGCCGGCGCCGGGGTCGAGCTGCACGCCGTGCGGGGGGACCGGGTGCGCGCCGGTCAGCGCCTCATGACCCTGCACACCGACACCCCGGACCGCTTCGACTGGGCCACGCAGGCCCTCGACGGGGGTTTCACGGTCTCGGCCGCCGAACCCGCGACGGTCCCGCTGGTCCACGAACGCATCACCGCCTGACCCTGCCGTGGGTAGGGTGGCGAGCGTGGGTGGGCAGCAGGAGCTGACGGCGCGGTTCTCGACCGCGCTGCTCGTGCTGCCCCTGCTGCTCTCGGCCCTGCTCCTCGCGGGCGGGTCCGAGCAGTTGCTGCTGGGGACGGCGGTCGCGGTCGCCTCGAGCGTCGTGGTCGGCCTCCTCGTCCTGCGGGGGGTCGTGTCCGAACTGCTGGCCGCGGTGACCCCGTCGCCGCCGGTGACCCGTCTCGAACCCGCGGACACGTTGCCGCAGAACGCACCGGCCGCGGTGGGGAACCCGCAGCCCCGGGCACCCGGAGTCCTCGCGCTCCCGTGCTGAGCTGACGCGCGCACGGGAGTCGACGCCTCCCGTTCCCGCGACCTCCGGAGTTCCCCGTGCTCGAAACCCTGCACTCGATCCTGCGTCCCGTCGAGGACGCCGTCACCTTCGTCCTGCTCCACCTGCACGACCTCGGCGCCCCCTGGCCGCTGGCGATCGTGGGACTCGTCGTCCTCGCCCGGACCCTGCTGCTGCCGTTGTTCGTGGCACAGCAACGGTCCGCCCTCCGTTCCGCCGCACTGCGACCGCAGGTCCTCGCCGTCCAGGAGCGCTACCGCGGCCGCACCGACGTGGCCTCGCGACAGGCGATGCAGCGCGAGGTCACGACCCTGCACCGCGACGCCGGGGTGAACCCCCTCGGTGGCTGCCTGCCGGGGTTGCTGCAGTCGCCGGTGTTCCTCGCGCTCACCCTGACGTTGGAATCCGGCGACACCCTCGCCTCGTTCGGGTCGGCGACCCTGGCGGGGGCACCGTTGGCGGGGGTCCTGACCCAGGACCCCGACCTCGCGACCACGGTCGTCGCCGTCGTCCTGCTGCTGTTGACCGCTGCGCTGCAGGTGGTCACGATGCGGGCGAGCAGCACCGGGGTCGCCACCCCCACCTCGCTGCTGGTGGCGATCCCCGTCGTCGTGGTGTTCTCGGCGGCGCACTTCCCGATCGGCGTCCTGATCTACTGGGCCGCCTCCGGGGCGTGGACGGCGGGCCAGCAACTCATCGCCCGGCAGCTCGTCAGGCGGCGCTAGCCATCGTCGGTGGGGTTCCGCCACCCCCGGCGCCGTCGGGGTGCCCGGAGGTGTCGGAGCCGTTGCCGGCCATCGTTCCCGCGGTGGGTTCCGTCGTGGTGTCGACGCCGACCGTCAGCGCGACGGCGTAGCCGCTGGTGACGTCCCCGCTGAACGTCGGCGTCTGGGTGGCGCCGCTGTCGTCGCCGAAGACGTTGTCGGTGGCCAGGCTCACCTGGGCGAGGTTGCTCACCGACTGCTCGTAGCCGGTGGTGGCGTAGACCGCGTCGTTGGCCCCGGTGGGCATCGCGACCTGGGAGGTGGCGATGCAGTTCGCCACGTCCGTGATGTCGTCGACGCTCGGGTAGACCTCGAAGTGGACGTGCGGCCAGCGCCCGGAGTAGCAGGCCGGGTAGACGCTGGTGAAGGTCACGTTCCCGTCGGCGTCGGCGACCTGGACCCCGCGCAGGTAGTTCTCGTCGGTGAGGGAGTCGGCGTAGAGGGAGTACTCGCCGTCGCGGTCGCAGTGCCAGACGTAGACCGCCACCCCCTCGAACGGGACGTTCCCGCCGGCCAGGTCGACGACGCTGAGGGTCAGGGTCATCGGTACCCCCTCGGCGGTGGTCGTGCTCGACCCGAAGCTGGACCGGATGTCGCTGCGCACGACCCCGCTCTGCTCGAGGACGTCCGGGCCGTTCGAGCCGTCACCCGGGTAGGGGCCGGCGGTCTCGTCGGGGATCTCGGTGAGCGTGCCGGAGGTGGCGCTCGAGGAGCTCGTGGTGGTGTCGGCCGCGGCGGTGTCGTCGCTCCCGCAGGCGGCGAGGGTGAGCCCGGTGGCCCCGAGGCCCAGCAGCCCCAGCGCGCGACGACGGCCGATCATCGTCGTGATGTCGAAGGCGAGGCCCTGGTCGTCGACGTCCTCGTCGGGGCGGGGGAGCGGACGACCCTCGTAGCTGGGGAGGTTGTTCTTCATGCCTCCACCGTCGGGGGCTCGCCGAGGAGGATCCGGTGCTGCGTCAGTGCGCTTCCTGTGAGCCGTGCACCCGGCGGGCGACGAGCAGGGCCACGACGGCGAAGACGACGCACACGGGCAGGGTCCCGGCGAACCCCGCCCACGCCGAGACGGCGCCCAGGGCGGCGAAGACCAGTCCGGTCAACGCCATCGCCGTGCCGCCGCCGGCGGCGTCGGAGATCGTCAGCGCCGCCGACCCCGCACCCTCCTGGCCGGCGGGCGACTGCTCCAGCACGAGGACGGTGGTGCGGGGGAAACCCAGTCCCATCCCGGCCCCGGCGCAGGCCCAGCCCAGGGCGGACGCCACGCCGGCGACGACGTCCCCGGGGGTGACCGCGGCGACGACGGCCTGGACGACGACGCCGACGAGCAGCAGGACGGTGCCGATCCGGACGGCACGCGCGTGCGGGAGCCGCGGCCCCAGGCGGCCCTGGACGGCCGAGGCCGAGGCCCAGGCGATCGCGGCGGCGGTCAGCGTCGCCCCCGCGAGCCAGAGCGGGAGCCCGAACCTCTCGTGCAGCATCAGCGGCAGGTAGACCTCGGTGCTGAAGAACGTCGCGGCCAGCAGACCGCGCAGCAGCACCGTCGCAGGGAGTCCGCGGTGGGCCGTGAGGGTTCCCGGCGGCAGCAGTGGGCGGACCGCGACGACCAGCACGCCGAGGGCGACCGCGGCGACCAGCCACCGCCAGGGACCGGTGGCCCCCGCGGAACTCACCGCCACGACGGCCACCGCCACCCCGGTGGCGGCGACGAAGCGGCTGCGCGGCAACGGCTCCCGGGACCCTTCCGCGGCCGGGACCCGCAGCAGGGCGGGCAGCACCGCGGACGCGGCGACCAGCACGAGGACGAGGACGCCGGAGAACACCCACGGCCAGCCGAACGTCTGCGCCACCAGCGCGGCCAGGAACGGGCCGACGAGGGAGGGCAGCACCCACGCCGAGGCGAACGCCCCGAACACCGCCGGCCGCAACGCCGGGGGGAACACCAGGGCGACCGTCACGTACAGGGTCACGCTGATCCCGCCCGACCCCAGCCCCTGCAGGAACCGGGCCGCGACGAAGAACTCCATGGTCGGCGCCAGGGAGGCGGCCAGCAGCCCGGCGGCGAACACCGTGATCGCCGCCAGCAGCGGCTTCCCCGGGCCACGCCGGTCGGCCCAGCCCCCGGCGGCGACCATCCCCAGGACGCTCGCCGCGAGCGTCGCGGCGAACGCCGTCGCGTACTCGCCGCGACCGCCCAGGTCGGCGCTCACGACGGGCATCACGGTGGTCACCGCGAGGCTCTCGAAGGCGGACAGGAACACCAGCGCCGTCGTCCCGAGGGTGGTGATCAGGTAGGTGCGGGAGAAGATCCCTGCGGTCGGGGTGGCGGTGGTGCTCGTGGTCACGTCGTCACGTTAGGTGCTCCAGCGCACTGGAGCTCAAGCGCTCCGGGCGGCCAGTCCGCGCAGGGCGTCGAGTACGGTCCCGACCCCGCGACGGGCCAGGGCCTCCGGGCGCAGCAGGGCGTCGATGCGCCGGTTGAGCGTGAGGTCGGCCAGGGGACGCAGGACCACCCCGGGTTCGGGCCGCGAGGTCAGGGCCGGCAGCAGGGCCAGTGCGTCGCCCGAGGCCACGACGGCGGCCGACACGAAGAACTCGTTGATGCGGTGGACGACGTCGAGGGGTCGGCGGGCCGCCGCGGCGACGACGTCGAGCGCGCCGGCCAGCGGGAAACCCTCGTGGACCGAGATCCACCGTTCGTCCGCGACGTCGGCGACGCTGAGCCGCTCGCGCCCGGCGAGCGGGTGGTCCACCGCGAGCGCGACGTGCAGCGGTTCGGTGAGCAGCGGCACCACGCGCAACCGCCGGGTCGGCCACGGCGGACCGGCCTCGGGGCGGTGGGCGATCACGACGTCGTAGTCGGCGACGAGGCCCGGGAAGTCCTGCTGGGCGACGTCCTCGTCGGTGCAGCGCAGGGGCGGGGCGCCGTTCAGCTCTCGCAGCAACGGGCCGAACCAGGCCAGCCCCACGGAGTTGAACGCGCAGACGGCGACCGGGGTGTCGAGGGACTCCAGGTGGGCCTCGACGGCGCGGTTCGCCCGGTCCAGGGCCGCGGCGACGTCCACCGCGGCCGCCGCGAGCGCCTCGCCCGCGGGGGTCAGGGCCAGTCGACGGCCGCGCTTCTCGGTCAGGGGTGTCGGGCAGGTGCGTTGCAGCGCCGTCAGGTGCTGCGACACCGCCGACGGGGTGACGTGCAGCGCACGAGCCACCGCCACCAGGCTGCCCCGCTCGGAGAGCTCGCGCAGGATCGTCAGCTGACGCACGTCCATGAAGCGATGCTAAATCCTGGCGTGAGCAACTGGGGTCTGGACTGAACTGTCGCGGCCACCGACCATCGACACGTGACACGTGATCGCCGGGTCGACCTGGTCCTGCTGGGGGTGGCCGTCGTCTGGGGCTCCAGCTACCTCGCCGCCAAGGTCCTCCTCGACGTCGCCGGGGTCCTGCCCCTGCTCGCGCTGCGCTACGCCGGGGCCGCGCTGGCGCTCGCTGTCGTCGTCGCCGTGACCCGCGCGCGGCTGGGGCGCGAGGAGCTCCGTCTCGGGATCGTCCTCGGGCTCTCGCAGGCGGCGATCCTCGCGCTGGAGACCTACGGCGTCGCCGGGACGAGCGCCACCAACGCCGGTCTGCTGATCTCGCTGACGATCCTGCTCACCCCGGGGTTCGAGGGGATCGTGCGCCGCTCCTGGCTACCGCCGGCGTTCTTCGCCGCGGCCCTGGTCGCCGTCGTGGGGGTCGCCCTGCTCGTCAGCGCCTCCGGGGGTCGCCTCGCGTTCCGGGTCCCCGACCACGGCGACCTGCTGGTCCTCGCGGCGGCCGTCGTCCGCGCCGCCCACGTGACGGCCATCGGCCGGGTCACCCGCACCCGCGATCTGGACCTGCGGGGGCTGACCTTCGTCCAGACCGCACTGGGGACGGTGCTGTTCACGGTGCTGGACCCGGGCGGGGTGTCCCGCGCGGTGGCGCACGCCTCGCCCGGGCAGTGGGCGGGGATCGCCTACCTCGCCCTGGGCTGCAGCGTGTTCGCCTTCCTGGCCCAGAGCTGGGCCGTGCGCCGGACGTCGGCGGCGCGGGCGAGCCTGCTGCTCGGCACCGAGCCCCTGTTCGCCGTGCTCGTGGGGGTCGTGCTCGGCGGTGAGCTGCTCGGCCCGCTCGGGGCGCTCGGGGCGGTGCTCATCCTCGCCGGGACGGCCTGGGGTCAGCGCGTGGAACGCCTCGCCCGGGTCAGGACAGCGGTTCCGGAACCCCCGCCGGGCCCGCACCCAGTGGTCGCTGCAGACGGACCACGTCCCACCACCGGTCGAGCTTGAACCCGATGCCCCGGAACGTGCCCACCTCCTCGAACCCCAGCGCCCGGTGCAGGCCGAGGCTCGCCTCGTTGGGCAGCGTCACGCCGGCCACGAGCATCCGGAAACCCCGCGCCCGCAGCGTCGCGAACAGCTCGCCGTAGAGCGCCCGGCCGGCGCCGCTGCGGCGCAGGCCGGGGGCGAGGTAGACGCTCACCTCGCACGACCAGTCGTAGGCGGCCCGGGCGGCGTAGGGGGCGGCGTAGGCGTAGCCGGTCACCACTCCCGCGTCCTCGAGGACCAGCCACGCGTGGCGCTCCCGGTAGCTCTCGATCCGGTGCGCCACCTCGGCCACGTCGGGGGGTTCCCGCTCGAAGGTGATCGCGGTGTCGCGGACGTAGGGCGCGTAGACGGCGGCGCAAGCCGCCGCGTCGGCGACGCTCGCAGGGCGGATCACACGCTCGGACATGTGACGATCGTACGCACACCAGTGACTATGGTGTCCAGCATGGCTGCCCCCTCGACGTCCCTCGCGGACTCCCTGGCCCGGACGGTCAGCTCGGTCCGCAGCGCCCGCGGGCTCTCGGTCGCGGCGCTCGCGGACGCGTCCGGGGTCTCCCGCGCGATGATCGCGAAGGTGGAACGTGGTGCGGCCCAACCGACCGCGGTCCTGCTGGGGCGACTGGCAGGGGCGCTGGGGCTGACGCTGTCGCAACTGGTCGCCCGCGCGGAGGGGGAGGAGCGCCAGGTCGCGCGCCGTGCGGAGCAACCGGTCTGGACGGACCCGGCCACCGGCTACGTCCGGCGCGCGGTCACCCCCGGCACGGGCGGACCGCTGGAACTCATCGAGGTGGACCTGCCGCCGGGGGCGCGGATCGGGTTCCCGGCCGCCACCTACGCCGGCACCCACCACCAGGTCTGGGTCCTCGCCGGCCGGTTGCGGTTCGAGGAGGGTCCTCAGGTCCACGACCTCGGCCCCGGGGACTGCCTGCGGCTCGGGCCGGCGCAGGACTGCGCCTACGTCAACGACTCCGACGACGCCTGCCGCTACCTGGTCTGCCTGGTCCGCGCGTGACTGGCACGATCGGGGGGTGAGCACTCCCGAGAGCACCACCCCCCCGACCATCGAGCGCCTCCGCGCCCTGCCGAAGGTGTCGCTGCACGACCACCTCGACGGCGGGCTGCGGCCCGCGACCATCGTCGAGATCGCCGCCGCGAACGGGCACCGGCTGCCGACCACCGATCCCGAGGAACTCGGCGCCTGGTTCCGCGACGCCGCGGACTCCGGGACGCTGGTCCGCTACCTCGAGACCTTCGACCACACCGTCGCCGTCATGCAGGACGCCGAGTCGCTGGCCCGGGTCGCGACCGAGGCCGTCCTCGACCTCGCCGCCGACGGCGTCGTCTACGGCGAGCTGCGCTACGCCCCCGAGCAGCACCTGCAGGGCGGCCTGAGCCTCGACGAGGTCGTCGTCGCCGTCGAGGAAGGCATGCGCCGCGGTGAGCAGCTCGCCGCCGAGGCGGGCACGCCGATCCGGGTCGGCACCCTCGTCACCGCCATGCGGCACGCCGACCGCGGCCTCGAGATCGCCGAACTCGCCCTGCGCCACCGCGACGCCGGTGTCGTCGGTTTCGACATCGCCGGGGCGGAGATCGGGTTCCCGCCCTCGAACCACCTCGCGGCCTTCGACCGGCTGCACGCCGAGAACTTCCCCGTCACCATCCACGCCGGTGAGGCGTTCGGCCTGCCGAGCATCGCCGACGCGGTCCACCCCTGCGGCGCCGAACGCATCGGGCACGGGGTCCGGATCATCGAGGACGTCGAACTCGGGGAGGGACGCGACCGGTTCGGCCTGCCCGTGGCGAAGCTCGGCCGCCTCGCGACCTGGGTCCGCGACCGCGGGATCGTCCTGGAACTCTGCCCGTCCTCCAACGTGCAGACGGGGGCCGCGACCAGCGTCGCGGACCACCCCGTCACCGTGCTCAAGGACCTCGGGTTCTCGATCAGCGTGAACACCGACAACCGGCTGATGTCCGGGACGTCGCTGTCGAAGGAGTTCTCCCTGCTCGTCGACGAGGCCGGCTGGGACCTCGCCGACGTGGAACGCGCCACGATCACGGCGCTGTCCGCCTCCTTCCTGCCCTTCCCGGAACGTCTCGCGATCGCGAGCGACGTGATCCGCCCCGCCTACTCGGCCTGACCTCCCGGGTCGCCGTAGCGTTCGAGCACGTCGCGGGCCGTCCGCACGAGGTCCGCGACGAGTTCGGCGGGTTCCAGCACGTGGACCGTCGTCCCGAGTCCCAGCAGGACCGCCCGGGCGGCCTGCGGGGCCCGGAAGGTCGCGGTGATCTCGACCTCCTCGCCGTGGGCGACGACCCGGGGTTCGTCGAGCAGCTGGGCGTCGGCGATGCGCAGCAGCAGGCCGGCGTCCCCGGCGGCGACCCGCATCCGCACGATCGTTCCCGGGGTGTCGTGCCGCTCGACCTCGGCGCGCAGCCGCGCCCAGACCGCCGCGAGTTCCGGGAGGTCGTCGGCGACGGTGTCGTCGAGGAGCTCGACGTCGAGGACCCGGTCCACCCGGAACAACCGTTCCCCGTCCGCCACCTTCCCCACCAGGTACCAGACCCCACCCTTGGCGACCAGGCCGAGGGGATCGAGGGTCCGGGTGCTCGTCCGCGTCGCCCCCGCCGAGCGGTAGCGCATCCGGATCCGGCGCGCCGAGAACACGGCCTCCTGGAGCTCGGCCAGGTGCGGTGGGTTGCGGTCGCGCGAACGCCACCCGCCGGGTTCGACGAGGATCCGTTCGGCGGCGCGCCGGAAGGGTTCCCGACGGCCCTCCGGGGTGGCGGCCAGGAGTTTCCGGACGGCCGACTCCCACGCCCCGCGCTGGGGGTCACCCGTTCCCGAGGCACCGGAGAACAACGCCCGCGCCTCCGCGGTGGTGAAACCCGAGACGTCCGTGCGCCAGTTCGGCATCAACGCGATCCCGCCGCCGCGGCCGCGTTCGGTCCAGACGGGGACGCCCGCGCTCGAGAGGGCCTCGACGTCGCGCAGGATCGTGCGCACCGAGACCTCCAGGCGGGTGGAGAGGTCGGGGGCGGACATCCGCCCGTGCGTCTGCAGCAGGAAGAGCAGCGAGAGCAGTCGGTCGGCGCGCACCCGGTGAGGATGTCACCAGAACACGACAGGAGGTGTCATGTTCAGGGGGGAACCTGGGGCCATGACCACAGACCCCAGAGACGACCTGTTCCGCGCCGCCGACCTCGCCGGCGACCTCCTCGAGACCGTGCGTGCGGAGGACCACGACCTGAGGACGCCCTGCGCCGAGTGGTCGGTGCTCGACCTCGTGGGCCACCTCGTGGCCGTGACCCGCCGGGTCGCCCACATCGGCCGCGGCGGGCTTCCGTACGACCTGCCGACGATGACCTCGGGCGCACCCGGGGAAGGGTGGGGTTCCGCCTACCGGGCGGGGGTCGCGGAGATGCGGGCGGTCTGGGCCGACGACGCGCTCCTGACCAGGACGGTGACCCACCCCGCCGGGCCGATGCCGGGCGCCGCCGCCGCGACGGTGTACGTCCAGGAGTTCGCGACCCACGCCGGCGACCTGGCCGTGGCGATCGGGCGCACCGACCTGCTCGACGAGGAACTGGCGGAGACGGCCCTGGCGGACTCGATGCGCTTCGTGCCCCGCGACCGGACGGGTTTCCCGTTCGGGGACCCCGTCGAGGTTCCCGCCGACGCCCCGGCCCACGTCCGTCTCGCGGCCTGGCTCGGTCGGGGCTGAGGTCAGGAGTGGTGGCGGTCGCGGGTGGCCTTGACGAGCTTCTTCCACTCCTTGCGGCGTTCCGCGGCGAGGCGGTGGTCGGTCCGGGAGGCGAACCACGCCTGTTCCCGTTCCAGCCTGCGGTAGCTGTCGAGCCGCCGCTGCTCGAACACCCCCGCGTCGATCGCCGACAGCACCGCGCAGCCGGGTTCGTTCGTGTGCGAGCAGTCGGAGAACCGGCAGTCGACCGCGACCTCGTCGAGGTCGGCGAACGTCCGTTCCAGCCCGTCGCCGAGTTCCGCGACGCCGAGGGTGCGCAACCCGGGGGTGTCGACGAGGACGAGACCCCCGGGCAGCGGAACGAGTTCCCGGGTCACCGTCGTGTGCCGTCCCTTGCCGTCCACGGACCGGACGGCCCCCACCGCGAAACGTTCCTCACCGAGCAGGGCGTTGGCCAGGGTCGACTTCCCCGCGCCGGAGGACCCGAGGAGGACGACGGTTCCCCGGAGGTGGTCGCGCAGGGCCTCGACGCTGGCCGGGTCGGTGGAACTCACCGCGACGACGTCGGCGCCCACGGCGTCGCCGCGGACGGTGGCGAGGGTCTCCGCGAGCTCGTCCCGGGCCAGGAGGTCGGACTTGGTGAGGGCGACGACGGGGCGTGCCCCGGAGTTCCACGCGAGGGCGAGGAAGCGTTCCACCCGCCCGAGGGAGAGGCGGGAGTCGGCGCCGATGGCGATCACGACGGTGTCGACGTTCGCGGCGAGCTGGTGGTCGACCGACCGTCCGGTGACCGAGGCGCGGGCGAGCACGGTGCGCCGCGGGAGGACGCCCAGCACCCGGGGCCCTTCCGGGGCGTCCAGCACCAACCCCACCCAGTCACCGGTCGTGGGGGCCGGGACCAGGTGCCCCGGGGGAGTTTCCACCCGTTGCGGGCCGAGCGGGGTCTCGACGTCGCAGGCGCCGCGGTGCACGCGGACGACACGGGCGGGCAGCAGGTGCTGCCCGTCGTGGGTGGTCGCCGCGCGGAAGGAGTTCCACCGGTCGTCCCAGTCCTCGTCCCAGCCGAGGCGGGCGAGGGGGTCGCCGGGGTGTTCGTCGGGTTCGGGCACGCGAGCAGGCTAGGTTCCGCGGCCCGGGGGCGGCGACGGGTTTTCGGAGGGGTTCCTCAGAGGGTGACGACGGCGCGTCCGCGCAACCTCCCGGCCTCGCCGTCGGCGTGCACGGCGGCCAGTTCGGCCAGCGGGCGACGGGTGGAGACGTCGACGGAGAGTTCTCCGGCGTCGACGGCTCGCACGAGTTCGGCCAGCTGGGCGGTGTCGTTGCGGACGTAGAGGATCCGCCAGTGGACGTCGCGGGCCTCGTCGTCGGTGAGGGGGAGCGGGGGAGCGCTGACGGCCCGCCCGCCGTCGCGGACGAGGTCGGTCAGCCGGCTGAGTTCCGCGGGGTCGCCGGAGACGTTGTTGAACACCAGGTCGACGGGTCCGGTGAGGCCGTCGGCGAGGGGGGTGGTCGTGTAGTCGATCACCTCGTCCGCACCGGCGGCGAGCACGGCGGCCCGGCTGCGGGGACTCGCGGTGGCGATCACGTGGGCCCCGGCCCGCTTCGCGAGCTGGACCGCGAACCCGCCGACCCCACCGCCGGCCCCGTTGACCAGCACCCGCTGCCCGGCCTGCAGGCCGCCGTGGTCGAACAGGCCCTGGAACGCGGTGAGCCCGGCGACGGGCAGGGCGGCGGCGTCGGTCAGCGGGATCGAGCGTGGCGCCGGGACCAGCAGGTCCTCGGGGACGGCCGCGAACTCCGCCGCGCCGCCGCCGACGGGGACGCCGAGGAAGGCGATGACGTCCTGGCCGGTGTCCTCGACGGTGCCGGCGAGGTCGAGCCCCGGGGTGTACGGCAGGTCCACGGGGATCAGCTCGGTCATGTACCCGGCCCGGATGGCGCCGTCGACGGCGTTGAACGTGGTGGCGGCGACCCGGACGAGGACCTCGCCGTCGGCGGGGACGGGGCGGTCGACCTCCTCGACCCGCAGGGTGTCGGCGGTTCCGTACCGGGTGATGCGAACGGCGCGCATGGGCTCTCCTCCATCAGCAGGTGCTCCGAATTCGAAGCACCTGCTGAGAGTACGACTGCTTCGAATTCGACGCAAGTACCCTGAGGGGGTGGACCGCGGACTGAGTGAGCAGCAACTGGCGACGTACCTCGCCCTGACCGAGGTCGGGAACCTGCTCGAGCAGGCCGTCACGGCCCAGCTGCGCGCCGACGGGGACCTCAGCCCCGTCCAGTTCCAGATCCTCGCGACCCTCGGCACCAGTCCGTCGGTGGATCACCGCATGACCGACCTCGCCGACCGGATCGTCTACAGCCGCAGCGGATTCACCTACCAGGCCGGGCAGCTCGAGAAGCGCGGTCTCATCGAGCGGAAATCCTCGCCCCACGACGAGCGCAGCACCGTCGTCACCCTCACCGCCGCCGGGCGCGACGTGCTCGCGACGGTTATGCCCGGCCACGTCGACGTCGTGCGCGGCCTCCTCTTCGAGGACGTCCCGCAACGCGACCTCGACGCCCTCCAGCGCGTCCTCGGCCCCGTCCGGGACCGGCTGCGGCAGGCTCCGCCGCGCTCGGCGCGGTCCCGTCGCGGACGGGGGTGACCGCTGCCGTCAGCGGGGATCCGGTCCGCCCCCCGGTCCGCCCAGCGTGGCGCCGACCGCGGTGGCGACGGGGTCGAGCACGTGTCGGCCCACCTGTTCGAGCGACTGGCGCAGACCGTCACCGGGCACCAGCGGGAGGAACGGGAGGAGCACGGCGCAGAGCACGACGGCCAGCCCGCCACGCACCACGGCCCCGGCCACCCGGTCCAGGACCCCCAGGTGCACCGCGCCCAGGGCCCGCGCCAGTCCGGCACCGACGGCGGCGCCCAGCGACGCCCCGACGACGGCCAGCACGAGCACCGTGCCGATCGAGAGGATCACGGCGTCCCCGCCGGTCTGCGGCCAGTGCGCCTGGATCCGGGCGGCCACCTCGACGCCGGTGACGGCACCGACCGCCACGCCGAGCAGGGCGAGGACCGGGCGGGAGGCACCCCGGCGCCACCCCGACCGGGCGGCGAGCACGACGAGAACCGCCGCGAGGAGGACGGCGAGGACGACGAGCAGGGGCGCGAGGCGTTCGGGGGTGAGGTCCACGCGCCGACGGTAGGCACGGGAGGTCGCCGTCGTCGCCCTTCCGCCGGGAACTTCAGGGTCCGCTCAGGGTCACACCGGAACGGTGGCCCCCGAGAAGAGGGCCGCGACGAGGTCCAGGTCGGCCAGGTCGGCCAGCGCCGCCGGGGACAGCGGCGGGAGGACCCGGGTCCCGGCCTCGGCGCAGGCCAGGCGCAGGTCCGCGTCGTAGTCGGCCGCCGCCGCCCGGGCGTCCAGCAGCGTCACCGTCGTCGCCAGCCTGCGCACCGTGTCGGGGTCCCGGGCGACGACGGTCACCGCGCTCGCGGGGAACTCCGCCGCGACCACGTCGACCAGCGCCCCGACGGCCGCCGACTCGTGCGCGACGACGCAGCGCGCACCCGCCGCCAGGGCCGAGCAGATCGCGCGGGCGGCGCCGAGGAACTCCTCCGGCGCCAGGATCGCCACCGGAGGTGGCCGGCGGTCGATGGCGACGGGCAGCAGCAGGTCGAGCTTGTCGGCCCACCCCGCCCAGCGCACGATCGTGTCCACGCAGCCGTCGACCTGGGCGACCGCCTCGGAGATCCCGCACCGGTGCGCCCGCCGGACCCGCTCGACGAACGTGGTCCGCCCGGCCTCGACCTCGGCCGCGGCGGCCAGCAGGGCGCGCCCGCGACGAGCGGCGCTGTGGGAGGGGTCAGGGCTGAACGGCGCTTCACCCACGGCAGGCCCGGAGGAGGTCCAGCGCGTCCCGCCGCGGGTCCGGCGGTGCCGGGACGTCGGTGCCCAGGGAGCCGCCCCACACGGTGACGGAGCCGGCCCCTTCGAGGTGGGGCAGCACGTCGGCGGGCGAGCGGATGGTCCGCACCCCCAGGACGGGCCCCGGCGGTGGCCACGCGCTGTGCCGGCCGAGCGTGACGACCCCCGGCGGCGTCCACCAGCCGGCCTCGGGCAGCCCGGACGGTAAGGCGCTGTCCAGGGCCTCGTGACCGGCGCGGGCGAGGTGCGGGCTCGGGACGGGGCCGACCGCCGTCGCCCGGTCCAGCGGGTGCCCGGTGCGCAGTCGCGCGACGACGGGCGCCACCCGGGCCACCAGCGCGTCGGCCACGGTGCGGGCCACGACCACCCGCGACCCGCCGGGCCGTTCGTGGGCGCCACCGACGGCCGCGGCGACGAGTGCGGCCATCACCTCCTCCAGGTCCGCCTCCGGCAGGACCACGTCGACGTGGGGCGCGTCGAGCCGTTGCAGCAGAGGCGTTCCGGCGTGGGCGAGGGCGATGCCCACGCTGCGCAGGTCGTCGAGGGAGCCGTCGGCGCGGACCGCCACGAGGTCCGCGTGCGCCCACAACCGGGCGTCGGTGGCCTGGTCCGCCCCGGGCGCGACCCGGACCAGACCGTGCGGGACACCCGCCTCCTCCACGAGCCGGACGAGCTGCCGGGCGCTCGCCGCCGCGGCCGGCCGTGCCCGCAGGACGACACCGCAGCCGGTCGCCAGCCCCGCCACGATCGCGGTCAGGGCGTCGGCGGTGCTGGTCCGCCAGGTCGTCAGCACCCCGACGACACCCCCGCCGGGACGGTGGGCGGCGCCGACGGCCTCCAGCTTGTCCGCCCAGCCGGCGGCGGAGAAGGCGGCGGCGTGCGCGGCCGGGGCGTCGAGGGTGTACCCGGCCGCGACGGGCCGCCCCGTGGTGAGGGCCGCGGTCACGGCGAGCGCGCGGACGTGGTCGGCGAGGACGTCGGCGATGGCGAAGAGGAAGCGCGCCCGGTCCTCCGCCGACAACCAGGCCCAGTCGCTGCGGCTGGTCGCGGCCGTGTCGGAGACGATGCGCTGCACCAGGTCCGGTGGGGTGTCCTCGACCGAGAGCAGGCGTTCCCCGGTGGTCGGGGCGAGCACCTCGAGCAGGGGACCGGTGCCGGAACCCCCGACGGGGCCGTCGGCGACGACGAGGTCGGGGACGACGTCGGGCAGGTCGGTCGACGGCTCGCCGGACCGCGGGGTGGAGGGTCCGGTGGGGGACCCCGTGGTCATCCGCAGGCCCGTCGGGAACGCCGCTCCGGCGGTGGACACCCGCAACGGGGACTCCCGTGGGGCACCCAGTCCCACGACAGCGTCCGGTAGCGAAGTGCTCACGATCAGTGAGTCTACTGAGGTTCCTGTGCCGGGAGAGGGTCGTTCGAGCACTCCGTCCCCCGACTGGCAGGCTGGGGCCCGTGCTCTCCGACGAACCGCACTCCCACGCGCCGTCCCCGCTGCCGCCCGATCCGGTCAGTTCCGACGGCGACGACCGGGACTTCGCCTGGTACGCCGGGGACCACCACATCCACACCACCTTCTCCCGCGACGCGATGTACTCCGTGGACGACCAGGTCCGCCGGGCGCACGAGTGCGGGCTGGACTGGATGGTCATCACCGACCACGGCGGCCCCGACCACGCCAAGCAGTCCGTCGCGCTGCAGACCCCGCTGATCGCCGAGGCTCGCCGCCGCCACCCCGTCCTGGTCTTCCAGGGCATGGAGTGGAACATCCCGGGCGCCGAGCACGCGACGTTCATCGCCCCCGAGCACGTGGACACCCCCGACCTGCTGCAGCGCTTCGAACGCGCCTTCGACGGCGACGTCCTCGGGGCGCGGCAGAACCCCGGCGGCCCACGGCTGATCGAGGACTCCGTCCACCCCGGCCCGGAGGCGGAACAGGTCGGTCTCGACGCCCTCGCCTGGCTCGTCGAGGAACTGCGGACCGGGACCGTCGGCGAGGCCCTCGTGCTCTCGAACCACCCCATGCGGACCGGTCGGGTCACCCCGTCGAAGGTGCGCGGCTGGCGCGACGCGGCGCCCGGGGTGTTCATCGGCTGGGAGGGGGCACCCGGTCACCAGGCCGCGGCGCTGCCCGCCCCGCTCGGACGCGGGCGGGGACGCGGTCAGTACGACGAACGTCCCGGGAAGTGGTCCTTCCCCGGCTACGACCTCGACCAGTACCGGACGTGGGGCGGGTTCGACGCCGCGACCGCCCGGATGGGCGGGTTGTGGGACTCGCTGCTGGCCGAGGGGCTGCCGTGGTGGATCACCGCGAACTCCGACAACCACTTCGACATCGGCGACACCGTCCGGGTCGGGAACCTCTCGCTGGAGCACTACCGCGAACACGGTTCCCGCGGAGAACCCGTCGAGACCGGGGTCGTGCAGCACGGTTACGTCGACTTCGCGCCGGGTTTCTACTCCCGGACCTGCGTGGGTTCCGCGTCCCGGGACTACCGGTCGGTGATGGGCGCGCTGCGGTCCGGGCGGGTCTTCGTCGTGCACGGCGGGTTGGTGAAGGCCGTCGAGGGACGGGTCCGGACGGGCGCCGGCCCGGGGGTGACGTTCGGGGCGCGGACGACCGTCGACCGCGGTGGCGACGTCGAGGTCGAACTCGTCGTCGACCCTGCGACGCAGGCCAACGGCAGCGGTGCGGTCCCACGCTCGGCCCGCTGGGACGTCATCGTGGGAACGGTCACCGGGCGGGTGGCCGACGTCGACCGGGACCTGTTCGAGGCGCCGGGAACCCGGGTGGTCGAGAGCTTCGAGGTCCCGGCCTCCGCCACCGGCCGTCAGGTGTTCCGCACCGTCCTGCGCGGGGTCGCAGACCCGTTGTACGTCCGCTTCCGCGGCAGCGACGGTCGCCACCAGGCCGCCGACGGGCACCCGCTGGTCGACCGGATCGGGGACTCCGACCCGTGGGACGACCTGTGGTGCTACACGAACCCGGTGTTCGTCGACGTGCGCTGACTCACCAGGGGACCTCGCCCTCGTCGTCGAAGAAACCACCGCTGGGGCCGCCGTCGGGCAGGGTCGCGAGCCGGACCGGGGTCGCGGCCCCCTCGGCCGGGCTCCGGCCGTGGAAACCCGTGAAGTCGGTCGCGACCAGCCCCGGGCAGGCGGCGTTGACCAGGATCCCGGTGCCCTCCAGCTGCCGGGCGTACTGCACGGTGATCGCGTTCAGGAAGCTCTTCGACGGCGCGTAGGCGGCCATCACCGGTCCGGTCCGCCGCGTCAGCGAACCCATGCTGCTGGAGGTGTTCACGATCCGGGGGGACGGGGCCCGGCGCAGCAGGGGCAGCAGGGCGTTCGTCACCCGGACGGTTCCGTAGACGTTCACGTCGACCACGGCCCGGACGGCGTCGAGGTCGAGCGTCGTCGGGTCCTGGGTCCAGTCGGGGGTGTACGGGCCGGAGATCCCGGAGTTGTTCACGAGGACGTCGAGGCGGCCCTCCTGCCGTTGCAGGAGTTCCGCCGCCGCGGCGACGCTCGCGTCGTCGGTGACGTCCAGGGGGACGCCGAACGCGTCCACGCCGTCGGCCCGGAGCTTCGCCACGGCCGTCCCGAGGCGTTCCGGGTCCCGGGCCCCGACGCCCACCCGGAAGCCGAGGGTGCCCAGCCCTGCCGCGATCTCGTAGCCGATGCCCTTGTTCGCGCCGGTGACCAGCGCGGTCTTCTTCTCACTCATGTGCTCGATGGTCGGTCGGGGTTCCCGTGCCGGTCCAACACCGATCGGGTGGTCCGTCATACCTTCCGGGTATCACGATGCGTAGGCTGTCGTGGTGGACACGTTGGAGACCCGGGAGTTGCGGTACTTCGTCGCCGTGGCGGAGGACCTGCACTTCGGCCGGGCGGCGCAACGCCTCGGCATCGCGCAACCGCCGCTCTCACGGGCCATCCAGCAGCTCGAACGCCGCCTCGGGGTCCTCCTGCTGGAACGCGACCGGCAGGGGGTCAGCCTGACCGACGCCGGGTCGGTGCTGCTGGTCGAGGGCCGCGCGACGCTGGAGGCCGCGAGCGCCGCCGCCCGCCGGACGCGGCGGGCGGTCGCGCAGCGGGGGACGCTCGTCCTCACGGTCAAGGCTGCCGGTTCGCACGAACTGCTGCGGAAGGTCCTCGACGCCTACGCGGCCGAACCGGGCGCCGTCGCCGTCGAGGTCCTGCCGAGCGGGTTGTGCGACCAGGCGCAGATGCTGCGCGACGGCCGCGCCGACGTGGCGTTGCTGCACACCCCGTTCAACTCCCTCGCGGGTTTCGACAGCGAGCAGCTCTCGACCGAGGGGCAGGTCGCGATCCTCCCCGCCACGCACCCCCTCGCGTCGCGGAGTTCGGTCACGGTGGCCGAGGTCTCCGACCTCCCCGGCCTGCCGATGGCCCGCTGGCCGCAGCGCGACGGTTCGTTCCTCCCCGGTCCGGGGCCGGCGATCAGCGACGTGTCCCAGCTCGCCCAGCTGATCGCCCTCGGCCGGACCGTCGCGGTGTTCCCGGAGTCGGCGCGGTCGTGGTTGTGGGCCGAGCACCGGGCGGTTCCCGTCGTGGACGCGCCGGTGGTCGGGACCCACATCGCGTGGCCCGCGCACAGTTCCTCCCTCGCGGTGGCCGCTCTGGTGCGGGCGGCCGTGGGGCGCTGACCGGCTCAGCCCGTCGTCTCCCGGGAGCGCTGCGCGGCGAGGATCCCCAGCAGGGCCAGCCCGTCGGCGCTGGGAGTTCCCGGATCGGCGTGGTAGACGGCGAGTTGTTGGCCCGCGGCGTCGCGGACGTCGAAGGTCTGGACGTGCAGGGTCATCTCGCCTGCCCGCGGGTGGTCGAACGTCTTGAGCTCCGCGGTCTTGCCCCGGGCGTCGTGCCGGGCCCACGTCCGCAGGAACTCCGCGCTGGTTCCCAACCGGTCCCGTACCCGGGCGATCCGCGGGTCGCCCGGGTGGGCCCCGTCGGCGAGGCGCAGGGCGGCCAGGGTGTTGCGGGCGACGACGTCCCAGTCCGGGTAGAGGTCCCGCGCGCCGGGGTCCAGGAACACGAACTCGACCAGGTTGCGGGTCGTGGGGAAACCGCTGAACAGTTCGGTGCCCACCGGGTTCGCGGCCAGCACGTCCAGGGCCCGGCCGAGGACCAGGGCCGGGGTCGCCGTCCAGGTCTGCAGCAGGCCGGTCAGGCGCGGATCGACCCGTTCGGGACCGGTGGCCTCGGGTACCGGGGCGAGACCGGCCAGGCGGTAGAGGTGCTCGTGCCCGTCGCGGGGCAACCGCAACGCGGCGGCGAGGGCGTCCAGGACGGCGGGGGAGGGACCACGTTCGCGGCCCTGCTCGAGGCGGACGTAGTACTCGACGCTGATGTCGGCGAGGACGGCGACCTCGCTGCGGCGCAGTCCCGGGACCCGTCGCCGAGGACCCGCGGGGAGGCCGGCCTCGGTGGGGGAGACATCGGCCCGCCGGGCGCGCAGGTAGTCCCCGAGTGCGGTGCTCACGTCTGAACGGTAGGTCGTCGGCGGCGGCCGAGGGTAGGTGTGGCGCGGCCACCCTGAGCGCGGTCTCCCTCGCGCTCCTCGCGGCCGCGAACCTCGAAGCATGACCGAACAGCAGAAGATCGTCCTCGTCACCGGTGCTTCCAGCGGCATCGGTGAGGGGGTCGCCCGCGAACTCGCCGCAGCCGGACACCACGTCGTCCTCGCGGCGCGCCGTGCCGAACGACTCGGCCGGATCGCGGCCGACCTCACCGCCCAGGGGTTCTCCGCCTCGACCGCCGTGCTCGACGTCACCGACGCGGTGGCCCACCGCAGCGTCGTGGACGCCGTCGTGGCCGATCACGGCCGGATCGACGTCCTCGTCGGGAACTCCGGCGTGATGCTGCTCTCGCCCGTGGGTTCGCTGCTCGTGGACGAGTGGGAACGGATGGTCGACGTCAACGTCAAGGGTGTCCTGAACGGCATCGCCGCGGCCCTCCCGCACTTCCAGCGCCAGGGTCGCGGACACTTCGTGACGACCGCCTCGGTGGGCGCGCACAGCGTCTCCCCGACCGCGGCGGTCTACTGCGCCACGAAGTACGCCGTGCGGGCGCTGATGGAGGGGGTGCGGATGGACCTGCCGCCGCAGATCCGGGTGACCACCGTCAGCCCGGGGGTCGTCGAGAGCGAGCTCGCGACGCACATCACCGACGCGGCCGCCGCCGACGGGATGGTCGCCTACCGCCGCAACGCCATCGGACCCGACGCCATCGGTCGCGCCGTCCGCTACGCCGTCGAGGAACCCGCCGGCGTGGACGTCAGCGAGATCGTGGTGCAGCCCGCCGCTCAGCGACCCTGAGCGACGCTGAAAACGTCACCGGGCTGGCACCCCAGCACGTCGCAGATCGAGGTCAGGGTGGAGAACCGGACCGCGCGGGCCCGGTCGTTCTTGAGGACCGAGAGGTTCACCACGGTCACCCCGACCCGCGCGGCGAGTTCGGCGAGCGTCATCCCGCGCTCGGCGAGGAGGCGGTCGAGGTGGCAGACGACGCGGTGGTGCTGGTCTTCGTCCGTCACACCAGGCCGACCAGGTCGTCCTGCAGGGAACGACCCTGGCGCAGGGCGCCGGCGAGGAGGAGCAGGAGAACGACGAAGAGGATCGGGATGTGCACGGGAAATCCCCACCGCGGGGAGAACCCGTCCACCCCCAGGCGGTTCAGGGCCAGGTGCGCCGCCAGCGGGGGCAGCAGCGGGGCGACATGGGTCGCAACCAGGACGGCCAGGGCGGTGAGGCGCAACCGCCGCGGGTTGCCGCGCTCGAACGGGTCACCGGAGGCGAAAGTGCGCAGCAGCGGACCCAGCCACCAGGCGGCGGCACCCACGCTCAGCCAGGTCAGCGCGGTCCGTCCGTTGGCGAGCCTGTTCTCGCCCGGCGGGGGCGAATTGAGCGTGAGCACGGGTTCGGAGTCGCCGACCGGCACCAGCACCTGGACCCCTCGGGGGACCGCTGGGGCGGTCACCGTCCCGTTGATCACGGTGTACCCGCCGGAAGCTTGGACCGGCAGGTAGCTGCCGTCCCCTCCCGGGCTGATGAGGATCAGGGCTCCCACGACGAGGCAGAGCCAGGCGAGACGTCGCGCCACGAACGCGGTGAGCGCGATCACGTGCGGGCGCAGGTGCACGCCGAAACGCTGCGCCACCCGCGGGGCCATCGACAGTCGATACGTCACACCGTGAGCGTGGCACATCGACGATCGATGTGTCAGTCGATCGCGACGACCGCCCGCACGTCCGCCGTCACCGCGGACAGACGCTCGCGGGCGGCGGCACGCACCACGGTGAGTTCCCCGTCGTCCCCGTCCGTCACGGCGGCCACGACCTCGCAGTAGCCCTTGAGCTTCGGCTCGGTCCCGCTCGGGCGCACCACGACCCGGGTGCCGTCGCTGGTGCGGAAACGCAGCCCGTCCGTGGGTGGGAGTCCGTCGAGACCGTCCGCGAGGTCCTCGACGCTGGTCACCGGCGAACCGCCGAGGCTCGTGGGCGGTTGCGCGCGCAGCCTCGCCATGGTGGCCGGGATGAGGGAGAGGTCCTCCACGCGGATCGTCACCGGAGCGGTCAGGTGGACGCCGTCGGCGCGGTCGAGGTCGGCCAGGACGTCGTGCAGGGTGCGCGCCGCCGCGAGTTCCCGGCGGACGATCCCGGCGACGAGCAGCGAGGCGGAGATCCCGTCCTTGTCCCGGACGACCTCCGGGGCGACGCAGTAGCCGATCGCCTCCTCGTAGCCGAAGGTGAGTTCCGGGACGCGGGCGATCCACTTGAACCCCGTGAGGGCGGACGCGAAGCGCGCGCCGTGGCGTTCGGCGACGGCGGCCAGGGCCTGGGAACTCACCACCGAGCAGGCCAGGACCGCGCCGGGCGCGGCGAGTTCGTCCCCCAGCACCCGGCCGAGGTCGTCGCCGCTCAGCGTCGTGAACCCCTCGGGTCCGGGAACGGCCACGCAGCAGCGGTCGGCGTCGGGGTCCACGGCCAGCACGACGTCCGCGCCCAGCCGCTGCGCCAGGGCGACCGCGCGGTCGAGCGCGCCGGCCTCCTCGGGGTTGGGGAAGGGCACGGTCGGGAACTCCGGATCGGGGTCGGCCTGCTCCGGGACCATGTGGACGTCGTGGAAGCCGTTGCGCCGCAGCGCCTCCAGCAGCACCGGTCCGCCGACGCCGTGCATCGGGGTGACGACGACCCTCGGGTCGCGCCCCGGCGCCGGCCGCACCGCGTCGGTGATCGCGGCGAGGTAGTCCTCCACGACCTCCTCACCGAGCACCGTCCACCCCTGCGTGGCCAGGGGGAGGTCGCGCAGCGGTCCGACGGCGGCGATGCAGGCGGCGATCTCGGCGTCGGCCGGTGGCACGATCTGCACCCCCCGGCCGTCCTCGGGGGCGACCCGGCCGCCGAGGTAGACCTTGTAGCCGTTGTCCCGGGCGGGGTTGTGGCTCGCCGTGACCATGACGCCGGCGTCGGCGGCGTAGCGGCGCACGGCGAAGGCCAGCAGCGGCGTCGGCAGCGGCCGGGGCAGCAGCAGGACCTCGCAGCCGGCCGCGGTGAGGACGGCGGCGGAGTCGTCGGCGAACTCGCGCGAGCCGTGGCGGGCGTCGAGCCCGATCACGACGCGGGGGCGCTCGAAGCGCTGGGTCAACCAGGCCCCGAGACCCGCGGCTGCCCGCTGCACCACGGCCCGGTTCATCCGGTGCTCCCCGGCGGCGACGACCCCGCGCAGTCCGGCGGTCCCGAACTCCAGGGGCCCGCTGAACCGGTCCGCGAGTTCCTGCCCGGCCTCGGCGTCCCCGGCCGTCGCCGCGCTCAGCAACGCCTCCAGGGCGGCGCGGTCGCGGGGTTCGGGATCGTCCTCGATCCAGGTCCGGACGCGGTCGTGCAGGGTCTGCGACGGGTCGGCGTTCACCCCCTCACCCTACGAGGACCCCGTGCGACGATGGCCGGGTGAGCACTCCCGTGGTCGTCCTCGCCGGGTTCCTCGGAGCGGGCAAGACCACGGTCCTCAACCAGTTGCTGCGCTCGGCCACCGACGTACGGCTCGGGGTCGTCGTCAACGACTTCGGCGCCGTCGGCATCGACGCCCTCCTCGTGGCCGGCTGGGCCGACAGCACGGTGTCGCTGGAGAACGGCTGTCTGTGCTGCTCCACCGACGAGGGGACCATCGACGAGTTGCTGACCCGGCTGACGGCCGCGCGTCGGGGGGCGGAGTTGGACGCCGTCGTCATCGAGGCGAGCGGGGTCGCGGAACCCGGGGCGATGGTCCGCCAGGTGCTGAGCAGTTCCGTGCCCGGGGTGAGCTACGGCGGGCTCGTCGTCGTGGTCGACGCCGTGGAGTTCGAGGCCACCCGGCTGCGGCACGCCGAACTCGACGACCACGTCGCGATGGCGGACGTCGTGCTGCTCACCAAGACCGACCTGGTGTCCCCGGAGGCGGCGGCGCGGGTCGCCGAGGTGTGCCGGGGGCTCAACGCGTGGGCCCCCGTCGTCCCCGCCGCGCGCGGCCGGATGGACGCGCGGTTGCTCTTCGAGCAGCGCCCCCGGGAACAGCGGCAGCTGACCCTCGGGGAACTCGTCGGGGAGCACGAGCACACCGACCACCTGCACACGATGTACGACGCCCTGGAGTTCCGCAGCGCCGCCCCGCTGGACCCGCGCCGGTTCGTGGAGTTCCTCGCCGCTCGCCCGTCCGGGGTCTTCCGGATGAAGGGCTTCCTGCGGTTCGCCGTCGAGGGTTTCCCGCAGCGCTACCTGCTGCACACCGTCGGGGCGGCGGTGCGGTTCGAACGGGGCGACTGGCCACGGGGCTCGGACCGGGCGAGCGAACTCGTGCTCATCGGTGCGGGGTTGGACGCCGAGGCCCTGCTGGCCGATCTGCAGGCGTGCGTGCACGACGGGCCGCCGCTCGACGATGAGATGGCGATGATGGGAGTCCTGCGGGACACCGAGGGGGTGTAGCGGGTGACGCTGGGGCTGCGCGACGGAGAGGTCGAGCTGGTTCCCCACGCTGCGGCGTGGATCACGGCGGGCCGGGTCGAGGGCGACCGGCTGCGGGTGGCGCTGCGACGCTGGACCCGGCGGGTCGAGCACGTGGGCAGCACGTCCGTCCCCGGTCTTCCCGCGAAACCCGTCATCGACCTCTGCGTCGGTGTCGCGGAACTCCGGGCCGCGGACGAGATGGTGGAGGTCATGGCCTCGCTCGGCTACGACTACGCCGGTGACGTGGGGATCCCGGACGACCGCGTCTTCGGGCGGGAGCCCGGGTGGCGGACCCACCTCGTCCACGTCGTCGTGGAGGGGGGCCCCGCCTGGCGGGCCTACCTCGGGTTCCGGGACGCCCTGCGGTCCGATGCCGTCCTCCGGGACGAGTACGCGGCGCTCAAACGCCGCCTCGCCCTCGACCACGTCGGCGACAGGTTCGCGTACACGCAGCGGAAGTCGGAGTTCGTGGCGCGCGTGCTCGCGGGCGACGCGTCGCCGGACTCCGCACCCTGACCGGTGATCATCGCGTCGGAGGTCGGTGAGAGGGTCGCCGCTGTGGTCGACGATCCCCGTGGCAGGTTCAGCGTGCCGCTCGCGGTGCAGGCCCTGGTGCTCCACGGGTCCCGGGTGCTGCTCGCGCGGCGGCGCGGTTCGGGGTACCACGACGGCGAGCTCGGGCTGCCCGCCGGCCACGTCGACGGCGGTGAACCGCTGCGGGCCGCGCTGGTCCGCGAGGTGGCCGAGGAGGTCTGCCTGCGGGTCGACCCCGCGGACGCCCGGCTGGTCCTCACCGCGCACCTGGCCCCGGAACGCCCGGGGGACCGGGAGTACCTGCACACGTTCTTTGCGGTCCACCGCTGGTCGGGGGAGCCGAGGATCGGCGAACCGGACAAGTGCGACGAGCTGCGCTGGGCCGACGTCGACGACCTGCCCGACGACACCGTGGACCACGTCGCGGCGGCGATCGCGGCCTGGCGGGCCGGGGAGACGCTGCTGGAACGGGGGTGGTCGGACGATGAGTTCTTACCGCGGCCCGGGTCGGGACGTCGAACGGATCGAAATGGCGAGGCGAAGGACGGGCGTGGTGTCGGTGGTCTCTCCTAGGGTCGAGGACATGTCGGTGAGCGGTCCAGCAGCAGTCACGGGGTCAGCGGTCAGCGCCCGCGGTCTGGTCAAGCGGTACGGGGACGTCACGGCACTGGCGGGGGTGGACCTCGACGTGCCCGAGGGCACGGTCCTCGCGCTGCTGGGGCCGAACGGCGCCGGCAAGACGACGACGGTGCGCGTCCTCACGACGCTGCTCGTCCCCGACGAGGGGAGCGCCACCGTGGCCGGGGTGGACGTCCTGCGCGACCCGCGCGAGGTCCGCCGCCGCATCGGCCTGTCCGGGCAGTACGCGGCGGTCGACGAGAACCTGACCGGGTTCGAGAACCTGGACATGGTGGGCCGGCTCTACCACCTGGGCCGCAAGCGGTCCCGCGAACGGGCGCACGAACTCCTCGAGCAGTTCCGGCTGAGCGACGCGGCGAACCGGGTGGCCAAGACCTACTCCGGTGGGATGCGTCGTCGCCTCGACCTGGCCGGGGCGCTCGTCGCCCAGCCCCCGGTGCTGTTCCTCGACGAGCCGACGACGGGTCTGGACCCGCGCTCGCGCAACGACATGTGGGAACTGCTGACCCAGATGGTCCAGGGCGGGACGACCCTGCTGCTGACCACGCAGTACCTGGAGGAGGCCGAACGCCTCGCCGACGACATCGTGGTCATCGACCACGGCCGCGTCATCGCCCGCGGCACGGCGGACGAGCTCAAGACGCAGGTCGGCGGTCAGCGGGTCGAGGTCGTCGTCGCGGTCGACGCCGAGGTCGAGACCGCGGTGGAGATCCTGCGGCCGGTCGCGGTGGGGGAGATCCAGGTCGAACGCCGCGCCCGCCGGGTGACCGTCCCGGTCAGCGGGGGCACCCCCGCCCTCGTGGACGCACTGCGCCGGCTCGAGGCGGTGGGGGTCGTCCCGCTCGACGCCGGGCTGCGCCGGCCGACCCTGGACGACGTCTTCCTCACCCTCACCGGCAAACCCGCCGAGGAACTCGCCGACGAGCACGAGGAGCAGAACGCATGAGCTCGCTGGGCATGGCGCTCGCCGACGGGTCCGTCGTCGCCAAGCGCAACCTCATCAAGATCAAGCGGATCCCCGACCTGCTGGTCGGGACCCTCATCTCCCCGATCATGTTCATCCTGCTGTTCGGGTACGTCTTCGGCGGGGCGATCGAGGTCCCGGGCATCAACTACCGGGAGTTCCTCGTCCCCGGGATCTTCGCCCAGACGGTCATCTTCGGGGCCACCATCACGGGCGCCGGGTTGGCCGACGACATGCAGAAGGGGATCATCGAACGGTTCCGCTCGCTGCCCATGGCCCAGTCGGCCGTGCTGGTGGGGCGGACGTCCTCCGACGTGGTGACCAACGTGATCGTCACCGTCATCATGTCCCTGACGGGATTGATCATCGGCTGGCGGATCCGGACGTCGTTCCTGGACGCCGTGGTCGGGTACGCGCTGCTCCTGCTGTTCGCCTACGCGATCTCGTGGTGCATGGCGATGCTCGGGTTGCTGATCCGCACCCCCGAAGCGTTCAACAACCTGACGTTCATCACGATCTTCCCGGTCACCTTCCTCACCAACGGCTTCGTGCCCATCGAGAGCTACCCCCCGGTCCTGCGGCACATCGCCGAGTGGAACCCGGTGTCGACGTTGGTGCAGTCGGCGCGTGAGCGGTTCGGCAACGTGGGGCCCGGCGCGGAACCCTCGTCGTGGGCGCTGCAGCACGCGGAGCTCTACACCCTGGCCTGGATCGTCGTCATCCTCGTCGTGTTCGTCCCGCTGGCGACGCGCCAGTACAAGCGGGCCGCCGCGCGCTGACGCTCAGGACGGCGTGGGTCCGCTCAGGTGCCGGCTGAAGAACGCGAAGACCTGGGGCATCACGGCCTTGAACGACGTGGTCAGGTGCTGCCCGCCCTGCTGCAGGGAGATCTCGGCGGTGGCGGGCGGGCGGAGGAGCTGCGCGAAGCGCTGGGCCCGGGTGACGTCGTCCGGGCTGGCGGTCCCGGCCAGCAGCAGCACCGGGAAACCCGCTCTGCCCTGCGCGGCGAGGGCGGTGGGGTAGAGCGCCCGGACGGCGGGGTCCTTGCGCTGGGGCAGGTTCGTCTCCATGTCGAAGTACCCGGCGATGCTGACGACGGCCCCGAAGTCCTCCGGGTGGCGCAACGCGACGGCCGCGGCGCAGTAGGCCCCCGACGACGCACCCGCCGTACCCCACCCGCGACCCGGGGCCGTGACGCGGAAGTCGTCGCGCACCATGGTCGGGACGTCGGTGTCGAGGAACGTCCCGACGGCGGGCTCACCCGGCAGGTCGGTGCACTCGGTGTCGAGGTCCTTCGAGACCTGCATCTCCGGCATGACGAGGACGAAGGGCAGGACGGAACCGTTCGCCGACCCCGTCCGGACGACGTCCAGCGCCGAGTACGAGCGGTCGGTCCAGTTGTTGTAGGAGGCGCCGTCGCCCCCCGGGTAGAGGAACAGCACCGGGAAGTCGGAGTGGGCGTAGCGGGGGTCGTCGTACTGCGGTGGGGTCCACACCCACACCGTCATCGTCACCCCGGACCTCGCGCCCTCCAGGACGGTCTGGCGGACCTGGCCGTCGCCGAAGTCCTTGCCGGTGAACTGCTGCGCGTCGGCCACGTGGGGGTTCGCCGGGGCACTCGCCGCAGGAGCGGTGGGGGAGGACGACGGCGAGCCCGCCGGGTCCGGACGACCGGTCCCACCGCCGCCGCTGCACCCCGTCACCAGCAGGAGGGCCGCCAGCGCGGAGGCCGAACCGAGGCGGCGGGCGCGGGCGAGGACGGGGGAGGACGGGAGCACCCCCTGATCCTCCCGACTCCCGCCGGCGCGAGGGGTGCCCGCGCGGGTCTGCACCCGAGGTCCACGGAACCCACGCGGTCCCCGCGCCGAGAGGGGGTCAGAGCAGTGGCACGACCCCGGCCAGCAGGGCGGCGCAGCGACCGGCGGCGTCCCGCCCGGCCTGCAGCACCTCCTCGTGCGAGAGCGGCTGGTCGGAGACCCCCGCGGCGAGGTTGGTGACCAGGGAGAGGCCCAGGACCTCCATCCCCGCGTGCCGGGCCGCGATGGCCTCCAGCGCCGTGGACATGCCGACCAGTTGCGCCCCGAGGACCCCGGCCATCCGCACCTCCGCGGGCGTCTCGTACTGCGGCCCGCGGAACTGGGCGTAGACGCCCTCGGCGAGGTCCGGGTCGACCGTGCGCGCGACCCCGCGCAGCCTGGCGGAGTAGAGGTCCGTCATGTCGACGAACGTCGGACCCTCCAGCGGCGAGGCGCCGGTGAAGTTCAGGTGGTCCGAGATCAGGACCGGCGAACCGGCCGGGATCGCCGGGTCGAGTCCACCGCAACCGTTGGTGAGCACGATCGTGCGGCAGCCCGCAGCCGCGGCGACCCGGACACCGTGGGCGACGGCGCGCACCCCGTGACCCTCGTAGAAGTGCGACCGGGGCAGGACCAGGGCCCGCAGCGGGGTCCCCCCGGGGCGGGCGACCGACACCGAGCGGACCGTCCCCGCGTGGCCGACCACGGCCGGCGGCAGGAACCCGGGGAGGTCGGTGGCGGGCAACGTCGCCACGACCTCACCCAGCTGGTCCGCCGCGGCCGACCAGCCCGATCCGAGGATCAGGGCCACGTCGTGGCGTCCGACCCCGCTGAGCTCGGCCAAGGTCGCGGCCGTCTCCTCCGCGAGGGCGAAGGGGTCGTGCTCAGCGGCGTCAGGGGCGGCGATCGAGGTCACGCGCCCCACCCTAGGTCAGGCGTCGTTGGACCGGCAGGGGCGCGCACGCAGGCTGAGGACGTAGTCGTGCGGGGCACCGCCGGCCTCCGCGGCGTCGGCGAGGCGCCCCAGGTAGCGCGCCGTCGGCAGCCCGCCCTCGTAGTCGTCGATCGCGTAGGTCCAGGCGACGACGTCCCCGTCGAGGGTCTTGACCCGGACGCGGATCTTGCGGAAGAGACCCAGGTCCATCCCCTCCTTGGCGTCGAGACGGGCCTCGTCGGCGTCGGTCACGTCGTAGAGGGCGACGTAGACCTGGTCCCCGGGGGCTTCGACGACCGTCGCGAGCGGTCCCTCCCAGCTGCGGTCGTCGCCACCGAAGGTCAGACGCCAGTCCTGCAGCCACCCCGTGGAACGCAGGGGGGAGTGCGGAGCCTTCTGCATCATGGCTTCGGGATCGAGGTTGGTCGCGTACGCGGCGTAGGCGGGCACGGAGTGAAAGGGTAGGGGACCATGGCGTCCGTGAGTCCCACCAGCGCGTCCCCGATCAACCAGGCGACCCGCGTCGCGATCCTCGGCGGCGGTCCCGGCGGCTACGAGGCGGCCCTCGTCGCGGCCCAGCTGGGGGCCGACGTCACCGTCGTCGAACGCGACGGCCTCGGTGGTTCCACCGTCCTCACCGACGTCGTGCCCTCCAAGACGCTCATCGCCACGGCCGAGCTGATGGCCAGCGTCGCGGGCGCCGCCGAGCTCGGGGTCCGCTTCCCCGGCGGCAGCACCCCCGACTCCGAACCCGCCGGCGCGGTGACCGTCGACCTCGCGCGCGTGCACGCCCGGGTCAAGGCGCTGGCCTCCGCGCAGTCAGCGGACGTGCGGGCCCGGCTGGAGAAGGAGGGCGTCACGCTGCTCTCCGGCGCCGGTGCCCTCGACGGGCCGAACGCGGTGGTCGTGAGCGACGGCGAGGACGCGGGCGCGCGGGTCGAGGCCGACGTCGTGCTCGTCTCCGTCGGCGCCCGGCCGCGGACGCTGCCCGACGCCGAACCCGACGGGGAACGGATCCTCACCTGGAAGCAGGTCTACGACCTCACCGAACTCCCCGAGCACCTGATCGTCGTCGGTTCCGGGGTCACCGGTGCCGAGTTCGCGAACGCCTACGACGCGCTCGGGGCGCACGTCACCCTCATCTCCTCCCGCGACCGGGTGCTGCCGGGGGAGGACGCCGACGCCGCCGAGGTCCTCGAGAGCGTGTTCCGCCGCCGCGGCATGGACGTCATGTCGCGCTCGCGGGCCGCGAAGGTGGAACGTCACGGAGACTCCGTGACCGTGACCCTCGCCGACGGCCGCACCGTCGAGGGGTCGCACTGCATCGTCGCGGTCGGGGCGATCCCGAACACCGCCGGGCTCGGGCTGGAGGAGGCCGGTGTCTGGACCAGCGAGTCGGGTCACATCGACGTCGACAAGGTGTCGCGCACCTCGGCCCGCGGCGTCTACGCCGCCGGCGACTGCACCGGGGTGTTCCCGCTCGCCTCGGTCGCGGCCATGCAGGGCCGCATCGCGATGTGGCACGCGCTCGGCGACACCGTGGCCCCGCTGAAGCTCCGTTCGGTCGCCTCCACGGTGTTCACCTCGCCGGAGATCGCGACGGTCGGCTGGACCCAGGCGCAGATCGACTCCGGGGAGGCGCAGGGCGAGATCGTGAAGCTCCCGCTCGCCACCAACGCCCGCGCCAAGATGCTCGGCATCCACGACGGGTTCGTGAAGCTGTTCTGCCGCACCGGGTCCGGCACCGTCATCGGCGGGGTCGTCGTCGCGCCGCGGGCCAGCGAACTCATCTTCCCGGTGACCCTCGCCGTCGAGAAGCGGCTCAACGTCGACGACGTCGCGCACGCCTTCACGATCTACCCCTCGCTCACGGGATCGCTCGCCGAGGCCGCGCGGCAGCTGCACGTGATGGGGGAGTAGCGCACGCACCTCACCGCGGAACTCCCCGACGCTGCGGGCGGAGTTCCGCGGTGGGGGTCAGCTCACGCGTCGAGGATCTCGCAGAGCACAGTGCCGGTGGTCGTCGTGTCGCCCTGGGCGGCGGTCAGACCGGTGATCGTCCCGGCCTTGTGGGCCAGCAACGGCTGTTCCATCTTCATGGCCTCGAGGACCGCGACGAGCTGGCCCTCGGCGACGACGTCACCCTCGGCGACCTCGATCTTGACGATGGTCCCCTGCATGGGGGTGACCAGCGCGTTCGGGTTCTGCGCCGAACCGCCGACGGCCTTGGTCTTGCCCTTGCCGCCGCGGTGCGTCGCGGAACGGTAGGCGCGGGCCACGGCCGCACCCGTCGCCACCCCGGCCCGGGAGATCTCCTGACCGGCGCGGGAGAGCTGCGCGTTGAACTGCTCGACGGGGAAGGACACCTCGAGGCGCTTCCCGGCGACCTCGACGACGATCGTCTCGCGGTGCTGCGCACCGTCCCCACCGGCCTCCAGCGCACCGGCACCCGGCAGGGTCGAGGCGTCGAAGTCGGTCTCGATCCAGCGGGTGTGGATCGTGAAGTCCTCGCTCTTCGTGGCCGCGAAGGCGGGGTCGGCCACGACCGCGCGGTGGAACGGGATGACCGTCGGGACCCCCTCGACGGCGAACTCGCCCAGGGCGCGGGCCGCCCGGGCCAGGGCCTGCTCGCGGGTCGCGCCGGTCACGATGAGCTTCGCCAGCAGGGAGTCGAAGTCCTGGGAGATCTCGACGCCACCGTTGACGGCCACGGCGCGGGGGTCGATCCCGGTGTCGACGCGGACACCGGGACCGGAGGGGATCGAGAACCGCGTGAGCTTCCCCGGACGGGGCAGGAAGTTCGCCGTCGGGTCCTCGCCGTTGATGCGGAACTCGATGGAGTGGCCGCGGGTGGCGACCTCGGAGTAGCCCAGGTGCTCGCCGCGGGCGATGCGGAACTGCTCGACCACGAGGTCGAGACCGCTGATCTCCTCGGTGACGGGGTGTTCCACCTGCAGGCGGGTGTTGACCTCGAGGAAGGCCAGCGTCCCGTCGGCCGCGACGAGGAACTCGACGGTCCCCGCCCCGACGTAGCCGGCCTCGCGCACGATCGCCAGCGACGCACGGCGGAGCTCGGCGTCCTGCTCGGCGCTGAGGAACGGCGCGGGCGCCTCCTCGACGAGCTTCTGGTGGCGGCGCTGCAGCGAGCAGTCGCGCGTGGACACCACGACCGCACCGCCGTGGGCGTCGGCCAGGACCTGGGTCTCGACGTGGCGGGGACGGTCGAGGTAGCGCTCGACGAAGCACTCGCCCCGGCCGAAGGCGGCCTCGGCCTCGCGGACGGCGGAGGCGAACAGCTCGGCGATCTTGTCGCGGTCGCGGGCGACCTTCAGTCCGCGGCCGCCACCGCCGAAGGCGGCCTTGATCGCGATCGGCAGACCGTGCTCGTCGGCGAAGGCGATGACCTCCTCGGGTCCGTTCACCGGGTCCGGGGTGCCGGCGACCAGCGGGGCCCCGGCGCGGGCGGCCAGGTGACGGGCCGAGACCTTGTCGCCGAGGGCCTCGATCGCGCTGGGCGGCGGGCCGATCCAGGTGAGCCCGGCGTCCATGACCTGCTGGGCGAACCCGGCGTTCTCGGAGAGGAACCCGTAACCCGGGTGGACGGCGTCGGCGCCGGAACGCACCGCGACCTCGACGAGCTTGGTCCCGTCGAGGTAGGTCTCCTTGGCGCTGGTCCCGCCCAGGGAGTACGCCTCGTCGGCCATCCGGACGTGCAGCGCGTCGCGGTCACCCTCGGAGTACACGGCGACCGACTGCAGACCCGCGTCGCGGGCGGCGCGCACCACGCGCACCGCGATCTCGCCCCGGTTGGCGACGAGGACCTTGGTGACCGGACCCGTCACCCGTACCGCAGTCGTCGACGACTCGGTGGACGGTTCGGGGGAGGTCATGCGGCGTCTCCGGAGATCGAGGGGGGTGGGGAGGTGCGGGGGTGGCGGGACGAGGGCTGAGACTACCCGCGCGGCGCCCACAGGTCGGTCCACCGGACGCCCGCCTCCCGCGCGAGGTCCCGCAGCAGCGGCAGCGACACCCCCACGACGGCGTGCGGGTCGCCCTCGACCCCGCGGACGAACGCCCCACCGAGGCCGTCGAGGGTGAAGGCACCCGCGACGAGCAGCGGTTCGCCCGTCGCGACGTAGGCCTCGATCTCGGCGTCGGAGACGTCGGCGAAGTGGACGGTCACGCTGGCGACGCCGCCGATGGTCGCGCCGGAGCCACCCGCGTCGGAGTCCCGGGTGTCGATCAGCCAGTGACCCGTGTGCAGCACCCCGCTGCGCCCGCGCATGGCCTGCCAGCGGGCGCTCGCGTCGGCGGCGTCGCTCGGCTTGCCGAGGACCTGACCGTCGAAGGCGAGGACGGAGTCGCAGCCCAGGACCAGCGCGTCCTCGGCGACGTCGTCGTGCCCGGCGACGTCCTCGGCCTTCGCCTTGGCCAGGACCAGGCAGACGTCCTCGGCGTCGGTGACGCCGTAGTGCGCGACCACCGCGGGTTCGTCGACCCCCGACACGATGACCTGCGGGTCGATCCCGGCGGAGCGGAGGGTGGCCAGCCGGGCGGGCGAGGCGGAGGCGAGGAGCAGCGACGTCACGCCGTCATGGTTCCACGCCCGACACCCCGGACCGTCCCCCGCTCAGGCGGGGAGCAGGGCGGAGCGGAGGACGTCGAGGCCGACCGAGCCGACGTCGAGGGCCCGGTGGTGGAAGGTGCGCAGGTCGAAGGAGTCACCGTCGCGGGCGGCGACGTCGTCGCGCAGGGCCGTCCAGAGGCGCTCGCCGACCTTGTAGCTCGGGGCCTGACCGGGCCAGCCGAGGTAGCGGTCGAGCTCGAAGCGCAGGACGTCGGCGTGGTTGCCGGACACCGACTGCAGGTAGGCCCACGCCTTCTCGTAGGTCCACTCGCCGCCGCCGACCTCGGCGGGCGCGGGCAGGCCGCAGTGGATCCCGATGTCGAGCACCACGCGGCCCGCGCGCAGCAACTGCCCGTCGAGCATCCCGAGGACCTCGCCCGGGGAGCGCAGGAACCCCAGGTCCTGCATCAGCCTTTCGGCGTAGAGGGCCCAGCCCTCGCCGTGCCCGGAGATCCAGCAGGCCTGCCGGCGCCAGCGGTTCAGGACCGCGGAGTTCACGGCCGTCTGGCCGACCTGCAGGTGGTGGCCGGGAACGCCCTCGTGGTGCACGGTCGTCGCCTCGCGCCACGTCGAGAACGTCGTCTGGCCCTTCGGGACGGCCCACCACATCCGGCCCGGGCGGGTGAAGTCCTCGCTGGGGCCGGTGTAGTAGATCCCGCCGCTCGTCGTCGGCGCGATCCGGCACTCGAGGCGGAGGATCTCGGCCGGGATGTCGAAGTGCCTGCCCTGCACGGCGTCGATGGTCTCGTCGGAGCGGTCCTGCATCCACGCGCGGAAGTTCGCGGCTCCCTCCACCACCAGGGCGGGGTCGGCGTCGAGCGCGGCCGCGGCGGCCGCGACGTCGCGGGAACCGGTGATGCGCCGGGCCACGTCGGCCATCTCCGAGCGCAACCGGGAGACCTCCTCCAGGCCCCACGCGTAGGTCTCGTCGAGGTCGATGGTGGCGCCGACGTGGTAGCGCGACCACAACCCGTACCGCTCGCGGCCGATCGCGTCGACGCTCGGGGCCTGGGGCAGGAGTTCTTCGCGCAGGACGTCGGCCAGCCCCGCGTAGGCCCGCGCAGCCAGCTCCCCGGCGCGCTCGACGGCGGCGCCGTGGCCCGCGGGGAACGTCGCGAAGAACCCGTCCGGGGCGGCGTAGGACCCGGCCTCGGCGATGCACGCCCGCACCTGGCGGACCGCGGCGACCCGTCCGGTCGCCGCGGCCGCGCGCAGGCTCTCCACGTAGCCGGTGATCGCGTCGGGGACGGCAGCCAGGCGCTCACCGACGACCTGCCAGTCGGCGTCGGACTCCGTCGGCAGCAGGTCGAAGACCATCCGCAGGTCCTGGACGGGGGAGGCGATGACGTTGAGGTCGCCGAGGGTCTCGCCCGCGTCGTGCAGGGCCACCTCGAGCCCGAGCCGGTCGTTCATCGCGGCCACCGTGACGCGGTCGACCTCGTCCACGACCGGGGTGGCGGCCAGCTCGGCGAGCGTCGCGCGGTTCAGCGCCGCGACCTGCTCCAGACCGGCCGGGGAACGGTCACCGAGACCGGGGGCGGGATCGGGCACCCCCAGCGTGAGGGCGAACGTCGGCTGCAGGCGCAGCACCGTCTCGAGGTGCCCCTCGGCGACCGCGTCGACGGCGGTGGCGGGTCGTCCAGCTCTCTGCACGCCGCGAGACTAGCCGCGTGATCACTCCCGCGCGTTCGCGGCGGCCGCGTCCAGCAACGGCAGCAGCCGTTCCAGCTGCCACGGGATGTTCAGCACCGTCGCCGACGTCGCGCTGACCAGGGACTGGTCCTCGAGCCAGGCGACCGCGTCGGCGGCGACGGCCGGCATCGTCGCGTAGACCGGGTCCGCACGGAGCTCCTCGCGGGTCATGCCGTAGCCGATGACGAGGTCGGAGTCGACGTCGCGCACGCGTTCCTTGGCGACCTCGGCGTAGAACGTCTGCTCCTGCTCGGCCAGCGCCAGCACGCCCGGGGAGTCGACCAGGCCGAGCTCGTACAGCATGTCGACGCGCGGGTCACCCGGGAGGTAGACGTAGAGGGTGCCGGGGTCGGCCGAGACGTAGGTGATCGTCCTGCCCCGCAGCGCAGGGTGTGCGGCGGCGCTGTTCGCGAGGTCGTCCTCGGTGTCCGCGACCAGGGTCGCCGCCTCCGACGCCCTGCCGACGGCCCGGCCGATGAGGGTGGCCTGGTCCTGCCAGGTCGTCAGCCACGGCTGGTCGGGGTAGGCGACGGTGGGAGCGATCCTGCTGAGGGTGGTCCAGTCCTCGGCCGTGATCCCCGAGTACACCGCGAGGACCAGGTCGGGGGCCAGGGCGGTGATCTGCTCGAAGGGGACCTCGCCCGAGGTGGGGTTGGGCAGGAACTCGGTCTGCGCGGCGTCGAAGTGGCCCTCCCACCAGGGGTAGGTGCCGTCCTCGAGCCCGCCGTAGGTGACCTCGGGGACGCCCACCGGTTGCAGGCCCAGCGCCCACAGCGCGTCCTGCGAGCCCCAGCCGAGGCAGACGATCCGGGTCGGGGTGGCCTCGATCGTCGTCGCGCCGAGGGCGTGCTCGATCGTCACCGGGAAGGCGGAACTGCCGGTATCCGCCGGGGTGCTGCCCGGGTCCTGGGTCGATTCCGCACTGCCGCAGGCGGTCACGAGGGCGGCGAGGGGAGCGGTGGCGAGCAGGGCTCGGCGACTGGGGCGCACGGGGACTCCAGGAGGACAGCGGTGGTCAGGTCAGGCTCACCTAAACACACGACCCTCCGTTCCAGGAAGTCCGGTGCGTAGCGTGGGGGCGTGGACACGCCGTGGACCGACCTGGACCGACCTCCGCTGCGGGCGCTGCCGCTGCGGCGAGCCCTGGTGGGGGACGGGCTCTGGAGCCGTCTCGACCTCGTCGCCACCACCGGCTCCACCAACGCCGACCTGCTCGCCGACACCGACGCGCCCGACGGGGCCGTCCTGGTCGCCGACCACCAGGCCGCCGGGCGCGGGCGCCTGGGCCGGGTGTGGTCGGCACCGCCGCGTTCCGGCCTGGCCATCTCGGTGCTGCTGCGCCCGCGACGTCCCGTCACGGACTGGTCGCTGCTGCCGCTCGTCACGGGGCTGGCCGTCGTCGACGCGATGGGGGCCCTCGGGGTGAGCGCCCGGTTGAAGTGGCCCAACGACGTCCTCGTCGAGGGTCCCGACCGGCCGGGGAAGGTCTGCGGGATCCTCGCCGAGGTCCGGCAGGAGCGCGTCGTGCTCGGGGCCGGGATCAACGTCTCGTTGCGCACCGACGAACTGCCCGTCGACACCGCGACGTCGCTGGTGCTGGCCGGGGCGCGCAGCCACGACCGCGACACCGTCCTGCGGCGCTACCTGCGGGCGCTGCGCACCCGCGTCGACGCGTGGGCCGCGGGGGAGTCGCCGCTGGCCGACTACCGCGCGCTCAGCGCGACCATCGGCCAGGACGTGCGGGCGCACCTGCCCGACGGGTCGGCGCTGGAGGCCCTCGCCGTCGACGTCGACGACGACGGACGGCTGGTCGTGGAGGGGTCAGACGGCGCCCGGACGAGCCTCTCGGCGGCTGACGTCGTCCACCTGCGCCGACGCTGACCCCGCGTGCTGCTGCGGGTGGGCCTCCCAGCCCTCCTCGCCGAGCTCCTCGACGAAGACGAAGCGGCGGTAGGCCCACCAGCGGAACAACGTCCCCAGCGCGACCCCGACGATCTTGGCGGACACGTTGGAGGCGACCGGACCGCGCAGGTCGAGGACGTAGTACGTGAAGGCCAGGCAGACCAGGGAGATGAGCAGACCGACGCCGTTCATCACGAAGAACAGCAGCAGCTCCCGCGGGGCCGAGGCCCGGCGGCGGTGCCGGAACGTCCAGTACCGGTTGCCCAGCCAGGCGACCAGGATGCTGAGGACGGTCGAGATGACGTTGGCCGTCAGCGGTTTCGCGTGCAGGACGCCGACGCCGTCGGCACCCGCGTAGCGGAGGAGGTTGAACACCCCGAAGTCGGTGACGAAGGCGACCCCGCCGACGATGCCGAACTTCGCGGCCTCGCGCGCCAGCACCTCGTAGGTGTCGCGCAGACGGCGCACCAACCCCTGGTCGTTCCTGCTCACGCTGCTGTTCCCGCCCTCTCGCTCGTCCGTGCCACCCGTCCCGGGCCGTTGCCCGTGCACCGGTGCGGCCACGCAGTCTGACGGGTCAGGCTGGGAACCGGCTCCAGGTCAGCGTTCGGAGCGGGCCCGCGTGTCGGATGGGGCCGACCTCGGCTCGAGGTGGTCCTCCATCTTCATCGCTCCGACGATCCCGATGACGACGAACGTCACGCAGGCGATCACGGTGAACAACTGGACTTCCCCCTCCGTGGGCACGCTCCGCAGGACAGCGGAACGGTGCGACCAGGGTGACTCACCCCACGAGAGGTGGCATCCCAGAGGTCCATCGGCACCCGTCGGGTACGGCTGAGCGGGTCCGGTGGCCTACCCTCGGCGAACGTGTCGACCCTCGGTTCGCGACCCGACCCCGCCCCCTACGCCCGACCCGGTGGGTTCCCCGTCGTCGGCGTCGTCGGCGGGGGCCAGCTGGCCCGGATGATGCAGCCCCCCGCCATCGCCCTCGGGCTGCGGCTGCGGGTGCTGGCCGAGGGCCCCGACGTCAGTGCGGCCCAGGTCATCACCCCCGCCCCGATCGGTGCGGCCGACGACCTCGCGGCGCTCGTCGCGTTCGCCTCCGAGTGCGACGCCGTCACCTTCGACCACGAGCACGTCCCCACCGCGGGACTGCGCGCGATGGCCGAGGTGACCTCCGTGCAGCCGGGGGCCGACGCCCTCGTGCACGCCCAGGACAAGATCGTCATGCGCGAGAAGCTCACCGAGCTCGGGGTCCCGTGCCCCCGCTGGGCCCGCGTCGGCGACCGCGCGCAGGTCGAGGAGTTCGCCGCGCAGACCGGTTGGCCGGTCGTGCTGAAGACCCCGCGGGGCGGCTACGACGGCAAGGGCGTCCTCGTCCTCGACTCCCCGGAGGACCCCGCCTGGACCACGGCCGACGGCTGGTTCGCGGACTGGGCCGAGCGGGGTCCGCTGCTGGCCGAGGAACACGTCCCCTTCACCCGCGAGCTCGCGGCCCTCGTCGTGCGCAGCCCGTCCGGGCAGGCCGCGGCCTGGCCCGTCGTCGAGACCGTCCAGCGCGACGGCGTCTGCCACGAGGTCACCGCCCCGGCCCCCGACCTCGACGACGAGCTCGCCGCCCGGCTCACGGGGATCGCGCTGAGCATCGCGGGCGGCCTCGGCGTCACCGGGGTGCTGGCCGTCGAGGTGTTCGAGGTCGTGCGTGACGGGCGGCCCACCGTCCTCGTCAACGAACTCGCGATGCGCCCGCACAACTCGGGCCACTGGACCATCGACGGGTCGCAGACGAGCCAGTTCGAGAACCACCTGCGGGCCGTGCTGGACCTCCCGCTGGGGTCCACCGCGGCCCGCGACCCGTGGACGGTCATGGTGAACGTGCTGGGGCCGAGGGAGATCGAGTCCCGCCACGAGGACCTGTACCGCTCCTACCTGCACGTCATGGCTCACGACCCGGGCGTCAAGGTGCACCTGTACGGCAAGGAACAACGGGCCGGCCGCAAGCTCGGCCACGTCACCGTCCACGGTGACGACCTCGACACCGTCCGCGCGCGTGCCCGGCACGCGGCGGCCTTCATCGCTGGGGAGATCGACGAATGAGCGCAGTGCGTGTGGGACTCGTCATGGGTTCCGACTCCGACTGGCCCGTGATGGAGGAGGCCGCCAAGGCCCTCGACGAGTTCGCCGTCGGCTACGAGGCCGACGTCGTCTCCGCGCACCGGATGCCGCAGGACATGATCGCCTGGGGTTCCGCCGCCGCCGAGCGCGGCCTGCAGGTCGTCATCGCCGGGGCCGGTGGGGCCGCGCACCTGCCCGGCATGCTCGCCAGCGTGACGCCGCTGCCCGTCATCGGCGTCCCCGTCCCGTTGCGTCACCTCGACGGCATGGACTCGCTGCTCTCCATCGTCCAGATGCCGGCCGGGGTTCCCGTCGCGACGGTGTCCATCGGCGGCGCCCGCAACGCCGGTCTGCTGGCCGTGCGGATCCTCGCGGCGACCGACACCGACCTGCGCGCCCGGATGGTGCAGTTCCAGGACGCGTTGCGCCAGAGCGCCTACGACAAGGGTTCGGCGCTGCGCGCGCGGACCCGCCGGGGTGGCGTGGGTTTCGGCGGCTAACTCAGCTGGCCGGCACGAGGCGGCGTTCAGTGACGGCCCGCCAGGCCGTCTCGACGTGCGGCGGCGTGAACAGCGACGCTTTGCGGGGACTCCACTCGCGGACCTTCGCGTGGGTGTCGTCCCAGGAGGTCGCCGCCACCTCGTCGTGCTGCAGGACCCAGTGGACGGTGGCGAGGAGTTCGAGGCCGTAGGTGCTCTCGAAGCCTTCGATGGCGCTGAGCACCTCGTAGATGCGCCGGTCCGTCTCGGGGTGCTCGGCCAGGTAGTCCGCGAGTTCCGTGGCCGTCCCCGGGAGCACCCGGATCGGTTCTGCCTCGTCGACGCGGGCGGAGCCGTCACCGAACCCACTGATGTAGTGCCCCTCCATCGCGCGGAGCGACTTCCGCAGGCCGTCCGCGTAGGGGCCGTAGCGGTGCTGGACGAAGTGCAAGCGCAACGGCTCGCCGGCGTTCTGCAGGAAGTAGGCGAGCTTCTGCACCTCGACGAGGGTGGGGGGCTCGAAGGTGAGCTGCTCGTAGACGGACATGAGCGCCAGCAGGGCCGCCCGGCCGGGGGTGAGCTGCGGGGCAGGCTCGCGGTGGATCTGCTCGGCGGCCGGGGGTGCTCCGGCGGGGGCGAACACACGCACGTCCACCGCGTCGGCCACGGGATCCAGGGCACTGGTGATGAGCGGTTCGACGTCGGCCCAGGCGAGACCGCCGTTCCCGCACCCCAGCGGGGGGAGGGCGATGGACGTGATGCCAAGATTCGTGATCACGCGGACGAGGTCGTCGAGACCGGTGCGGACGTCCTCGAGGCGGGACGGGTCCTTCCAGTGGCGTTTGGTGGGGAAGTTGACGATGAACCGGGGGCCCGTCAACGCGCCTGTCTCCCAGACGTGCATCCGCCCGGGCTGCACCTCACCGCGCTCGCAGGCCGCCGCGTAGGCGGTGAACATCTCGGGCCAGGCCCGCTTGAACTGGAGGGCGATGCCCTTGCCCATGACACCGACGGTGTTGACGGTGTTGACGAGGGCGTCGACGTCCTGGGCCAGGAGGTTCCCGCTCGTCACGGTGATAGGCATCAGCACGTCCTCAGAAGTACCAGTGGGGTCGGACACCGACGTAGGTCGTCACGCCGCAGTCTCGCAGCAGCGCTTCCACCTTTCGAGCCGCGTCCTCCGTCCGGACGGCGACACCCGATACGGCCGACCAGGGCACCGACGGGTGGGCCAGGCACTCGGCTTGGCGCTTCTCCTTGCGCTCGGGATGTTCGTCCGTCCTTGTCCACACTTGTGCTGCCATTACGCCCCAGTCCACGAAGTCGTCACCGTCGAGGTCGGCGTCGTCCGCACTCAGCCGGGCGAGCTGGAGCACCGCGTGCCGGTCGCTCGTGACGACGGTGACACCCGCCTCCCGCAGCCGCTGAGTAGAGCTCACCACGTACACGATCTCCTCCGTCCGGGCGGCGTCCTCACCGACCTGGCCCTTCGTGATCGCGAAGAGCATTGGGCTCCGTGGGGCGAAGTACCACGGCACGTAGTCCGCAAGGGTGCCGCCGGCACCGCACGGGACGCAGCGGTGGGCACGGCGCTCCTTGAGGTGGGTGTAGCCGATCCCGACCCCGGTGATCCCGCGGCGCCGGCACTCGGTGTCAGACAGCAGCCCTTCCTGGACCATGCCTGCGAGTCGCTCGATCCGCGTCATGTGGAAGACGAGCGTCGGCTGCGGGCGCGGCATGGCGCCATCCTGCCCGTGTCCGGCGCGAAGACCGTCGCCCAGGGTCACGACTCGTTAGATTGATGAGGTGATCACCGGTGAGCTCAAGGGCAGGATCGACCGCGTCTGGGACGCCTTCTGGTCGGGGGGCATCTCCAACCCCCTCGAGGTAATCGAGCAGATCACGTACCTGCTCTTCATTCGCCGCCTCGACGAGCTGCACACCCGCGACGAGAAGATGGCTCAGCGCACGGGGGAGCCGATCGAGTCCCCGATCTTCCAGCCGGGGCAGGACGCCCTGCGGTGGTCGCGCTTCAAGGACCTCGAACCGGGCGTCATGCACCAGCTCATCGCCGACCAGGTCTTCCCCATGCTGCGCCGCCTCGGCGTCGACGGTTCGACGTACTCCGAGCACATGAAGGATGCCCGTTTCACCATTCCGACGCCGGCGCTGCTGTCGCGGGTGGTCGACATGCTCGATGACATCCCGATGGTCGATCGGGACACCAACGGCGATCTCTACGAGTACCTGCTGTCGAAGATCGCCAGCGCCGGGGTCAACGGCCAGTTCCGCACGCCGCGCCACATCATCCAGCTCATGGTCGACATGACCGCCCCGCAACCCGATGACGAGATCTGCGACCCGGCGTCGGGGACCTGCGGTTTCCTGGTCGCCGCCTCGGAGTACCTGCGCCGCGAGCACCCGTCGATCATGACGAACGCGGAGCAGCGCCGGCACTTCCACCACAGTATGTTCCACGGCTACGACTTCGACTCCACCATGCTGCGCATCGGCAGCATGAACATGCTGCTGCACGGCATCGAGTCCCCCGACGTGCGTTACCGCGACTCGCTGTCCGAGGGCGCCTCGGACGAGGAGGGGTTGTACTCCCTCATCCTCGCCAACCCGCCGTTCGCGGGGAGCCTCGACTACGAGTCGACGGCGAAGGACCTGCAGCGCGTTGTGAAGACGAAGAAGACCGAATTGTTCCTGGCCCTGTTCCTGCGGCTGCTCAAGCCCGGAGGGCGGGCCGCGGTCGTCGTCCCCGACGGGGTGCTGTTCGGTTCCAGCAAGGCCCACAAGGAGCTGCGCCGCACGCTCGTCGAGGACCAAAAACTCGACGCGATCGTGAAGCTGCCGTCGGGGGTGTTCAAGCCCTACGCGGGGGTGTCGACGGCGATCGTCTTCTTCACCAAGACCGACTCCGGCGGTACCGACGACGTGTGGTTCTACGACGTCGCCGCCGACGGGTTCTCGCTGGACGACAAGCGCAATCCCGTGGAGGCGAACGACCTTCTGGATGTTCTGGCGCGGTGGGGGGAGCGGAACGGGAGCGAGCGGGAGCGGGCGCGGACAGAGAAGAGCTTTTGCGTGCCGAAGGCGGACATTGCGGCTCAGGGGTACGACCTGTCGCTCAACCGGTACAAGGAGGTGGTCCGCAGTGATGTGGAGCAGCGCGATCCGGTGGAGATCCTTGCCGAACTGGAGGCTTTGGAAGCAGAGATCCAGCTCGGGCTGGCGGAGCTGAGGGGGATGCTGAGTTGACACGAGTCACCTTGCGGGAGCTCGCGGAGATTAATCCGCGAAGCACTGCGGACAGGCCCGCTCCGGACGATGCGGTCGCGTTCGTCGGCATGGCCGACCTCGACGCAGAGGATGCCGCGACAAGTGGTGGGATCTCTCGTCCTTTCAAGGAGGTCTCTAAGGGGTACACGATGTTCCGCGACGGAGATATCCTGGTGGCGAAGATCACCCCATGCTTCCAGAACAGCAAGATTGGTGAGGCTCGGCTCCGACATCCTGTCGGGGTCGGATCCACGGAATTTCACGTCGTGCGACCGGATCCTGCTGTGCTGGATCGGCGGTACCTCTTGCACTTCTTGCGACAGCCTCATGTGCTCGAAGCCGGAGAGCGTCGGATGACGGGAAGTGGAGGCCAGCGCCGCGTACCCAGCCGTTATCTGGAAGATCTTCAGCTCCCGATTCCCTCCCTTGATGAGCAGCGTCGCAGAGCAGCGGGATGGGACGCTGTGAAGCGACTCGTTTTCATGCGTGACCAGTCGCTTGGGCTCGTGGCCTCCTGTCGTAGACAGCTTTTCTTCAAGTACTTCGGTGACCCGGAGGACGTGTCAGGCGGGGAAAGGGTGAAGCTTGGCGACGCGTGCGTGGTGGTCACCGGAAACACTCCGCCCCGTAGCGACAGTTCGAACTATGGGGGCGGGATGGAGTGGTTAAAGACCGATAATCTGGGCTCGACCTTTGCGACCCCAGCGCGGGAACGGCTGTCGCCATCCGGCGAAAAGATCGCTCGAACCGCCCCGATAGGTTCCGTCTTGATTGCCTGCATAGCAGGTAGTCGTTCGAGTATCGGCCGTGCTTCGATGCTCGATCGAACCGCCTCCTTCAATCAGCAGATTAATGCGGTGATCCCTGGAGAAGAAATTCGGGGGCGATTCCTGCTCGAGCAGTTCAGGTTTTCTCCGGAGCTGGTGCGACGCAAATCTACCGGTGGGATGAAAGGTTTGGTTAGCAAGTCGGCACTGCAAGAGGTGGAGGTGCTCCTCCCGTCCCGCCGGGCTCAGGATCAGTACCTACGTGAGTTGATGGCGTTGGACCAGGTTCAGATGGGTGGACAGAGACAGCGCCAACATCTGAAGGCATTGCTCCGGGCCAGTCAGGACAGGGAGTTCGCCGAAAGATGACCAATTTTGCTTTCCTCGCCTCCGAGTGGCCGCTCCTCCGGGACGACTGCGCCCGCGCCGAGTCCTACTTCGCCTCCGACCCCCGCTCGGCGTGCTTCTACGCCCGCCGTGCAGCGGAGCTGCTTGTCGCCCACCTCTACGAACTGAACCGCCTCCCCGCCCCGTACCGCGACGACTTCTCCGCGCGCCTGAACGACCCCGCGTTCCAGCAGGTCATCACGGTCGGCATCGGCCAGAAGCTCAACCTGCTGCGCAAGGTCGGCAACCGCGCCGTCCACGACGCCCAGCAGATCCCGTCGCGCACGGCGCTCGACGTGGTCCGGGAGCTGCACCACGTCATGCTGTGGGCGGCGTTCCGTTATTCCACGAACCCGGACGCGGTGCCGCGGCAGGCGACGTTCGACCCTGACCTCGCCGCGCAGCGGGCCCCGCTGAGCCGGGACGACGTCGTCAAGCTCGCGGCCAGGTTCAAGCAGCAGGACGAGGAGCACGCCAAGGCGCTGCGGGAACGGGACGACTTCGCGGCCGCCAAGGACGCCGAGATCGCGGACCTCCTCCAGCAGATCGCCGCAGCCAAGGCCGCCTCGACGGCCAGCGACGACCGCGACTACGACGAGGCCACCACCCGCGCCCTCATCATCGACGAGCTGCTCGCCGAAGCGGGCTGGCACCTCGACGGTGAGAACGACCGCGAGTTCAAGGTCACCGGCATGCCCACCGAGAGCGGCATCGGGTACGTCGACTACGTCCTGTGGGGGGCCGACGGCTTCCCGCTTGCGGTCGTCGAGGCCAAGCGCACCACGAAGGACCCGGCCATCGGACAGCAGCAGGCGAAGCTCTACGCCGACTGCCTGGAAGCCATGACCGGGCGTCGACCCGTCATCCTCTTCACCAACGGCTACGTCACCCAGCTCTGGGACGACGCCGCCGGGTACCCGCCACGGAAGCTGCAGGGTTTCCTCACCCGCAGCGAGTTCGAGCTCGTGGTCGCCCGCCGCACCACGCGGCTGCCGCTCGCCGGGGCGGCCGTCGACGCCTCGATCGTGGGGCGCCCCTACCAGACCCGCGCCATCCGGGCGATCGATGACGCCTTCACCAAGAAGCAGCGCGCCGCGCTGCTCGTCATGGCCACCGGGGCGGGCAAGACCCGCACCGTCATCGCGTTGGTCAAGCAGCTCATGGAGGCCGGCTGGGTCAAGCGCGTCCTCTTCCTCGCCGACCGCACCGCGCTCGTCAACCAGGCCGTCGGCGCGTTCAAGGAGCACCTGCCCAACGTCGCGACCGTCAACCTCGTGACCGAGAAGATCAGCGAGGGCCGGGTCTACGCCTCGACCTACCCGACGATGATGAACCTCATCGACGTCACCGACGGTGGCGAGCGGCTCTTCGGGCCCGGCTACTTCGACCTCGTCATCGTCGACGAGGCCCACCGGTCCGTCTACCAGAAGTACAAGTCCATCTTCGCCTGGTTCGACTCCCTCCTCGTCGGTCTCACCGCCACCCCCAAGGACGAAGTCGACCGCAACACCTACGAGCTGTTCCACCTCGAGGACGGTGTCCCCACCGACGCCTACGGCCTCGCCGAGGCCATCGACGACGGGTTCCTCGTGCCCGCCCGCGCCGTCGCGGTGCCGATGAAGTTCCTGCGGGACGGCATCACTTACGACGGTCTGAGCGAGCAGGAGAAGGACGACTGGGACGCCGCCGAGTGGGGCGAGGACGTCGACCCGCCGGACGCCGTGGCCGCGGAGGAGCTCAACCGCTTCCTCTTCAACACCGACACCGTCGACAAGGTCCTGGCGAAGCTCATGGCCGACGGGCGCAAGGTCGCGGGCGGTGACCGACTCGGCAAGACCGTTGTCTTCGCCAAGAACCAGCGGCACGCTGAGTTCATCCGAGAGCGGTTCGACCAGGCCTACCCCCACCTGGCGGGCCACTTCGCCCGCGTCATCACCCACGCCGTCCCCTATGCGCAGACCCTCATCGACGACTTCTCCCAGCCCGACAAGGCCCCCCACATCGCGATCTCCGTCGACATGCTCGACACCGGTATCGACGTCCCCGAGATCGTCAACCTGGTCTTCTTCAAGACCGTGCGGGCCAAGAGCAAGTTCTGGCAGATGATGGGCCGCGGGACCCGGCTGCGCCCCGACCTCTACGGCCCCGGAAAGCACAAGGCGGACTTCTTCGTCTTCGACTTCTGCGGCAACCTGGAGTACTTCCAGCAGGACCTTCCCGAGACGGGTGGGTCCGTGCAGCGGTCCTTGATGGAGCGCTTGTTCCAGGCGCGCCTGTCGCTCCTCGCTGGTCTCGACGGCCAGCTCGGCCCGGAACCGGCCGACCCCGTCCTCGACCGCGGTGACCAGGACGAACGTGGACTACGAGCCGACACCGCCGACCTCTGCCGCTCATACGTGACCGGTATGAACGTCAACAACTTCCTCGTCCGTCCCCAGCGCGAGTGGGTCGAGATCTACGTCGACCCCGCGTCGTGGCACCAGCCGTTCACCTCCGACCGCGCCGGCGACACCGCCCAGCACCTCGCCGGTCTTCCCTCGTCCGAAGGGGCGGACGAGGAGAACGCCAAGCGGTTCGACCTCCTGCTGCTGCGTCTGCAGCTCGCCCACCTCGACGGTGACGTCGGTGCGTTCGACCAGCTGCGCACCCAGGTACAGCAGATCGCGAGCTCCCTGCTCTCCCGCACGACCATCCCCGTCGTCGCAGCCCAGGCCCAGCTGCTCGACGAGGTCGCGGGCGACGAGTGGTGGGTGGACGTCCCCGTGCCGCACCTGGAACTCGTGCGCCGACGTGTGCGGGACCTCGTGCAGTTCATCGAGAAGTCCCAGCGCGCCGTCGTCTACACGAACTTCGCTGACGAACTGGGGGAGGAGAGCGTCGTCGACCTCCCCGGCATCACCCCCGGGACGAATTGGGAGCGGTTCCGCGAGAAGACGACGACCTACCTGCGTCAGCACCAGGAACACCTGGCGCTGCAACGGCTGCGCCGCAACATCGCCCTGACGCCCGAAGACCTCGAAGCGTTGGAGCAGATGCTTCTGGAATCGGGTGCCCAGGGCCCCGACATCGCCCGGGCGAGCGAAGAGGCGCAAGGCCTCGGTTTGTTCATCCGGTCTCTCGTCGGTCTCGACCGGCAAGCGGCGACGGAGCTCTTCGCGGAGTTCCTCGACGAGACGTCCTTCAGCGTCGACCAGATCCGGTTCGTGCAGCTCGTCATCGACCACCTCACCGTCAACGGCACCGTCGACGTCAAAGCGCTCTACGCGCCGCCGTTCACCGACCGGGCACCGCACGGTCCGGACTCGGTGTTCGCCGACGAGCAGGTCGACGCCATCGTCGCCCGTCTGCGCGACGTGCGACGGCACGCGATCGTCCAGGGAGCCGTCGCGTGAGCACCCCGAGCCTGCACACCGAGTCCCACCGCGTCGACGGTCACGACGTCCACGAGCACGTCCTCACCGTCCCCCTGGACCACCGGGGTTCCGACCCCGGGAGCATCGAGGTGTTCGCCCGCGAGTACGTCCGCGACGGGCAGCGCGACGCCCCGCGGCTGGTGTTCTTCCAGGGCGGACCGGGAAACCCCGCGAACCGGCCCGAGGTGGTCGGCGGCTGGCTGGAGCGCGCGCTCGAGGAGTTCCGCGTGGTGCTGCTGGACCAGCGCGGCACGGGCCGGTCCACGCCGCTGGACCGCCAGAGCCTCGCCGAGGTGGGTTCCCCCGCCGACCAGGCCCGCTACCTGAGGCACTTCCGCGCCGACTCCATCGTGGCCGACGCCGAACTGCTGCGCCTCGCGCTCGGCGACGACACCTGGGCCGCGCTGGGCCAGAGCTACGGCGGGTTCTGCCTCACGACCTACCTCTCGCAGGCTCCGCAGGGTCTGCGCGAGGTGTTCATCACCGCCGGCCTCCCGGGGATCGCCACGACCGCCGACGACGTGTACCGCGCGACGTACGCGCAGACGGCCGTGCGCAACGCCGAGTTCTCCGCCCGCTACCCCCGCGACCTGGGGGTGGCGCAGGCGGTCGCCGACCACCTCGAGCAGCAGGAGGAACTCCTGCCGAGCGGGGAGCGGTTCAGCGCCCGGCGGTTCGCGACGATCGGCATCGCCCTGGGGCAGGTGTCCGGTTTCGACGCCCTGCACTTCGCGCTGGAGGACCCGTTCACGCGCAGCGGCCGGTTGCGCGAACGGTTCCTGCTCGAGATGGGGCGACGGCTGTCCTTCGCGGCGCACCCGCTCTACGCCGTGGTCCACGAGAGCATCTACGCCCAGGGAGCGGCGACGAACTGGGCCGCGCAGCGGGTGCGGGCGGAGTTCCCGGAGTTCGACCTCTCCGGAGGTTTCGCGTTCACCGGTGAGCACGTCTACCCCTGGCAGTTCGAGGAGGACCCCGCGTTGGTCCCGTTGCGCGGGGCCGCCGACCTGCTGGCCGCGGACGCCGACCTCCCGCCGCTCTACGACGCCGACGTGCTGGCCGGGAACACCGTCCCCGTCGCGGCCGCGGTCTACGTCGACGACATGTTCGTGCCCTACGCGTTCTCCCGGGCGACCGCCGCGGCGATCCGGGGTGCACGCACGTTCGTGACCAACGAGTACCAGCACGACGGTCTGCGGATGGACGGGCGGCGGCTGCTGGACGTGCTGTTCGGTCTCGCCCGCCGCTAGGACGCCGGTGCGAAGGTGTGGAGGCGGTTCTTGCCGCCCACCTTCGCCGTGTACATGGCGTGGTCGGCGTTGCGCAGCAGCAGGTGCGCGTCGACGTCCGGCCCGGCCAGCGCCAGCCCGACGCTGATCCCCACCTGCACGGTGCGGCCGTCGAGGGCGATCGGTTCGCTGACCCGGTCCACCACCCGGTGCGCGACGGCGGTCGCGACCTCGAGGACGTCGCCCTCGGGGATCCGCAGCAGGACGACGAACTCGTCGCCGCCCAGGCGGGCGCAGAGGTCACCCGGACGCAGCGTGCGGCGCAGGCGGTCCGCGACCCGGCACAGGAGTTCGTCGCCCGCCGCGTGGCCGAGTTCGTCGTTGACGGGTTTGAACCCGTCGAGGTCGCAGAACAGCACGGCCGTGCCGTCCGCGCCGGCGCGCAGCTCCTGGTCCAGGGCCAGGGTGAACGTCGAGCGGTTGGCGAGACCCGTGAGCCCGTCGGTGCGGGCGGCCCGGACGAGGTCGTCGTGCTGCTCCTGACCGCGCAGCGCCAGGACCGCCTGCTGCGAGACCGCCGTGACGGCGGTGGACACCTCGCCAGAGGAGGTGTGCGAGGACTCGCCGACGACGATCCACCGCGTCGGTCGTCCGCGCGGGGCGGGCAGGGCGAGGCTGATCCAGCGGTCGGCGTGGCCGACCTGCTGCAACCGCTGCAGCAGCGGACCGCTCACGGGAGCGGGTTCGTCGGTGCCGGCGAGGGCGTCGCGGTCCCACGGTGTGGAGGCGGGTAGTTGCAGACCCGTGGTGGCGTAGACCGCGGTCCGCCCTGCGCCGTCCTCGACGCCGAGGGCGTGGCTGCCCGGCGTGGCGGAGCAGACGGCTTCCGTCGCGACCCAGGCCAGACGCACGATCTCGTCTCGGGTGCTCGCGGTCAGCAGGCCGGCGCTGAGACCGGCCAGTGCGGCCTGGCGTCCGGTCGCCTGCTCCCGGGCGAAGAGGCTCCCGGCCAGGTGGCGGGCCACCGCGCTGATGAGCAGCGTCAGCGGCAGCGGGCCGAGCAGACCGCCGACCACGACGGACCCGGCGTGGCCGGGCAGCAGCGGCCAGGTGACCAACGAGGTCAGCAGGGCAGCGGCGACGAGGACCGCGTGGACCACCCCGCACCGCCACGAACCGTAGACGGCGCGTTGCCACATGGCGGTGAAGGCGAACCCGAAGGCGAGCTGCGGGGAGCTGGCGCAGGCCGCGAACGCGGCCGACGCCGCGGCCTCGAGCAGGTCGGTGGACCAGTGGGCCCCGGCCGCGCGGTACCGGCGCAGCCAGACCGCGCAGAGGGCGGCGCTCGCCAGCGCGAGACCCACCAGGGTGCTCCCGCGTTCGCCCACCACGGCGCCCGGCAACGTGAGGGCCAGCGAGACGAGGGCCGAGCCGCAGAAGAGCCAGCGGGTCCGGGCGATCAGTCCTTCGGGCCGCCGCAACGCCCGGCGCAGCACAGGACGGGTCACGCGGAAGTCATCGACGTCCCGCCGGTGGTCCTTGACCGCCCGGCGGATCCCGCAGGGACCGAGACCGTCACTCTGGCCTCTCGTGTCTCAGGTTGCTCACACTCACCCCTTGTCTGTGAGCACTCTGAGCACCAAACTCGGCCTCGTTCGTCCACCGAATCTGGAGGCCTCGTGCGCAAGATCGTCCTGTCGGCTGCGATGAGCACCGCGCTCCTCGCGACGACGCTCGCGGTGACGCAGTCGTCATCGTCGGCTCAGTCCGCCACCACCCGCACGACGAAGACCACCACCACCGCGGCCCAGTACGTCGTCCTCTACGACGCCGGCGTCAGCGACGCCCTGGCCCGCACCTCGATCGCCGCGGCCGGGGGCACCGTGCTCGCCAGCAACGCCGAGGTCGGCTACGCGCTGGTCTCCAGCGACGCCGCCGACTTCGTCGAGAAGGCCGGTTCCGCCCTCGGCCTGGTCGGAGCCGCGAAGAACCGCAGCATCGGTGAGGCGCCTGCCGACACCGTCGCCGACGCCGCCTCCGTCGTGGAGAAGCTCACCGCGTCCGAGCGTGCGCAGGTGCAGGCGGACGTGGACCTCAAGTCCCTCGCCACCCGCAAGCCCAAGGACGAACCGCTGGCCCCGCTGCAGTGGGACATGGCCGCCATCGGCGCCACCAGCGACGGCTCGTACGCGACCCAGCCCGGCACGAAGAAGGTCACCGTCGGGATCATCGACACCGGCGTCGACGGCACCCACCCCGACATCGCGCCGAACTTCGACGCCGCGGACAGCCGCAACTTCGTCACCGACATGCCCGACCTCGACGGTCCCTGCGAGGTCGCGACCTGCGTCGACCCCGTCGACGTCGACGACGACGGCCACGGCACCCACGTCGCCAGCACCATCGGCGCCCCGATCAACGGCCTCGGCATGGCCGGTGTCGCCCCGAAGGTCAACCTCGTGAACATCCGCGCGGGCCAGGACTCCGGGTACTTCTTCCTCCAGCCCACCCTCGACGCGCTCACCTACGCCGGCGATGCCGGCGTCGACGTCGTCAACATGAGCTTCTACGTCGACCCGTGGCTCTACAACTGCCAGGCGAACCCGGCCGACTCGCCCGCCGAGCAGCAGCAGCAGCGCGTCGTCGTCGCCGCCGTCCAGCGCGCGATCGACTACGCCCGCAGCAAGGGTGTCCTGCCGGTGTCCGCGTCCGGCAACGAGTCGACCGACCTCGGCGCCCCCGGCGTCGACTCCACCAGCCCCGACTACCCGGTCGACGCCGACGGCAACCCGACCCAGGCCCGCGACCGCACCATCGACAACGCCACCTGCCTCAACGTGCCCGCCGAGAACGACGGCGTCGTCACCGTGAACTCGACCGGCCCGTCCGGCCGGAAGGCGTACTACTCCAACTTCGGCACCGAGCAGTCCGACGTCTCCGCCCCTGGTGGCGACGCCTACGACACCCCCGACCAGCGGGTCAGCCCCGACGGGGAGATCCTCGCGGCCTACCCGGAGGCGCTCGCCCTCGCCAGCGGTGACGTCGACGAGAACGGCGAACCCACCAGCCCGTTCGTGATCCGCGAGGTCACGAAGGACGGCCGCAACGCGTACTACCAGTACCTGCAGGGCACCTCGATGGCGTCCCCGCACGCAGCCGGTGTCGCGGCCCTCATCGTCAGCCAGTTCGGCAAGCCCGACAAGGCCCACCCCGGCACCCTGACGCTGGACCCGGACCTCACCCAGGCGATCCTGCTCGGGACGGCCACGGACACCCCGTGCCCGGTGCCGGCGGAGTTCACCTACCGCCGCGTGTCGGCGACCGCGGGGGAGAGCACCACCACCGCGACCTGCGCCGGACCGGCCGACGACAACGGCTTCTACGGCGAGGGGATCGTGAACGCCCAGACCGCGGTCTCCGCGTTCTGAGCCAGACCCACCACTCGAACCGGACCCCGTCGACCGCACCCGCGGTCGGCGGGGTCTTCGGGTCTCAGACCGCCAGCGACTTCAGGGCCGTGGTGTCGTCCTTCTTGAGGTCCTCGAACATCTCCAGCGCCTCGTCCGTGTTCCACTTTACGGCCAGGCCGTGCGCGGTCCGCAGGTTCGGGTCGGAGACGGGGACCGTCATCGAGATCCCCGAGGCGCTCGACGCGCCGCGCATGCCCTGCAGGAACTTCACCAGGTCCCCGATCCCGGCGTCCTCGTCCAGCGTCACCGCGGAACCGCCGGAGGAGGCCAGCGGGAAGGCCCTGAACGGGTTCAGCAGCGTCGCCGGGCTGGCCGCCTTCGAGATGATCGCCGCGAGGAGTTCGCGCTGACGCACGGCGCGACCGAGGTCGCCCTGGACGTCGGAGTAGCGGTACCGGGCGTAGCCCAGCGCGGTCCTGCCGTCCATCTGCTGGCAGCCGGCCTGGATGTCCAACCCGGCCCGCACGTCGTCGACGGCCTGCGTCGGGCACATCTGCACCCCGCCGACGGCGTTGACGATCTGGGCGAACCCGCCGAAACCCGTCTCGACGTAGTGGTCGATGCGCAGCCCGGAGACGTTCTCGATCGTCTGCATCAGCAGGGGAGCGCCCCCGATCGAGAACGCCGCGTTGATCTTGTTGCTGTCGTGGCCCGGGATCGGCACGTAGGAGTCGCGCGGGATGCTGATGAGCGCTGCGGGCCCGCCGCCGTCGGGGACGTGCAGCAGCATGATCGTGTCGGTGCGCTGACCGGAGATGTCCGTACCGCCCGCGGAGTACTCCGCGATCTCCTCCGGGGACAGGCCGTCGCGGGAGTCGCTGCCGACGATGAGGTAGGTCGTCCCCGGGGTCGCCGCCGGCCGTGCCCCCGTGGAGGCCGCGGCCACCTGGTTCACCGCGGACCAGCCGCGCCACGTCAGCGCCAGCGGGTAGGCGACCGCGAGGACGACGAGGACGGCCACGATCCCGAGGACCCGGCGGCGACGGCGGACGTTGCGGCGCGGCCGGGACCGGGGCTCTCGGGGTTCACGCGGTTCCCGGGGTTCACGCGGTTCGCGCGCGGTCTGCGGGGCCGGCGCGGCGGGTTCGTGGAGGTCGAGGAGGCGCTGCTCGCGCCCGGGGGTCTGCGCCGCCGGCCTCGGGGGGGCGGGGCGTCGCGACGGGCGGCCGTAGGTCGTGGAGTGCCACTGCTCGCCGCGGTCGGCGGTGTCGTCGTTCGGCGGCTCGGCGGGCATTGCTCCACCGTACGGCGCTCGGCGCGCCGGACCCGGGACCCGCGACACGCCCGCACGCGGGCCTCACGCTTCGCTCACATCCGGGCCCCCGACGCGAAGGACCCTCCCCACCCGGCGAGCGCCCGGAACGGGGGCTGCGCCGGGCGGGAAGGGTCCTTCCCACGGTGGTGCGTCAGGCGCGCGGGCGGCCCAGCGCGCGGTACGTCCAGCCGGCGTTGCGCCAGCGCGACGGGTCGAGGGCGTTGCGGCCGTCGAGGATGCGCTTCTCCTTGACCAGCCCGGCGATGGTGGCCGGTTCCAGGTCGCGGTACTCCTTCCACTCCGTCAGGAGCAGGACGACGTCGGCGCCGCGGACGGCCTCCTCGACGGTGTCGGCGTAGGAGATGTCCGGGACGGCCTTGCGGGCGTTGTCCAGGGCCGCGGGGTCGGTCAGGACGACGTCGCCGCCCTGGAGGCGGATCTGCGCGGCCACGTTGAGGGCGGGGCTGTCACGGATGTCGTCGGAGAGCGGCTTGAACGCCGCACCGAGGACGGCGACGCGCTTGCCGATGAGCGAGCCCTCGCAGACCTCGCGGGCCAGGTCCACCATGCGGATCCGGCGGCGCATGTTGATGGAGTCGACCTCGCGCAGGAACGTCAGCGTCTGGTCGGCGCCGAGCTCCCCGGCGCGGGCCATGAAGGCGCGGATGTCCTTGGGCAGGCAGCCACCGCCGAAGCCGAGGCCGGCGTTGAGGAACTTGCGCCCGATCCGGTCGTCGTGCCCGATGGCGTCGGCGAGCTGGGTGACGTCCGCGTTGACCTTCTCGCAGAGCTCGGCCATCGCGTTGATGAAGGAGATCTTGGTGGCGAGGAAGGAGTTGGCGGCGACCTTGACCAGCTCGGCGGTCTGGTAGTCGGTGACGATCAACGGGGTGCCCCGCTTCAGCGGCGTGGCGTAGACCTCGTCGAGGAGGGCCTTGGCGGCCTTGCCCTCGGTCGTGGTCTGGCCGCCGGAGACGCCGTAGACGAGGCGGTCGGGGGTCAGGGTGTCCTCGACGGCGTGACCCTCGCGCAGGAACTCGGGGTTCCAGGCCAGGCCGGCGCCCGGGGCCTTGTCGAGGACCTTGGCGGCCAGGCGGGTCGCCGTGCCGACGGGGACGGTGGACTTGCCGATGACGAGTTCGCCGGCGGCGACGTAGGGGAGGAGTCCGTCGACCGCGGCGTCGACGTACTTCATGTCCGCCGCGAACTCGCCCTTCTTCTGGGGTGTGCCCACGCACACGAAGTGCACGGCCGACCCGGCCGCCTCGGCCATGTCGGTGGTGAACTTCAGTCGGCCGGTGGCCATGGTGCGCTCGAGCAGTTCGGGCAGGCCCGGCTCGAAGAACGGCGCACGAGCGGCCTGGAGGGCCGCGATCTTCTCAGGGTCCACGTCGATCCCGATGACGTCGTGTCCCAGCTCCGCCATGCATGCCGCATGGACGGCTCCGAGGTATCCGCACCCGATGACAGTCATCCGCATGGAGCGCACAGTAGCGATACGTGAGCGGTGAGAGAACTCTTGACTCCATCCGGGGCGGTGTGCGTGCCCGCTCCGCGGGGCTCAGGAGGCGGGTTCGTGCAGGAGTGGTGAGGGAGGTCACGGCGGCGCGTGACACTCTGTGCCTCAAGATTCGGCCGTCAGGGGTCGAAGCCTGGAGCCACGGCACGTCCCACCGGAAGGTCACCATGCGCTTGCGTCCTCGCACCCTCGGCCTCGCGGCCGCCCTCGCGGTCAGCTCGGCCCTCGTGGCGGGTGCCGCTCCCGCGACGGCTTCCCCGGGAGTCGACCTGAAGGCTGCGGCGACCAGCCGCGTCTACGGGGCCGACCGCATCGGCACCGCCGTCGCCGCCTCGAAGTCCTTCACCGGGCAGGGGGCGTCCGCGGTCGTCCTGACCCGCTCCGACACCTTCGCCGACGCCCTCGCGGGTGCGCCGCTGGCCTCGGACAAGGGCGGCCCGCTGCTCATGACGCCCCGCACCAGCCTCGACCCCGGCGTCGCCGCGGCGATCAAGGACGAGCTCCGGCCCGGCGGCACCGTCTACCTGCTCGGTGACGCCAACGCCCTCTCCGCCGACGTCGAGAACTCCGTGAAGGCCCTCGGCTTCCCGACGGTCCGCCTCTTCGGCTCCGACCGCTTCGGCACCGCCGTCGCGATCGCCAAGCAGCTGCCGTCGGCCACGAGCGTCTCGGTCGTCACCGGCTGGAACTTCCCCGACGGCCTCGCCGCCGGTGCCCTCATGGGGGTCGTCGACACCGACTCCGGTCACAGCATCGGCGCCGTCCTGCTCTCCGACGGCAACAACCTCGGCGCGAGCACCCAGGGCTACCTGGACTCCCGCCGGTTCAGCACCAAGATCGCCGTCGGCGGGACCGCCGTCACCGCCGTCACCAAGTACCAGACCGGCTGGTCGCAGCTGGCCGGCAACGACCGCTACGAGACGGCGTCGCTGGTCGCCAAGCAGTTCACCTCCACCGCCTACTTCCAGGACGCCACCGAGATCATCGGTGTCGCCACCGGTGAGAACTGGCCCGACGCCCTCGCGGGCTCGGCGCTGCTCGCCTACGGCGGTGGCCCCATGCTGCTGACCGCGAAGGGCTCGCTGCCCGCCAGCACCCGCTCCGCGATCGACGCGCTCAAGGCCGACGCGGCCACCGAGGGCACGTCCATCCAGAAGGTGCTCGTCTTCGGTGACGAGAACTCGGTGTCGGCCGGCGCCTACGACGCGATCGTCTCCGCCGTCGGCTGAGGCGACAACGCTCAGGCAGGCCCGTCGCGCTCGTCGCGGCGGGCCTGTTCGCGTGCCGGTTCCTGTCGCCGGGCCTGTTCCGGGGTCACGGCCTCGTCGAGGGCCAGGCGACGGGCGAGCTGGGTGATGGTCTCCTCCAGGTGACGCGAGCGCCGGTAGGAGGAGACGACGAACCCGAGGAACGCGATCACCAGCCCGTAGAGCAGCAGGTCCGACCCCCGGCCCACGCCGACGGCGTTCGCGACGTCCGTGACGGCCCCCGGGACGAGGATGCTGGCGACGGCCAGCGCGACCAGCGCCCCGAGCAGCAACCGGCGGATCGCCTGGTGACGGGCTCCGGCGGTGGAGCGGACGAGGACCACGCCGACGACGAGCACGACGACGATGAGCAGGACCTGGATGGCGAGCACGCGGTCTACCCCAGCAGCGTTTCGACGAGGATGTTGATGCTGTTCAGCAGCGACTGACCCTTGGAACGGGAGTAGTCGGTGTAGAGCACGTGGACGGGGTGCTCGGCCCAGCGCAGGTCGCTGCGCCCGACCTGGTGGACGATCTCGCTGGCGTGGGCCATCCGGTTGTGCCGGATGCGCAACGTCGCGGCACCCGTGCGCGAGAGCACCCGCAACCCGTTGTGCGCGTCGGTCAGGCGCATCCCCGTCGTCCGGTTCGTGTAGACGACCGCGGCGCGCAGCACCAGGCGCCGCAACGGGTCCAGCTCGGTGCGCCGGTCCAGGAAGCGCGACCCGAAGACGACGTCGAGGTGCTCGCGCTCCAGGCGGGCGACCATCGCCGCGGCGTCCTCGACGCGGTGCTGGCCGTCGGCGTCGAAGGTGACGACCGAGCGCGTCGACGGATCGCGCAGCGCGTAGGCGATGCCCGTCTGCAGGGCGGCGCCCTGGCCCAGGTTCACCGCGTGCCGCACGACCACGGCGCCCGCGTCCTGCGCCGCGGCGGCGGAGTCGTCGGTGCTGCCGTCGTCGACGCAGACCACGTGGTCGAACCGTTCGCGCAGCCCGCGCACGACGTCGCCGACGACGCTGGCCTCGCAGAACAGCGGGATGACCACCCACGTGCCGGGGAACCCGGGCGTGCACGGATCGACCGGGGAGTCGGTCGCGGGGACGTTCGATGAGGTGTTCACGGCCCGTCCATCATGGCTGCTCGCCGCCACCGATCGGCGCATCGGCGAGGATGGCGCGCGTGAAGTCCCTGCTGTCGACCGTCCGCGCCCTGCTCGCCCTCCTCCCGGCGGGGAGTTCGCGGTTCGTGACGGCCTACTGCACCGCCCAGGCCCTGCTCTCCGTCTTCGACGTCGCCGCGCTCGGTCTGCTGGCCGTCCTGCTGCCCGCCGCGGTCAGCGGGAACGGGCAGCTGGCGATCGCGGTCCCCTTCCTCGGCTCGGCCATCACCACGACCCAGCTCATCGTGCTGATCTGCGTCGCGAGCCTGCTGCTGGTGCTGAAGTCGCTGACCCAGCTCGCCCTGGTGCGCTGGGGGGTGATCCGCTTCGCCGAGCACGAGGTCGACGTCGCCGACCGGCTCGTGCGCTCCTACCTGTCGGCGTCGTGGGCCTACCGGCTGCGGGCCAGTTCGGCGCGCGCGGTCCGCACGGTCGACGAGTCGCTGAACCAGTCCTTCAACGGGTTCCTCATGCCGTTCTCCAGCCTCGTCGCCGAGGTCGCCTCGCTGTTCGCGGTGGGGATCGTCGTCCTCGTCGCGGCCTGGCAGACGGCGATCGTCGCCGCCGTCTACTTCGGGCTCGTCGCCGTCCTGCTCTACTCCGTCATCGCGAAGCGGGCCGCCGCGGCGGGACGCACCGCCACGGCCGCCAGCGTCGACACGATCCGCCTCGTGCAGGAGTCGTTCGCGACGACGAAGGAGATCACCCTGCGCGGTCGCGGCGACCAGCTCGCCGGCGTCGCGCGCGAGGTCCGCACGGGCAGCGCCCGGGCGCGCGGGATGGCGTTCTTCTACTCCGTCGGGCCGCGCTTCGTCCTGGAGGCGGCCCTGCTGGGCGGGTTCCTCGTCGTCGGTGGGATCGCGGTGCTCACCCAGGGCGTGACCGAGGCGGTGTCGGCGATCGGTCTCTTCGCCGTCGCCGGGTTCCGCGTCGTGCCGTGCCTGACCCGGCTGCAGTCGGTCTTCGCGACGATGCACGCCCACGAGCCGAACGCCCAGGAGGTCCTGGAGGCGCTGCGCGAGACCGGCGCCTCCCACGGCGAGGCGCGCTTCGCCCCGGTCGACCCGCGCGGGCTGCCGGACGGCGCCGTGGCCATCGACCTCCTGGACGTCACCTTCACCTACCCGGGCAGCGACCGTCCGGCCCTGGACGGGGTGTCGATCACGGTGCCCGCGGGGTCCCGCGTCGCCGTCGTCGGCCGCTCCGGCTCGGGGAAGTCCACCCTCGTCGACCTCGTGCTGGGCCTGCTCACCCCCTCCTCGGGGCAGCTCCTCGTCGGCGGCAAGCCGTTCGACGAGGTCGCCGCGGCGTGGCGCGCCCGGGTCGGCTACGTGCCGCAGGAGGTCGCGCTGCTCGACGCCGACGTGGCCCGCAACGTCGCGCTGTCCTGGCGCGACGAGGACGTCGACGTCGCCCGGGTCGAGCAGGTCCTCGCGGCCGCGCAACTCAGCGACGTCGTCGCCGGTCTGCCCCAGGGCGTGCACACGCCGGTGGGGGAGCGCGGGTTGCGGCTCTCCGGCGGGCAGCGGCAGCGGCTGGGGATCGCGCGGGCCCTCTACGCCGACCCGAAGGTCCTCGTCCTCGACGAGGCGACCTCGGCGCTGGACGCCTCGACGGAGGCCGCGGTGACCGCGACGGTCGCCGCGCTGCGTTCGGAGGTGACGGTCCTGGTGGTCGCGCACCGGCTCGCGACGGTGCGCGACTGCGACGCGGTGGTGCTGCTGGAGGAGGGGCGCGTCGTCGACGTGGGGACGTTCGACGAGGTCGTCGCGCGCGTCCCCGACTTCGCCCGCCAGGCTCAGCTCTCGGGCCTGGCGAGTGATCACGAGATCGCTGGGTAGGGTCACCGATCGTGTCGTCCCTGGTCCGCATCGCGACGCGGACCTACCCGCCGGACGTGGGTGCCGCGCCGTTCCGGCTGCGCGCCCTCGCCCGTGCCCTCGTCGAGGCCGGGTGCGACGTCGAGGTCGTCACGACCACCGCGACCGCGCCGGAGACCCGTGACCCCGGGGTCGCCACCTCGCGCTTCCCCGTCCTGCGCGACGGTGACGGGGCCGTGCGCGGGTACCTGCAGTACCTCTCCTTCGACGTCCCGCTCACCGCGCGGCTGCTCACCGGTCGCCGACCCGACGTCGTCGTCCACGAACCGCCGCCCACCACCGGCGTCGTCACCCGGATCACCTCGACGCTGCGCCGGACCCCCTACGTCTCCTACCTGCCCGACGTCTGGTCCCAGGGCGCCGTCGCCGCCGGCGCGCCCCGGCCCGTGCTCCGGGCCGTCGAGCTCGCCGAGCAGGCCGCCCTGCGCGGGGCCGCGCGCGTCCTCGCCGTCACCGAGGGGATGGCGCGGGAGGTGATCCGCGGCGGGGTGGACCCCGACACGGTCCGCGTCGTCGGCAACGGCGTCGACGTCGACGTGTTCCGCCCCCAGGCGAGCGTCGCGGGGCCGGGGCTGCGGGTCGTCTACAGCGGCACGATGTCGGAGTGGCAGGGGGCCGAGGTCCTGCTCCGCGGGTTCGTGCGGTTCCTCGGGTCGAACCCCGACGCCCGGCTGACCATGGTCGGCGGGGGAGTCGACGTCCCGAGGTTGCGGGCGCTGGCCGCCGACCTCGCCCCGCACGCCGTCGACCTGCCGGGCACCGTCGCCCCGGAACGCGCGGCCGAGCTCCTGGCCCACGCCGACGTCGCGCTCGCCTCGCTGGTCCCGGACACCGGCTACGACCTCATGTCGCCCACCAAGGTCTTCGCCGCCACCGCCTGCGGGACCCCCGTCCTCTTCGCCGGCGTCGGGGGCGGTGCCGACCTCGTGCGCGAGCACGCCCTGGGGTGGGTGGTCGAGCACTCCGCGACCGCCGTCGCCGATGCCCTGCGCGAGGTCACGACCCCGACCCCACCGACCCGGGAACGCCTGCGGGAGTGGGCCCTGGAGCACGGGTCGCTGGCCTCCGCCGCGCGACGGGCCGCCGCCGCGGTCCTCGAGGTCGTGTGAACCCCCCGATCCCCGTCATCACCGGCGGCTCTCCGACCTCCGACGCCCTGACCCTCGCGCTCGGCGTCCTCTGGGTCCTCCTCCCGGGCGGTCTCGTGCTGGTGGCCGGCGGGGTCCGGAAGGTCCCCGTGCTGCTGGGGGCCGCGCCGGCCACCTCCGTCGGGATCTCCACCCTCGCCGCGACGGTCAGCGGGCTGAGCGGCACGCGGTTCTCCTGGTGGCTCGTGCTCGCGGCCACCGCCGGTCTCGTCGCCGTGCTCGCCCTCGTCCGCGGCCGGGCCGGCGCCTTCGAGACCGAACGGGTCCCGCGTGGGCCCGCGCTCGCCGCCGCCGCGCTGCTGCTCGCCGCGACCGCCACCGCCCTCGAGCTGTTCCGCCGCGGGATGGGGGCGCTGGCGACACCGTCGCAGGAACACGACACCCTCACCCACGCCCTCGTCACCGCCCGGATCCTGCGCACCGGTGACGCGGCCCCCTGGCGCGGGCAGGTCCTCGACGTCGTCACCGGGACACCCGCGCAGTACTACCCGAACGGTCTGCACCAGTGGGCCGCGCTCGTCGCCCAGAGCGGGGACGTCAGCGCCGTCGCCGGCTTCAACGCGACCAGCGTCGTCGTCCTCGCCGTCGTCCAGCCCCTCGGCCTCCTCGCCCTGGCGGCGCGGACCCTGCCGAAGGAGTGGCTGCCCGCCGGCGGGATCGCCGCGATCGCGTCGGTGCTGGCCTACCAACCGCTGCAGGCCATGCACCACGACTCGGGCGCCCTGCCCAACGCCGCCGCGATCGCCTTCGCCCCCGGGGTGGTCGCGCTGCTGCTGCCCCCACCGCGGACCCCCGGCCGGGGCGTCGTCGGGATCCTCCCCGCGATCGCCCTCGCCTGCGCCGGAGCCGTCACCGTCCACCCCAGCGCCGCCCTCACCATCGGCGGCGGGTTCCTCGGTGCCTACGTCTTCGGCCTGGTCCTCCGCGCGGAAACAACACTTTCCGCCCCTGACCGGGCATGTTCGAGGGCGGAAAGTGTTGTTTCCGCGGGGAAGTGGCTCGCGGGGCTCGCCGGGGCGGGGGTCCTGGTCGCCGCGCTCGTCGGGACCGCCCTCGCCCAGGCGGCGGCCGCCGGCGGCGGGTCCAGCTCACGCTTCGACCGCGACATCCCGGCGCAGTCGCTGCCCGATGCGCTGCACCGCGTGTTCACGCTGCCCTTCCAGGGCGGCCTCGACCTCGCCTCCACCCGCGAGCAGTGGTGGCTGGCGGTCCCCGTCCTGCTCGGCGTCGCGCTCGCCGGGCGCCGGGCCGGGGCCATCGCCCTGACCTGGCTGGTCTGGTCCGTGCTCGCGCTCGCCTACCTGCTCGACCTGCACGCCCCGGGTCTGGACCTGGTGTGGGACACCGCGTGGAACTCCTACTTCCGGGTCGTCGCGCACGGCAGTCCCTGGGCGTGGCTGCTCGTCGGGGTCGGCGTGCTGCGGCTCTCGACGCTGCTCGCCCGCCGGTGGGCCCCCGTGCTGGCCCCCGTGCTGGCCACCGTCCTGGGCGCCGCGCTGCTCACCGCCAACGTGCTCGACGTGTTCTCGATCGAGGTGCAGGCCCTGCGCGAGCGCTACGCCGAGCCCACCTACCAGCGCATCGACGCCGACGACCAGGCCGCCGGCCGCTACCTGGCCGCGCACGTGCAGCCCGGCCAGCGCGTCATGAACTCCGGCAACGACGGGTCGACCTACGACTACGTCCTCGACGGTGTCCCGATCCTCGCCACGACGGCCGTGCCCACGACCCCGCTGCCCGACCTGCGGACGCTGACGGCCCGCTTCCACGACCTGCCCACCGACCCCGAGGTCCAGGCGCTGGTCGCGAAGTACGACATCGGCTGGGTCGTCGTGGACTCCGTGGCCCCCGGCCTGCCGCTGAAACCGGCCGACGCCGTGTTCTTCGGCCAACCCGGCTACGACGTCCCGCCCGGGCTCACCGGCCTCGACGGGGTCGAGGGGCTGCGCAAGGTCTTCACCAGCGGGACGGTGAGCGTGTGGCAGGTGACCCTGCCGTGACCTGGCACCCTGTCCCGGTGCCCCGGGAACGTGTCATCGCCGTCGTCGTCGCCTGGGACCGCCGCGACCTGCTGCTCGCCGGGCTCGACGCGCTCGCCGCCCAGACCCGCCGCCCCGACCTCGTCGTGGTGGTCGACAACGCCTCCTCCGACGGCTCCCCGCAGGCCGTCCGGGAGTGGAGCACCGGCACCGACCTGCCCCTCGACCTGGTCGTCCTGCCCCGCAACACCGGCGGCGCCGGCGGGTTCGCGGCCGGCCTGGCCCGCGCGGTGCACCGCCACGACGCCGACGCCGTCTGGCTGATGGACGACGACACCGTCCCGACCCCGACGGCGCTCGCGGAATCGCTGGCCGCCCTGCGGCGCACCGGGTCCGCCGTCGTGGCGAGCCGGGTCGTGTGGACCGACGGCCGCGACCACCCGATGAACACCCCCCGCGAGCGCCCCGGGGTCAGCGCGCAGGAGCGGGCGGCGGCCCGGGCCGCGGGCTGCCTGCCGATCCGCTCGGCCAGCTTCGTCGCGCTGCTGCTCGACGCTCGGGCGGTGCGCGAGGACGGACTGCCCGAGGCCGCCTTCTTCCTCTGGAACGACGACTTCGAGTACACGACCCGGCTGCTGCGCCACCGGCGCGGGGTCGCGTGCGCGGCCAGCGTCGTCGAGCACCGCACCAAGGTGTTCGGCTCCACCGACGCCGATCCGGGGGAGCGGTTCGTGCTGGAGGTCCGCAACAAGCTGTGGACCTTCACCCGCTCCCGACCCCTCGACGCCCGCGACACCGTCCTCTACGGCGGGGCGACGCTGCGCCGCTGGGGCCGGACCATCGCCCGCTCGCAGCGCCGCGACGTCCTGCTCAGGGGCCTGACCAGCGGGCTGCGCCAGGGGGTCCGCCGCCCCGCCGCCACGGCCACGGTCCTCGCCGGCCTCGGCGAGGTCTCCGACGACGTCCGCGCCGTGGAGTCCGCCGCCGGCCGCGCCCCGGTCCTGGAGCCGGCTGGCCGCCGGCTCCAGGACCTGAGGTTCTCGGTGCTGCTGCCGGTGTGGGCGCGCGACGAGGTCGCGCAGCTGCAGCGCGCGGTCGCGAGCGTGACGAGCGACCAGGAACTGCGGCCCGACGAGGTCCTCATCGTCCGCGACGGTCCCGTCCCCGACGACCTGCAGGAGGCCCTCGACGCCCTGCAGGGTGTGCGGGTCCTGGAACTGCCCGAGAACGTGGGTCTCGCCCGGGCCCTCGAGGAGGGTCTGCGGCACTGCACCTTCGACGTCGTCGCCCGGATGGACGCCGACGACGTGAGCCTGCCGCACCGCTTCGCCCGCCAGCTGCCGCTGATCGCCGCGGGTGCCGACCTCGTGGGGGCGGGGCTGCTGGAGATCGGCGCCGACGAGGACGACGTCGTCGGCCGCCGCGTCCCGCCGACCGGCGCGGCCGCGATCGCCCGCTACGCCCGCTTCCACGACCCCTTCAACCACCCGACGGTGGTCTACCGCCGCTCCGCGGTCGCCGCGGCGGGGGGTTACCGGGACCTGGACCTCATGGAGGACTACTGGCTGTTCGCGCGGATGATCGGCGCGGGTGCCCGCGTCGAGAACCTCGCCGAACCGCTCGTGAAGTACCGCGTGGGTGCGTCCCCGGACGCCGGCTCCTACGCCCGCCGCGGTGGTCTGCGGCTGTTCCGCTCCGAGCTCACCCTGCAGGGACACCTGCTGCGGGAGGGGTTCACGAGCCCCGTCCAGGCCGCCCGCAACGTCGTCGTGCGCGGCGGCTACCGCTTCGTCCCGACCCGGATCCGCACGCTCGCCTACCGGGCGCTCATCGCGACGTCCCACCAGCAAGGAGGTGACCGGTGACCGCCGTCACCGACACGCAGCCCCCCGCCGACACCACGGCGGCCAAGCGCCTCCCCGAGGTCCGCTCGATCACCGGGCTGCGGATCGTCGCGGCCGTCTGGGTGCTGCTCTTCCACTGGAAGTTCACCCCGCTGCCGGACTGGGAGCGGGTGCGGGCCTTCCTCGTGCCGGTCACCGACTCCGGGCACCTGGGCGTCGACCTCTTCTACGTGATCTCCGGCTTCGTCATCACGCTGACCTACGTCGAGAAGATGGGCCGGCGACCGGACCTGCGCGGCTGGTGGCGGTTCTGGTGGGCCCGGATCTGCCGGGTCTGGCCCGCCTACGCCGTCGTCGTCGTGCTGTTCGGGATCTGGCTGCTCTGGCGGCGCAGCATCGACCCGACGTTCTACGCCTACCAGGGCGTCCAGCCCGACCTCGGGCCGTGGAGCTGGATCCAGCAGCTGCTGCTCGTCCAGCTCTGGCACCGTCCCGACTTCGACGGGGCCAGCTTCGTCGGCGCGACCTGGTCGGTCTCGGCCGAGATGGCCGCCTACGTCGCCTTCCCCGTCCTCGCGCTCGTGCTGTACCGCCTGAAGCGGCTGCCCTGGTGGGTGCTCGTCGCCGGCGCCGTCGCGCTGATGGCCCCGGCCGCCCTGCGCAGCTACCAGACCGGGGTCATCTACTGGGACTACAGCTGGCTGGAGCGCATCTTCACCTGCTTCGGCGCGGGGGCGCTGGTCTGCCTCGCGGTGCGCAAGCTGCAGGCGGGTCCCCGCTCCGGCGAGCTCGCGGCCCGCTGGGCCCCGCGGGTCGCCTGGATCCTGGTGATCGAGTGCGTGCTCGTCGTCGGCTGGGCCGCGGGCCGGCCCTACGACCGCTTCGCCGTCGTCGCGGTCCTCTTCCCGCTGCTCGTCGGGGCGCTGGCCCTCACCGACCAGGGCCCCTCGGCCTTCCTGTCCCGGCCCGCGATCGTGCTCGGCGGGCGGATCTCCTACAGCGTCTACCTGGTGCACGTGCCGGTGTACGAGATCTTCTGGACCTTCCAGAAGGAGGTCCCGCAGATCGCGCCGGGGGGGCCGTGGACGAGCTTCGTGGTGCCGAACCTGCCCCTCGTCGCCATCGGGCTCGGGTGGGTCCTGTGGAGGTTCGTCGAGGAACCCGCCCGCCGCCGCCTGCGCGCGGTGGGCCGTGCGCGCCGTTGAAGTGGGTGGGGGTCCGGGACGGCTACGCTGACGCCACCATGCCCGAGCACAGTGACGCCCCTGCACATGCCACGCAGAAGACGCCAGAGACGGAGCGACCGAGGGTGAGCCAGCCGTGAACATCGACCTCGTCGTCGTCGGATCGGGCTTCTTCGGGCTGACGGTCGCCCGTCAGTGCGCGGAGGACCTGGGCCTGAAGGTCCTCGTCATCGACCGCCGGCACCACATCGGTGGCAACGCCTACTCCGAGGCCGAACCGGAGACGGGCATCGAGGTGCACCGCTACGGCGCGCACCTGTTCCACACCTCCAACGAGCGGGTGTGGGAGCACGTCAACCGGTTCACGAAGTTCACGCCCTACGTGCACCGCGTCTTCTCGACGTACCAGGGCGGCGTCTACTCGATGCCGGTCAACCTGCACACGATCAACCAGTACTTCGGCAAGGCGCTCTCGCCGGCCGAGGCGAAGGCGCTGGTCGCCGAGCAGGCGGGCGAGATCGACACCGCCGCCGCCGACAACTTCGAGGACAAGGCGATCTCGTTGATCGGCCGTCCGTTGTACGAGGCGTTCTTCAAGGGCTACACCGCCAAGCAGTGGCAGACCGACCCGCGCAACCTGCCCGGGGCCACCGTCACCCGCCTGCCGGTGCGTTACGGCTACGACAACCGCTACTTCAACGACACCCACGAGGGCCTGCCCGTCGACGGGTACACGAAGTGGCTGGAGCGCCTCGCCGACCACCCCAACATCGAGGTGCGGCTGAACACCGACTTCTTCGACGCGGACCAGGAGGTCCGCAAGGGCAACGTCGCCGGGAACGTGCCGATCATCTACACCGGTCCCGTCGACACCTACTTCGACAACGCCGAGGGCGAACTGTCGTGGCGCACGCTCGACTTCGAGCAGGAGGTCCTCAACGTCGGGGACTTCCAGGGGGCGCCGGTCATGAACTACGCCGACGAGGACGTGCCCTACACCCGGATCCACGAGTTCCGGCACTTCCACCCCGAGCGGGACTACCCCAAGGACAAGACCGTCATCATGCGGGAGTTCTCCCGCTTCGCGGTCGAGGGTGACGAGCCCTACTACCCGGTGAACACCCCCGAGGACCGGCAGAAGCTGCTGGCCTACCGCGACCTCGCGTCGCGGGAGGAGGGCGTGCTCTTCGGGGGCCGGCTCGGCACCTACAAGTACCTCGACATGCACATGGCCATCGGGGCGGCCCTGTCGATGGTGGACAACAAGCTGACCCCGCACTTCAAGGACGGCGTGGCCCTCGTGGCCGGTGGGGTGGACGCATGAGCACTGTCACTTCTGGTTCGGAACTGCACCTCGCAGCCACCGGCGTGGGCCTCGCGCCCGACGACGGTGCGTGGCGCGAGGTCCACCGCATCGTCTTCCCGTCCCGCGCGGACATCGACGTGCTGCCGCTCTACGTCGACTTCTCCCAGTCGGAGGGTTTCGCCTCCGCGGAGTCCGACGGCGTCGAGTTCGTGAGCACCGGTTCCGGTGACTCCGACACCGAGGCCGCCGGCGACCGCCGCAGCCTCACCGTCCCGGCCGGCAAGCGGTACTCGCTGGGTTCCTACTTCAACGCGTTCCCGGCCTCCTACTGGCGCAAGTGGACCCGGGCCGAGAAGATCCGGTTCGCGGGCACGTTCGTCGGTTTCGGCACGGTGACGCTGTTCAAGTCCAACGCCCGCGGTTCGCGTCAGCGCGTCACGTCCTGGCGCGTGGACGGCGAGGCGCAGCTGCGCGAGGAACTCAGCCTCGCCCCCTTCGCCGACGGCGGCTGGTACTGGATCGACGTCGCCGGCGGTTCCGACGACCTGACGCTGGTCGAGGCCGCGTGGAGCGCCCCCGTCGCCGACCACGTCGCCGGCAAGGCCTCCATCGGGGTCACGACGTTCAACCGGCCCGACTACTGCGTGAAGACCCTCAACGCGCTGGCCTCCGACGCCTCCGTGCTCGAGGTCCTCGAAGAGATCGTCATCGTCGACCAGGGCACCCAGAAGGTGCGCGACGAGGACGGTTTCGACGAGGTCGCGGCCCTGCTGGGCTCGAAGCTGCGCATCATCGAACAGGCGAACCTCGGCGGGTCCGGTGGGTTCGCCCGCGGGATGTTCGAGGCCGTCCGCTCGGAGAAGGCCAGGTACGTCCTCCTCCTCGACGACGACGTGAACATCGAGCCCGAGGGCATCGTGCGCGCCGTGCAGTTCGGCGACGCGTGCCGCAAGCCCACCCTCGTCGGTGGGCACATGTTCGACATGTACGACCGTTCGGTGCTGCACACCCTCGGTGAGTCGGTGAACCTCTACCGCTTCTTCTGGGGCCCCGCGCGCGGGCTGTACCACGGCCACAACCTGGCGGCCTCGAACCTGCGCCAGACCCCGTGGATGCACCGCCGCGTCGACACCGACTACAACGGCTGGTGGATGTGCCTCATCCCCGTCGAGGTCGTCAAGGACATCGGGCTCTCGCTGCCCGCGTTCATCAAGTGGGACGACGCCGAGTACGGCCTGCGCGCCATGGAGCACGGCTACTCGACGGTGTCGCTGCCCGGTGCCTGCGTGTGGCACGTGTCGTGGAACGACAAGGACGACACGATCGACTGGCAGGCCTACTACCACGAGCGCAACCGCTTCCTGGTGGCCCTGCTGTACTCGCCGTACGAGCGCGGTGGCCGGCTGTTCCGCGAGAGCAGCTACACCGACGTCAAGCACCTCATCTCGATGCAGTACTACGCGCAGGCCCTGCGCAACCGGGCGCTGAGCGACCTGCTGAAGGGCCCGAAGCACCTGCACGAACTGCTCGGCGCGACGCTGCCGGCCGTCCGGGCGCTGCGCTCGGAGTACCCCGACGCGCAGGTCGCCGCCGAACCCGACGCCTACCCGACCCCCAAGCGCGGCAAGCCCGCGCACAAGGGCAAGGAACCGCAGGCGCCGAAGAAGGCGACGCTGCTGCCGTGGGCCGCGCAGGCCGCACTGCGTCAGCTGCGACCCCCGAAGCCGGAGTCCGCGCAGCGTCCCGACGCGACCCTCGCCGCCAGCGAGGGCAAGTGGTGGGAACTGTCCCTCTACGACAGCGCCGTGGTCTCGATGGCCGACGGCAAGGGGGCGGTCTGGTACCGCCGCGACGCGAAGAAGTTCCGGTCGCTGCTCGCCGAGTCGGCCGACCTGCACCGTCGGATGCTGACGTCCTGGCCGCAGCTGCGGGCCGCGTACAAGGCCTCGCTGCCGGAGATCACCTCGATGCAGGCCTGGGCGGACACCTTCGGCGTCGACCTCGACGCCCCCCGCGAGGAGAGCTGAGCGTGCCGACGGCCACGACCGTCACGGCGACGTCGCCGCTGGTAGCCCCGGGCCACGGCTCGGGGCTGCTGGACGTCGTCCGGTACCGGTACCTGCTGAAGCTGCTGGTCCGCAAGGAGATGCGGGTCCGCTACCGCGGCTCCGTCATGGGTCTGCTGTGGTCCTACGTGAAGCCGGGCGTGCAGTTCGCCGTCTTCTACTTCGCGATGGGGGAGTTCCTCAAGCTCAACGAGAGCGTCCCCAACTTCGCGGTCTACCTGTTCTCCGGCATCGTCGTGATCAACTTCTACACCGAGGCGTTCGGCAACGCGACGCGCTCGGTGGTGGGCAACGCCCCGCTGATCAAGAAGATCTTCCTGCCCCGGGAACTGTTCTCGGTGTCCTCGGCGTGGGTCGCGGCGATCCACTTCCTGCCCCAGCTGATCGTCCTGCTGGTGGCCTGCTTCGTCACGGGCTGGCGCCCCGGGGTCGTGCAGGTCCTCGCCGGACTGCTGGGTTTCGTGATCGTGGCCGTGCTCTCGGTGGGGCTGGGGCTGCTCTTCGGTGCGGTCAACGTGCTGTACCGGGACTTCGAGAACATCGTGGACCTGCTGCTGATGATCGTGACCTGGACCTCGCCCGTCCTCTACGACTGGCAGAAGGTCGCCGCCGCGACCGGCGGTCCCAACTCCCTGTTCATGACCCTCTACCAGCTGAACCCGGTGACGGCGGCCGTCGAGCTGTTCCACTGGGCGTTCTGGTACCCGACCGGCGACGTCCGTGACGCCGTGGCCCCGGTCGTGCTGCCGCCGCACCTGCTGTGGTCGGGTCTGTGGGGTCTCCTCATCGCTCTCGTGATGCTCGCGCTGGGACAGTTCGTGTTCCGCCGCATCGAGGGCCGTTTCGCGCAGGAGCTGTGATGAGCGTGACGACTTCCTCCGACTCCCCGGTGCCGGGCGCCGCCGCGGCCGACGCACCCACCGCGATCGAGGTCCACGGCCTGGTCAAGGACTTCACCCTCCGCCACAACCGCTCCCTCAAGGAGCTGGCGATGGCGAAGATTCGCAAGCGTCCGATCTCGGACAACTTCCGCGCGCTGCACAGCATCGACCTCGAGGTCCGGCAGGGCGAGTCCCTTGCCCTGCTCGGGTTCAACGGGTCGGGCAAGTCGACGCTGCTGAAGCTGATCTCCGGGGTCATGCGCCCGGACCAGGGCACCATCGGGGTCCGCGGCCGCATCGCCGGGCTCATCGAGGTCGGTGCCGGGTTCCACCCCGACCTGACGGGCCGGGAGAACGTCTACCTCAACGGTGCCATCCTCGGGATGGACGAGGCGACGATCAACGAACGCTTCGACGACATCGTCGCGTTCAGCGAGATCGAGCGCTTCATCGACACCGAGGTGAAGTTCTACTCCTCCGGGATGTTCCTGCGCCTCGCCTTCGCCGTCGCGGTGCACACCGACCCCGAGGTCTTCCTCATCGACGAGATCCTCTCCGTCGGCGACGAGCCGTTCCAGAAGAAGTGCCTGGCCCGGATCGAGGAACTGCGCGCCGAGGGCCGCACGCTCGTCATCGTCAGCCACGACCTCGACATGGTCGCGAACCTCTGCACCCGCGGGATCCTGCTCGAGCAGGGTCGCATCGTGGCCGACGACACCGCGACCCGCGTCGTCGCCCGCATGCGCGGTGAGGCGTGACCGCCACGACGACACCGGGGACGGGGCGGCCGCGCACGGCCGGACCCGCCGCCTCCCGCTTCGGGACCTTCGTCCCCGCCCTCGTGGTCGGCGTCCTCGCGGCCGCCACCTTCGTCCTCGTCCACCGGGCCCTGGTCGACGACGCCTACATCACCCTCGCCTACGCGCGGAACCTCGCGCTGCACGGGACGTGGGGGCTGCTGTCGAACGTCGAGTCCAACACCGCGACGTCACCGTTGTGGGTGCTGCTGCTCGCCGGGGTCACCGCCGTCGTGCGCCGGCCCGTCGTCGCGCTGGGCGTCCTGCACGTCGTCATGGCCGTGGCCCTCACGCTGTCGCTGACCTCCGCGGCCCGGCGCACGGGACTCCCGGCGTGGGTGGGTCCGGTCGCGGCCGTCGCGATCGGGGTCAACCCGTTGCTGCTGAGTTCCGTCGGCCTCGAGTCGGCGTTCCTCGTGCTGCTGCTGTCGTTGCTGCTGCTCACCGCGGTCCGCGGGGCCGCGCTGCCCTACGGGCTGGTCGCGGGTGCCGTCGTGCTGACCCGGATGGACGCCTCCGTCGTGGTCGTCGTCCTCACCCTGCTGACCCCGGCCGTGCTGAAGCGGGTCTGGATCGCCGTCCCCGCCGCCCTGGTCGTGGTGCTCCCGTGGATGGCGTGGAGCTGGTTCGCCCTGGGCTCCGCGGTCCCGGACACCGTCGTCATCAAGACGTTGCAGAAGGCGTGGGAGCAGTACGACGTCCACAACGGCATGCAGCTCTACGTCGAGGTCTACGGGCTGACGGCCGTCCTCGCGTTCCTGCCGGTGCTGCTCGGTGGGCTCGGCTGGTTCGTGCTCGCGGGGTTCGGCTGGACCCGTCGCCGGTCGGCGACGAGCGCCCCGAGCGAGCTGCGGGTGTGGCCGTGGCTGGCGCTGGGGATCGCGGGCGTCGCGCACTACGTGGCGCTGAGCGTCCTCGGCGTGCCGCCCTACCACTGGTACTACGCGGTGCTGGTGTCCGCGTCGACGATGGTCGGGGCCGCGGCCCTCGGTGCCTGCTTCCGCGGCCTGGAGCTGCGCCCCGTCGCGCTCGGGGCGAGCGCGGCGGCCGTCGTCCTGCTCGTGGCGAGCGTCGGCTCCGACCTGCGGGCCGGGACGCCGTGGGCGCTGGCCCCGATCCAGACGAACTGGGCCCACCCGGCCCGCTACACCGAGATCGCCCGGGACGTGAAGACGATCCTCCAGCAGCAGGGGGGCCCGCAGTACGTGACCTCACCCGGTGAGGTCGGGCACCTGGCCTACGTCTGCGACTGCGTCGTCGACTACTTCGGCGACCCGGCCCGGGTGCAGCCGATGATCGACCAGGTCGAGGCCGGGGCCTCGCCCCTGGAGAAGCGGCTGCTGGAGTGGAACTTCACGCACCGCGACGCGTCCGCACCGCCCGTCCCGGTGGCGGGGGAGCTGTTCCGCTACGACCGGGGGACCGAACCGCCCGCGGCGCAGGGGCTGCCGACCTGGCCGATCACCACGACCTGGGACATGGTCCCCTCCGACATCGTCCTGCAACCGGTGGGTGGCGCGTGAGCCCGTTGTCCTCGATCGCCGCGGCCGACCTGCGCGTCCTGCGCGGCGTCCAGTCCGCGGTGACCTTCCCCGGCGCCGTCCCCACGGCGACGGCCCTCTCGCACGCGGGGGAGCACGCCGCCGCCTGGATCGGCCTCGGCACCGTCGGGTTCCTGCTCGACCGCTCCCGCCGCCGGGAGTGGGCGATCGCCACGGCGTCGGTGGTCGCCGCGCACGGCGCCTCCGTCGTGCTCAAGCGCGTCGCACGCCGGCACCGCCCGCTGGACCACCACGTCCAGGTCCGGGTCGGGACCCCCAGCCGCTGGAGCATGCCCTCCTCGCACGCGACGTCGACGACGGCCGCCGCGGTCGCGTTCGCGCCGCTGCTGCCGGTCCCGACGTGGCCGCTGGTCCCCGCGATGGCCCTGTCCCGGCTCGTGCTCGGCGTGCACTACCCGAGCGACGTCACCGCCGGTGCCCTCCTCGGCGCCGCGACGACGGTCGTGGTCCGCCGGATCGCCTCGTGACCACCCAGGAGCGCTCGATCACCCCGTCCACGTCCCGGCTGCCCGCCTGGTTGCGGGCGATGCGCCCGCGGCAGTGGGTCAAGAACGTCCTCGTCCTCGCGCCGGTGTTCCCCGCCGGCGAGCAGGTCGGGCTGGACACCCTCACCGGGGTGGGCGTCGCGTTCGTGCTGTTCTGCCTCGTGTCGAGCTCGATCTACCTCATCAACGACGCGAAGGACGTCGAGGCCGACCGCGCCCACCCGCGCAAGCGGTTCCGCCCGATCGCGTCGGGGGAGCTGTCCTCCCGGACCGCCGTCGTCCTCGCGATCGTGCTCGCCGTGCTCGCCCTGGGGTTCGGCACCTTCTGGCAGCCGATGCTCGGGGTCGTCCTCGGGGTGTACTTCGCGATCCAGCTCGCGTACTGCTTCGGGGTCAAGCACGAACCCGTCCTCGAGCTCGCCTGCGTCGCGTCGGGTTTCCTGCTGCGGATGCTCGCCGGCGGCACCGCGGGCGACATCCCGCTGTCGGGGTGGTTCCTGCTCACCACGGCGTTCGGTTCGCTGTTCATGGCGGCCGGCAAGCGCTACGGCGAGGCCCGTCGCGGGGAGCTCACCGGTGAACCGGTGCGCCGCGTCGTGCAGAAGTACTCCACCACCTACCTGCGGTTCGTCTGGACGCTGGCGGCGACGGTCGTCGTCACGACCTACGCGCTGTGGGCGATCGAGGTGCTCGTCGCCCAGACCGGCACGAACCTCGCGACCCTGACCATCGTCCCGTTCATCCTCGCCGTCCTGCGCTACGCCGTCGACGTGGACTCCGGCAACGCCGAGGAACCCGAGGAGATCGCCCTGCACGACCGGGTGCTGCTGGCCCTCGCCGTGGTGTGGTGCGGCTCGCTGCTGCTGGCGGTGTGGCTCTGATGCGCGAGTTCCTGCGCTCCGAGCGCATGGGCGAGGTCGTCCGGTTCCTCATCTCGGGCGGGATCGCCTACCTCGCCGACCTCCTGGTCTTCAACCTGCTGCTGCTCGCCGGGGTCGACTCGATCCTGGCGAAGGTCGTCTCCAGCGTCATCGCGATCTTCATCGCGTTCCTGGGCAGCCGCTACTACACGTGGCGCGACCGGCGAAGCGTTCACCCGGGCCGCGAGTACGCGATGTTCTTCCTGTTCTCCGCGATCGCGGCGGGCCTGCAGCTGCTGTGCCTGGCGATCACCCACAACGGCCTCGGCTGGACGTCGGCGCTGGCCGACAACGTCTCCGGCAACGTCGTGGGGATGGCCATCGCGATGGTGTTCCGGTTCCTGACCTTCCGGACGTTCGTCTTCCCGGACCGCTCCGTCACCCGTGCGTGACCGTCGCTTCCTGGTCCCCGCGCTGCTGGGGGTCCTGGTGGCCGTCGCGATCGTCGTCTCCGGGGTCGGTCAGGAGTCGTGGGAACGCGGCTACGACCTCGCGGTCTACCGCGACGGTGCACGGGACCTGCTGGCCGGTCGCGACCTGTACCTGCGCGAGACCTACCGCGGGCACTGGTTCGTCTACCCGCCCTTCGCGGCGGTCCTCTTCCTGCCGTTGCTGCTCCTCCCGGCCTCCGCGGACCTCCTCGTGTGGGACGCGGTGCTGCTCGGGGTCACGGTGTGGGGGACCTGGCGGATCTTCCGGTCCTTCGGTGCCGCGCTGTCCGCGGGCCTCGGTGTCGCGTTCGTCCTGCTGAGCGACCCGTTCCGGGAGGCGCTGGTGCTCGGGCAGATCAGCCCGCTCGTCGTGCTCGGGTTGGTGCTCGGGTGCCTCTACGGCGGGCGGGGCGGATCGATCCCCGCCGCGTTGTCGGCGGCGGTGAAGGTGACCCCGGCGCTGGTCGTGGCGGCGCTGCTGAACCGGCAGGCGCGACGGTGGTTCGCGCTGCCCGTCGTCGTGGCCGGGGCCGTCCTGACCCTGCTCGGGGTGCTCGTCTCACCCCGGTCGGCGATGTCCTACTTCGGTGGTCTCCTCTGGGACTCCGCCCGGGTCGCCGCCCCGGGCACGACGACGAACAACTCCCTGGCCGGGGCGTTCGCCCACGCCGGGTGGCCGACGTGGCCGTCGCTGGTGCTCAGCGTCCCGTTGCTGGTGACCGTCGCCGTGGTGGCGCGGCGCTGCGACTGGCTGGACCGGACGGCTCGCATCCGGTTCGGGCTGCTCGTCTCCCTGGTGACCTGCCTCGTGTCGCCGGTGACGTGGTCGCACCACGCGCTGGCCGCACCGATCGCCGTCGTCGTGCTGTTCGCCCTCGGGCGCTACCGGCCGCTGGTGGTGCTGGCCGGTGTCCCGTGGTTGCTGCCGGTGCTGCAGTGGGGGCCCGTGCTCAGCGAGACGCGGCCGGTGTCGTTGCTGGTGCTCGTCGTCCTGCTGGTGCGGCGACGAACGCCGCGGCCAGGAACAGCCCGATCGTCGGCAGCGGGTTCGTCCCCAGCACGCTGACGTTCACGACGGTCGCGCCGACCATCAGCAGGGCGAGGCCGAGGGCCGCGAGCCGGTGCAGCCGGGGGACCAGCAGCCCGATCGCACCGGCCACCTCGCAGGCACCGACGAAGATCGACAGCGCCCGGCCGCCGCCGATCTCGTCGAACATCGCGACCGTGTCCGCACCGCCCGCCAGCTTCCCCGCCCCCGCGGCGAGGAACACCGCGGCGAGGAGGACCCGGACCACCCACCTGATCGTTCGTGTGACTCTCATGCGGCTGGGACTCACGAGGTCCCGAGGACTCATCGGTGCGCCGGCACCACCGGGGGACGGATCACCAGCACCGCGACGACGACCGCCATGACCACGGCCGTCAGGGTCACGGGGACGGGCAGCACGGGGTCGAGCAGCACGAGCAGCGCACCGACCGGGACGACGGTGTTGACGAGGTGGTCGGCGCTCTGCCGGATCGCGAGGAACCAGATCCCGAGGACGAACACCGCGACGGGGACGGTCACCGTGAACGAGGCGGCGACGTCGCCGAGTTCGCCCTTCCCCGCGAGGTGCTCGATCTCCACCTCGATCCCGGCGGAGAACGCGCCCGCGGCGGCGAACACGAAGTAGTGCAGGTAGCCGTAGCGGAGGGAACTGCTGAGGTCGCGGATCACCCGGTGGTGCGGCGGCCAGAAGTAGGTCCACCACATCGCCGCCGTCACGACGAGGGTGAGGACGGCGATGGAGATCAGCGGTCGCAGCGCCTCGGCGTCGTGGAGGGCCTCGATGACCGCGTTCGCCGATCCGAGCAGGCTCTCGCCCAGCAGGATGAGGGTGAAGAGGCCGTACCGCTCGGTGATGTGGTGCGTGTGCCACGGTGTCCGGCCCTGGCGTTCGGCGACGACGGGGACGGCGATCTCGGCCAGGGCCAGGACGACGAACGCGGGGACCGCGAGGTCCTCCGGCAGGGCGAGGAACGCGATCCAGAACACCTGCACGACGGCGATGCCCAGCGCGTACACGACCGTCGTCCGCCGACGCGGCCCTGCGCTGCGGGAGGCTCGCAGCCACTGCGCGATCATCGCGACGCGCATGACGACGTACCCGGTGACCGGGATCCTGAAGTCGGAGTGCTCGAACGCCGGTTGCACCCCGGCCGCGAGGACGAGGACGCCGGCCATCTGGAGGATCGTGAGGACGCGGTAGAGCCAGTCGTCGGTGGCGAAGCTCGTGGCGAACCAGGTGAAGTTCATCCACGCCCACCAGATGGCGAAGAACAGCAACAGGTAGTGCGTGAGGGCGTACCCGACGTCGCCGTCGGAGAGGGAGTGGTGGAACTCGGCCGCCGTGATGCTCACGGCGACCACGAACACCAGGTCGAAGAACAGTTCCAGCGAGGACGCGACGCGTCCCGGTTCCTCCGGGTCGCGGGCCCGCATCGGGATCAGGCGGGCACGGGCGCTCGTCGCGGTCACGCGCCGACGGTAGCGGGTAGCGTCGGGCCGTGGAGGAAGCGCTGCGAGGGGGATACCTGTCCGCGCCGGTCCGGCGAGGTGACACGGTCGTGCGGCCGACCGGACCGTGGAGTCCGGGAGTTCACCGCTTGCTGGGTGCGTTGGCCGAGCGGGGTTTTCCCTCCGCCCCGCGGCTCCTCTCGGTCGACGTAGCCACCGAAACCCTGACGTTCGTGCCCGGTCAGGCCGGGACGTACCCGGTGAGCGCGGTCCAGCGGTCGGACGCCGCCCTCGTCTCGGTCGCCCGGACCCTGCGCTCGCTGCACGACACCACGTCGGGTCTCGACCTGGCGGGGGAGTGGCAGGCCCGGACAGTCCTGCCCGTCGAGGTCGACTGCTTCGGCCACAACGACCTCGGACCGTACAACGTCGTCTTCGACGGCTCCGAGGTGGTGGCTTTCGTCGACTGGGACCTCGCGGGACCCTCGAACCGCGTCTGGGACCTCTGCTACGCCGCCCACCGCTTCGCGCCCCTGTCGGCGCCGCGGTCGACGGTGGCCTTCGGGTGGGATCCGGTGCCCGACCAGGGCGTCCGGTTGCGGACGTTCTTGCACGCCTACGGGCGCTCGGTCGACGTCGGTCACCTGCTCGATCTGCTCGTCGTCCGGCTCTCCGCGCTCGCCGCGAACATCGAACTCCAGGTCTCCCGGGGGAACCCTGCCTACGACCGGCACCGCGACGAGCGGCACGGGGACGGCTACCGCGAGGACGTCGGGTGGATCCTCGGCCACCGGGCGGAGTGGGTCGTTCAGGCGGCGGGTCGTCCGGCGGTGTGAACGTCGCGGACCACTGCGAGCCACCACCCGCGCTGCCGGACGACCTGGTCCCAGCTGAACCGCAGCACGACGAATCCCCGTCGTCGCAGTTCGGCGTCCCGACGGAGGTCCTCGTTGCGTCGTTCGCGTGCGGAGTGGAAGGTGAAACCGTCCACCTCGACGACCAGCCAGCCGTCGATGACGAAGTCGGTCCGGCCGGCCGGTTCCAGCACACGCTGGGTTCGCAGCGGATACCCCTCGTCGAGGAGGTCGACACGCGCGATGCTCTCCAGCGCCGAATCGCACGCCGGGTCGGCAAGGGTGATCAGCCCACGACGGGGATCGTTGCGGTTCATCCGACGGGCTGCGTCCTCCAGTTCCTCGACCGTGACGAGGCCGCGCCGCAGGGCGTGGTCGAGGGGGACGAGTGCGAAACGCCTTGGGAGGCAGCGCAGGCAGTCCAGGACGGTGGTCAGGGGATCGGTGCACCCGTCGAGGTCACGGACCTCCCTGCGGTGCACCACCGTCCCCGGCCAGGTGCCGCGTGAGCCGGGAGGACTGGTGATGTGCGGCCGTGAGGGTGGGGCGACGAGGTCGAGCCCGAGGGCGGCCGCCGCGGTGTGGCAACTGCGGACACCCCCGAGGACGGCGGCCGCGACGAGTTCGGGGTGGGTGTCCAGCAGCGCGTACACGCCCCGGCTGGGCTGGACGACCTCGCCGACGGCGACGGCTGCTCGCAGGGCACGTCGGGACGTCCTGAGGTGCAGCCGTTCGAACCGTGCGGCGCCACCGCACTCGCGGAGGGCTTCGAGGGGGTCCATGGCCGGAAAGGTTGCCCGAACGGTGGCTCGGCTGCTCAGAAGCCTGTGGACAACGAGGGGGCGTACACGATTGCTAGCTCCATTCGACGACACACCGGGAGACGCAGGCGGTTCAACGGCGTGTCGTCGAATGGAGCTAGCAGTTCTGTTCGCCGACCGTGTGGTGCTCCACCACCAGCGGGGCGACGACGGGGAGCACCACAGCGTGTGAGCGTCAGCTGCGGGCGACTGCGCGGGTCGTCGAGTCGTAGGTCAGGGTTCCGCCCTGGAAGGTCTGCGAGACGCGGGAACCGTTCCACTGCTCGTCGGCCGTGGGCATGCCCAGGGAACCGTTCTCCCACCCCTGGGCGGCCCAGGTGGTGAGGATCGCCCCGCGCACCGCGTGCGCACCGGTCGCGGCGGAGTAGTAGATCGACCCGCCCTGGAAGGAGGTGAACCAGCCCCGTCCGTTCGGCAGGGCGGCGTCCCCGGCGGTGGGGAAACCCAGACCGTTCTCCCAGCCGAGCTGACCGTACTTCTGCAGGATCGCGCCGCGGACCTCGTGGGCGCCGGTCGTGGGGGACCAGTAGATCGACCCGCCCTGGAACCGGGTGAACCAGCCCGCCCCGTTCGGCGTGGGCGCGTCGCTGCTCAACGGCAGGCCCAGGCCCGTCTCCCACCCGAGGGAGGCCCACCGGCGGAGGATGTCCCCGCGGACGGCCTGCGCGCCGGTGGCTGCGGACCAGTAGATCGACCCGCCCTGGAAGTGGGTGTAGTAGGCGTTCCCGCCGGGAACCCGGCTGTCACCGGTCGTGGGGAAACCGAGGCCGGTCTCCCAGCCCATCGCGGCCCACTTGCTGCGGATGGCGCCGCGGACCTCGTGCGCACCGGTCGACGCGGAGGCGTAGATCGAACCGCCCGCGTAGTGCTGGTAGGCGCCCTGGCCGTTCGGGGTGGTGAGTTCACCGGTGGTGGCCCCACCCATCGTGCCGCCCGCGCCGCCGAGGGCGTTGTACTGCAGCTGCACCGCGCTGACGATGGCGAAGTAGTCCGACCGCAGGGCACCCAGCTGACGCAGTTTCGTCCCCGTCACCGCGACGCTGCCGTTGGTGCAGACGAGGGTCGCGCCGGTGACGCGGCCGCCGTAGTCGCCGCGGCCGTCGCGGGCCTTGACGACGATCCCCGTCGCGGCGCCACCCGGGGCGCACCCGGCGTTGAAGGCCGCGGCGGACACGGTGTTCGTCCAGGCGGCCACGCTGTCCCCGGGGGCGGTGCGGCCCGGTGCGGAGAACGGGTCCTCCTTGGCGACGAGGTACGGCTTGGAACCCGCGACCGTCCACCCTCCGTTGGAGGAGGAGAACTGGGTGAAGGCGACCTGACCGGAGGAGGCGCGGATCTCACCGGCGGTCGCGGCGATCGCCGAGTTCGTCGACGACGGCGTCGTCCAGGTCTGCGCCCCGTTCCTGTCCCGGCTCTCCGCACCCCGGTACACCTGGCACGCGGTCGTGTCGCAGATGTCGGTCTGCGCCTGCGCGTTCAGCACGGACAGCGCGTAGCTGCGGGCCGCCACGGCCTGGGCCTTGAGCGCCTCGGCGTTCCAGGACGAGGGGGACTCGGCGGGCACGACCCCGCGCAGGTAGGTCTCCAGCGGGACGTCGTTGACGACGGTCAGGGTCGGACCGGTGACGATGCGGATGACCCCGTCGTAGCGGACGAAGGAACCGTCACCCTTCTGCAGCATCACCCCGTCGGGACCGCTGATGGTGACGGAACCGCCCCACGTCTGGTTCCCGCCGCCGTCGACGGTGCCGGAGAGCCCGGAGCCGCTCGGCGCGACGACCAGCCGCTGCCCGGGGGCGACCTTCTGGGCGGTACCGGAGACGGACAACGGCTGGCCCGTGGGCGCGTAGACGGCGACCGCGGCGTTGGCGAACGCGGTCAACCCGACCCGCAGCGTCCGGTTCTCGCGCGAGGCGACGTCGGTGCCCGGGTAGTAGAAGTCGAGGATCGTGCGGTAGCCCTGGCCGGCGACGGCGCGCGACTGGGCCCCCCACTGCGACATGCCGATCCCGTGGCCGAACCCGTGGCCCACGAACGTGAAGGAACCCCCGCTGGCGGGGCGCACCTCGTCGGCGGCCGCCGAGCCCGCGGTGAGGGTTCCGGCCGCGAGCGCCAGGGCGGTTCCGGCGATGACACCGGTGAGGCCGGTGACCAGGCGGGAGAGGGGGGTGCGTGTCATGTCGTCCTCCGGGGACTCGCGCGGTTCAGTGGTTCAGCGAGATCGAGGTGCTGCGGCGGACGGCGTCCCACACGAGGTAACCGCCCTGGAAGTCCAGGCGCAAGCCCCCCGGAAGGGGGTGCTCCTCGCCCACCGGGAAACCCAGCGGGCCGTTCTCCCAGCCCGCGGCGGCCCACGCGTCGCGGAACGCGCCGCGGACGGCGTGCGCACCGGTCGACGGCGACCAGTACACGGAACCGCCCTCGAAGTGGGTGTAGGTCCCCGGTTTCGTGGGCGTCCGCTGGTCGCCCGTCGTCGGGAAACCGAGACCGGTCTCCCACCCCAGTGCGGCCCAGCGGTCCCGGACCGCCCCGCGGACCTCGTGGGCCCCCGTCGCGGGGGACCAGTAGATCGAGCCGCCCTGGAAGTGGTTGTAGGCCCCGGCGCGCTGCGGGGTGCGCTGTTCGTCGGTGAGCGGCGCACCGAGCGCGGACGTGGCGCCGAGGGAGGTGAACCGGCCCGCGATGGCGCCGTGCACCTCGCGCACCGGCGTCGTGGGGGAGGAGTAGACGCTGCCGTAGCGGTAGTCGCGGCGCTGGACGCCCGTCGCGGACGTCGTGCGCCGGCCGCCGACGTCGGCGCCGAGGACGGAGCGGTCCCCGCCGAGGGCGATCCAGTGGCCCGTCAGCGGGTCGGCCGTCCCGCTCCACCACGAGGTCTCGCGGGCCGCGCCGGAGAACGTCAACGACAGGTGGACGTGGCTCGTGTGCGGGTCGGGACCGGTGTACGGCTGCCACCCGGCGGCGGGGTCGTACGCCTTCCACACCGAACGGTTCCAGATGACGTACATGACCCCGAGCCGGCGGGCGTTGACGGCGGTGTTCCCCTGTTCGTCCGGCGCCAGCAACCAGGAGGTGAACTCCTGGGCGAGGGCCGCCTGCGCCGGGTTCGCGGCGTCCAGCGTCCAGTCCAGCGCGCGGCCGTCGGAGTGCTCGGAGACCGGGACGCCGTTCGCCGGGCAGTCCCGGGAGGTGCCCACGGTCTGCTTCCCGTAGGTGTCCCTGATCAGCTGCGCGAGCGCCAGGGTTCCCGGACGGGGTGCGGCGCAGGAGATCGGCGCCTGGTAGCGCGCGGGCAGCGCGTCGACGTCGGTGGGAACCCCCGCGGGGGTGCGGGGCGCCGCCGCCGCCGACGACACCGCTGACGGCGCCAGCAGGCACGTCAACGTCGCGGCGAGCACCCCCGCCACGACGTTCCGCCGACGCCCCACGTCACTTCTGCTTCGCGGTGATCTTGCCGGTGGAGCGGTTCCAGGTCAGGGTTCCGCCCTCGAAGTCCATCCGCAGCCCGCCGTCGACGGAGTACTCGTCCTTGGTCGGGAAACCCAGCCAAGAGTTCTCCCAGCCGAGACCGGCCCAGGTCTCGCGGAACGCGCCGCGCACGGCGTGGGCGCCGGTCGCGGGGCTCCAGTAGATCGAGCCGCCCTGGAAGTGGTTGTAGAAACCCTTGCCGTTCGGGGTCGCGGTGTCGTCGATCGTGGGGAAACCCATGCCGCGTTCCCAGCCGAGGGCGGCCCAGCGGGCCCGGATGTCCCCGGCGGTCCAGTGGGCTCCGGTGGCCGCGGAGTAGTAGATGGAACCGCCCTGGAAGTGCGTGAACCAGCCGCCCGCGGCCCTCGAGTCACCCGTCACGGGGAACCCGGCGGGGCCGCCCTCCCAGCCCAGCGCGGCCCACTTGCTGCGGATCGCGCCGCGCACGTCGTGCGCCCCGGTGGCCGCGGACCAGTAGATCGATCCGTTCTGGAAGTGGTTGTAGGAACCGCCCTTGGCCTTGGAGTCGTCGGTCGTCGGGAACCCGAGCCCGTTCTCCCAGCCGAGGTTCCCCCAGGCCGCCAGGATCGCGCCGCGCACCGTGTGCGCACCGGTGGTCCTGTTCCAGTAGATCGCGCCGCCGGTGTAGAAGCGGTAGGAACCGCTCCCGCCGGGGGTGTCGTTCTCCGGGGTGGTCGGTGCGCCGAGCACGGCGGCCCCGCCGACGGCGGCGTACTTCGAGTCGATCGCGGTGCCGGTGGCGGCACCCATGAGCTGGGCGACGCGGGCGCGGATGGCGTCCATCCGGGTGAAGCCGACGTTGCCGGGGCAGGCCGTGAAACCCACGTCGCGGTGGGCGTTGATCGTCCGGAGCTTCACGGTCGTGCCGGGGGAGTAGCGCGCGGTGCCGCCGCCGGCGGAGGTGAGGTAGGTGACCCCGTCGGCGGGCAGGCCGTACATCGACAGCTTCCAGGCGATGACCTGCGCCACGGAGTCGAGGCACTCGGCGCTCGGCGCGACGGAGGTGAAGTCGCCCATCATCGAGACGCCGAAGGTGTCGGCGTTGAAACCACCGGCGTGGGCGCCCACGACCGGTTGGGTGATCCCGCCGGCGCGACCCTCCCAGATGCCACCGAAGCGGTCGACGACGAAGTTGTACCCGAGGTCGGCCCAGCCCAGGGAGACCGTGTGGTAGCGGTACATGCCGCGGATCACCGAGGGGACCTCGGCGAGGCTGTAGGTCCCGCCGTCGGCGGTGTGGTGCACCACGCAGGCCTTGATGGTGTCGCTGTAGCTCGCGCCGCCCTTGCGCAGGGACTCGTCGGCGCCCCAGTCCGCGCGGGAGCGGATCCTCGGCTGCGGGACGGCCTTCGGGCTGGCCTTGACCTCCGAGGCGAGGGTGCTGCGGGAGAGCGCGGAGCTCTCACCCGCGTCGACGAGCTGCAGGTGGGCGTCGGCGACGTCGGTCGCGGGCAGGCGCACCTGGACGATCGCACCGGCGCCGAGGGCGCCGACCCACGTGGGGTCCGAGGCCGTCACGGAGCGTCGCCCCTCGGCGGTGTCCGGGTCGGGTTCGGAGTCGTTGAGGGGGAGGTCGCTCCAGGCGGACCAGTCGCCGCCGGCCTTGCGCACCCGCAGCGAGACGGTGTCCGTGGAGGCGCCGGAGGGGAAGGTGACGCCGAGCATGTGGCCGCCGTCGACGTCGACGGAGACGACGGTCAGCCCACCGGTGGAGAGCAGACCGGCGCTGCGCCGGCCACCGAGCGGGTAGGCGCGGGTCGAGCCACCGACCTGGAGGGCCGCGGGGGCCAGGGCGCTCGCGGAGGTCTGCCCGCACAGCAGGGCGGCGCCGGCGGCACCTCCGGCGAGGAGGGCGCGACGGGACAGGGGGGTGGTGACGGACCGCATCTGGGCTCGTTCCTCCTTCTGGCGTGGGGCGACGATCACCCCGTGGGTCACACCCACACGGGTGAACGCTCGGCTCCGGCATCGGCTGACCCACGGCGGACCTTGAGCGTGTCGCTGCTGTCCTGTGCGTCATCCGTCACGCAAAGTAGGTGACGATGCCAGTGGTGTACAAGGTGCGTGAGTGCACAACTGCGTAACACCTCTGTGGTCACTCACTCACTCTACGTCACAATCGTCCGTCCAGCCCCAGTTCTGAGGGCCGAGATGTGGTCTTCACCAAGGGTTCGAGTCGTTCGGGAACGACGAAGCCCCCCGGCCCGCAGGGGGCTCGGAGGGCTCGTCCAGCCCCTTCTCAGACTCAGGGCACGTCACGCAGAGTGATGGCTACTTCGGACGGACGACCCCCAGAGGGGTGCCCGAGAACCCCGGGAAGATCGTCGCGAGCGAACCCGCCCCGCACCGCTTCTGCAGCACCTCGCCGATGATCGAGCGGTAGTCGCTCGTCCCGGCGAGGTCCCCGTCGACGAGCCGGTCGGCCCCCAGGCCCGGCCAGACGCCGTGGACCCTGCCGCCGACGACACCGCCACCGAGCAGCAGGACGGCGTTGCCGTGACCGTGGTCCAGACCGCCCGAGGCGTTCTCCCCGACCCGGCGGCCGAACTCCGACAACGTCACGAGGGTGGTGGAGGCGAAGGAACCGCCGAGGTCGGTCGCGAAGGCCGCCAACGACGAGGACAGCTCCGTGAGCTTCTCCTTCATCCACCCGCTGTCGACCCGTCCGAGGCCGGCGTGCATGTCCCAGTCGCCGTAGTCCAGGGCGATCACCTGGACCGGGGCGCCGGACTTCTTGAGCACGGCGGCCTGGGCGAGCGCCTTGCCGAGGTCGGTGTCGGGGTAGCTCGCCCCGTTCGCCGGACCGCTCGCGGTGCTCTTGAGCGCGGCGACCCCCTCCATCGCGGTGATGAGGGTGCCCGCGGGGGCCGCGACCTCGGGGCGGGCGCCCGTGTGCATGCGCCGCAGCGCCGCGTGCCAGGTCGGCCGGTCGTCGCCCGGGCCGATGAGGTTGAAACCCTCCAGGGACGTCATCGTCGTCTCCTGGCCGGGCCCGGCGAACGAGCGCGGGGTGGTGTTCGAGATGCCGACCACGTTCAGCACCGAACCCGTGCCCAGCGAGCCGAGGGTGCGGTCGATCCAGCCGGTGCGGACCGAGGAACCCGGGGCGGCGAGTTCCATCTGCTCCATCGCGGCGAAGTGCGAACGCGTCGGGTCGGACTGGCCGACGGCGTGCACGACCCCGAAGGTCCCGTTGCGCCACAGCGGCATCAGCGGGGCCATCGCCGGGTGCAGGCCGAACGTCTGGTCCAGGCCGAGTAGCGTGGAACGCGGGACGGCGATGTTCGGGCGGGCCGCGTAGTACCCCGCGTCGCCTCCGGGCACGACGGCCGACAACCCGTCGAAACCCCCGTGCAGGCTCAGCACGACCAGGGTCTCGCCGTTCCAGCCGGACCCGGCGAAGGAGACCTGGGTGGAGACGTCGCCCACGGTGTAGGTGGTCGCACCCACGGCCGCCGCGGCCAGCGCCGCGCGCAGCACGGTCCGGCGGGAGACGAGCTTCGAACCCTCGTCGCAGCCGCAGCGGTCGGCGTCCTCGAACTTCGACACGTCAGGGTCCTTCCTCAGCGGATCGTGAACGTCGGGCCGTCGAGCGTGAGCGCGACGACGTAGCGCAGGTTGTCCTGGACCCACCGGTCGTTCCTCGAGACCGGCGCTCCGGGCTGGCGGTTCGCGTACATCAGCAGCGCCGCCTTCTCGTCCGCGGTCAACGGGCTCCCCGTGAGGCGGACGCCCAGCGCGTCGACCAGCGCGCCCCAGGTGCCGGGGAAGTCGCCCAGCAGGTCCGGCGCCTTGGCGAAGGGCAGCTCGGGCGGGTACCAGCCGGCGGCGAAGTCCATGTGCCGGTTCCAGCGCGAGAGCGTGCCGCTGGGGGAGATCCAGGCCGCGGCCACGTCGGGGTACCCGTTCGGGGCGCCCCAGGCCATCGGCGCGTGCCCCTGGTCCAGCACGTGCCAGAACAGCTTGGTGATGCCGCCGGTGCCGCTGGACTCCATGCCGGTGCCCAGGGTCCGCAGGGTCGCGACGTAGTCCTCCTGCGGGGTGCGGACCTTCTGACCCGCCGCGGACCAGAACTCGGCGGAGTCGAACAGCGTGCGCAGCACCGCGACGACCTGACCACCGGTGCTGGTCCAGGTCTGGGCCATCCGGTCGATCAGCGCCGCCGGGGGGTTGTCGGAGACGAACCGCGTGGCGATCCTCGTGCTGAGGCGGCGCGCGGTGGCCGGGTGGACCGCCAGCCAGCGCAGGTAGGCGTCGATCCAGCCGTTCCCGTCCGCCGGGGCGTGCGGCGGGACGACGAAGCCGAAGACGGTGCGGCCGCCACCGTCGTGACGACCGGCGTCGTAGACCGCAGAACCGTCCGCGGCGATCGTCAGGCCGGTCAGCAACCGGGCGGAGTTCTTGACGTCGGCCTCGGTGTAGCCGGCGTCGACGCCGACGGTGTGCAGTTCCAGCAGTTCCCGGCCGTAGTTCTCGTTCGGCTTCGCCGCGGTCGAGCTCGCGTTGTCCAGGTAGTTCAGCATCGCCTGGTGGCGGGCCGAGGCGACCAGCATGTCGGGGAAGCTCCCGAACGCGAACCGGCGGACCACGTTGCGGTCGTAGTCCTGCCGGCTGTACCAGGCGTCGGAACTCGGGCAGGTGACGTGCAGGACGTTGTTGAAGACGTCGACGACGACCTCGAACAGCTGCCGGTTGCTCCAGATCTGGCGGGCCAGCGTGAGGCGGCCCGTCTCGAGCATCGCGTTCCACTCCGTCGCCGCGTAGCCGCCGGCGTAGAGCTGCTGGGCGCTGCGCCAGTAGAAGCTCATCCGGCCGGCGAAGGAGTCCATCGCGGCGTCGTCGACCGCGCCGGGGCTGAGCTGGCGGTCCAGCCAGGCCGCGGTGCCGAGCCTCGCGACCTCGGCCAGGGATGCCGGGGTGGGGCCCCAGCTGGCGCGGCGCAGCAGGTGCAGCCGGTCGGCGGCGCTCTCGTGCGCGAACGGCGACGCCGCGGGGCGTCGGCGGCCTCGGGTGACGGTGGCGGCGGAGGAAGGCACGCGACCTGTTCGGCAGGGGATCTCCGAAGCTTGAGCCGGCCGGGTGGCCCGGCTCCGGGAACGCCTCTTGCGGTGGAGTGCGCTCCAGCGCCTAGCGTCCCCGGCATGCGGACGACGACAGGCCTGGCGCTGCTCGCGCCGGGCGGGACCTTGCAGCCCTCGACCATCGAACGGCGGGACCTGCGCCCGGACGACCTCGCGGTGCGGGTCACGTGGTGCGGCGTCTGCCACACCGACCTGCACGCGGTGCAGGACGCGAGCAGCGGCTTGCTCGTCCCGGGGCACGAGTTCGTGGGCGTGGTGAGCGAGGTGGGGTCGGAGGTCACCCGCTTCGCCGTCGGCGACACGGTCGCGGTCGGCAACATCGTCGACTCCTGCGGGACGTGCGCCTCCTGTCGCGCCGGCGACGAGCAGTTCTGCGCCGAGTTCCCGACCTTGACCTACGGCGGGAGGGACCGCGTCGACGGCTCCACCACGTCGGGTGCGTACGCGGGGGAGTACGTCGTGCGCGAAGGGTTCGCCTACGCCCTGCCCGCCGGGATGGACCCCGCCGGCGCGGCCCCGCTGATGTGCGCCGGGGTGACGGTCTTCGAACCGTTGCGCCGCTTCGGGGTGGGGGCGGGGGACCGGGT
>NZ_CEEDMJ010000003.1:0-297895 GCF_979255925.1 Kineococcus sp. AC630
GCCCGCCGCCCCCACCGTCCTCGACCTCTCCCGGCAGGCGGTCGAGGACCTGCCCCGGCACCTCTCCGGGGTCGGCTACGACCTCGTCGGCCTCCCGGAACTGCGCACGCAGCTCGCCCTCCGCTACACCGCGCGAGGTCTGGCGACGCGACCGGACGAGGTCCTCGTGACCCTCGGCGCCCAGCACGCCGTCGGCCTGCTGGCCCGTGCCCTGACCTCCCCGGGGGACCGGGTGCTCGTCGAGTCCCCGGGGTACCCGCACGCCCTGGACGCCGTCCGCGCCGTGGGTGGTCGTCCGGTCGCCGTCCCCGTGGCACCCACGACCGCGACGTCGGCGGGAGGCTGGGACCAGGAGTCGCTCGAGGAGGCCTTCGCCCGCACCCGGCCCGCGCTCGGGTACCTGATGCCGGGGTTCCACAACCCCACCGGCTCGGTGATGCCCGCCGCGCAGCGCCGGCGGGTCTGCGAACTCGCCCGCCGCTACGGGACCCGGCTCGTCGTCGACGAGACCACCAACGACCTCGCGATCGACCGGGAGGTCCCGCCCCCGTTCCCCTCCGACGTGATCCACGTCGGCTCGGCGGCCAAGACCCTGTGGGGCGGCCTGCGGATCGGCTGGATCCGCGCCGACGCCGCCACCGTCCGCCACCTCGCCGAACGCCGCTCCACGTGGGAACTCGGGACCCCCGTCCTCGACCAGCTCGTGGTCGCCCGGGCCCTGCCGGACCTGGACGCGGTCCTGGCCGCACGCGGCGTCGAACTCCGGGCCCGCCGCGACGCCCTCCTCTCGGAGGTCGGCGACCGGTTGCCCGAGTGGGAACTCCCCGTCGTACCGGGTGGCCTGGCGTTGTGGGTGCACCTCGGCCGGGCGCTCAGCTCACCGTTGGCGGTAGCCGCGCGCCGCTACGGCGTGCACGTCACCGCGGGCCCGCGCTTCGGGGTGGACGGCGCGTTCGAGCGCTACCTGCGGCTGCCGTTCGGAGCCGATCCGGAGACCCTGCGCGAGGCGGTGGCCAGGCTCGCGCACGCCTGGAACGACGTCCGGGCGACGGCCCCCTCGCCGTCGCCCTTCGCCGTCCTGGTCTGACGCCTCTCAGCCCTTGACCGCCCCCGAGGCGAGACCGGCGACGTAGAACCGTTGCAGGGCGACGTAGAGGATCACGCAGGGGACCATCGCGACCACCGCACCCGCGACGAGGTACCCGAAGTTCACCGCGCCGTAGGCCCCGGCCTGCAGGTTCACCAGCGACAGCGGCAGCGTGTAGAGCTTGTCGTCGGTGAGGAACGTCAGGGCGCCGAGGAACTCCGTCCAGCTGGCCAGGAACGCGAACAGCGCACTCGTCGCCATCCCGGGGACGAGCATGGGCCGCAGCACCGACACCAGCGCGCGCATGGTCCCGGCGCCGTCGACGCGGGCGGAGTCCTCGATCTCGGCCGGGATGTTCTCGAACGCGTTCCGCATCACGAACACCCCGAACGGCAGGTTGACCGTCGAGTAGAACAGCACCAGACCCAGGCGGGAGTCCGTGAGACCCATGGCGTTCATCTGCAGGTAGAGCGGGGTGATGATGGCCTGGAAGGGCACCATCATCGTCACCACGATCAACCCGAACAGGACGTTGCGGCCACGGAAGTGGAACCGGCCGAACCCGTAGCCGGCCAGCGTGGCCAGGACCGCGGTCAGCACCGCCGTGCAGACCGAGACGATCAGGCTGTTGGCGACGGCGCGGACGATGTCGGCGTCCCCGGTGAACAGCGCCTTGAAGTTCTCGGTCGTGAACTGCGTCAGGGCGGACAGCGTCGGGGTGGCCGACACGATCGCGTCGTTGCTCTGGAACGACCGCAGGATCGACCACAGCAACGGCACGAGGAACACCAAGGCCGCGAGGGTTCCGCCGAGCCAGTACAGGGTGAGCTTCGTGCGGGTCTCGGCCCGCCCGTTCACCGGAGCCCGACCGGTCGAGCGGACCTTCAGCTCCCCACCGGGTTTCGTCGTGGTCAGGGTCGCCATCGTCAGGCCTTCTCTCGCAACAGGCGGAACTGGGCCGCGGTGACCAGGCCGATGACCACGACGAGGACGATCGACAGCGCCGACGCCGCGCCGAGCTGCAGCTGGACGAACCCGCGCTGGTAGACGTACATGACGACGCTCTGGGTGTCCGTCCCCGGGCCACCCCGGGTGAGGATGTAGAACTGGGTGAACGCCAGCAGGGATCCGATGACCGAGATCACCAGGCTCATCGCGATGGTCCGGCGCAGCATCGGGACGGTGATGTCCCGTTCCCGCTGCCACCAGCTCGCGCCGTCCATCTCGGCCGACTCGTAGACGTCGCGCGGGATCCCCTGCATCCCGCCCATGAGCAGGACCATCGTGAGACCGGAGACGGCCCACACGATCATCACGCAGATCAGGCCCGTCGCGAGCGGGCCGTCGGCCAGCCACGCCGTCGTCCCGTCGGTGACCCCGAGGGCCTTGAGGACGATGTTCACCGCCCCCGAGCTCGGCTGCGCCTCGAGCACCATGAGGAAGCTCAGGGTCGTCAGGCCGATGACGTAGGGGATGAAGAAGACGGTGCGGAACACCGTCGAGAACCGGCGGTTGCTGCGCACCACGACGGCCAGGACGTACCCCAGCACGAGGATCGGGATCGTGACGATCGCGGTGTACAAGACGGTGTACCCGACGGACTTCCAGAACACCGGGTCCGAGGCCACGGCGGCGTAGTTGCCGAGACCGATGAAGTGGTAGGACCCGATCAGCGGCCAGTTCGTCAACGACATGTAGACCGCGAAGACGAGCGGCACCAGCACGAAGACGACGACGAACGCCAGCGCCGGCAGGGTCAGCAGCACCCCCGTCAGGGGCGGGTGGGTGAGGGACTTCGGACGACGGTCGATCGGGGGTCTGGTCAGCGTGCTCACAATTGGGCCTGTTCCAGGATGCGGTCGAAGTCCTTCTGCCCCTGCGCCAGCGCCCCGTCGAGGTCGTCGTCGAAGACGGCCCGGCGGAAGGCGGCGATCCAGGGAGAGTCCTGCTGGTTGAAGAGCAGGTTGTAGGCGAGCGTCGTCGGCGCGTAGGCGCCGGCGATCCCGTCGAGCGGGGCGACGGCCAACGGGAACTTCTCCCGGTACTCCGGCGTCGCGGCGTCGGCACGCACCGGGATGTACCCGCCGGCGGGCAGGTTCTGCTGCTGCGGGACGTCGAGGGCGAACTTCGCGAACTCCCACGCCCCCGACGCGTTGGGCGCGCCGCGCGGGATGCAGAGGTTGTCCCCGCCCGCGAACGTCGCCCGTCCGCCGTCCGGGCCGGGCAGCAGCACGACCCCGGTCTTGGCCTGCATCTCCGGATCGGCGTTCAGGACGGCGACAGAGAAGTTGGCCGGGATCAGCCCGACCTTCCCGTCGCGGAAGTCGGCCCCCCAGCGGGAACCGTCGCCGGAGAAGTTGGCCTGCGGCATGAGCTTCTCCTTCCACATCGTCCGGTAGAAGTCGAAGGTCCGCCGGACCGCGTCGTTGTCCGCGATGGCCCCCTTCTGCGCTCCGACCTCACCGACGATGTTCGGTGCGTCGGCGGCCCAGATGTGGGGCTGGACGACGAAGCCGAGGATGCCCGCGGCGTTGGCGTCGATCGACCAGCCGTAGGTCCCGTCGCCGATCGCGCCGATCGCGCGGGCGGCCTCGAGCAACCCGTCGAGGTCCTGGGTCTGCTCCGCAGGGTCGAGTCCGACCTTCTCGAACAACTCGGTGTTGTAGAACAGCGCCGAGTTGTCCGCGATGTAGGGGACGCCGTAGTTCTTGTCGTCGCGCACGGCCAACCGGAGCTGACCCGGGTTGAGCTGGTCGGCGAAGTCGAGCTGCTGGACCAGCGGGGTCAGGTCGGTGAACGAGTCGCGGTAGATGAACAACATCGAGTTGATGTCGTCGATGTCCACGATGTCCGGCACGTTGCCACCGCGGATCGCGGTGGCGAGCTTGGTGACGTACTGCCCGTCCAGGACCGGGGTGACCTCGACGGTCACCCGGTCCTGGGAGGCGTTGAACGCGTCGACGACCTGCCGGACGCCGACGACTGTCGCCGCCCGGCACCACAACCGCACGGTCCCGGTGGCGTTCTCACCGAAACCGGCGGCCGTCACGTCGGCCTCCGGCAGGGCGGACGCGCAGGCCGGCAGGAGAGCCGCCAGCGCTGCGAGTCCGCCCAGTCCGAGCACGTTCCTGCGGTGGAGCTCCATCGCACCTCCTCCAGGGTTCACGGGGTCAGGCCCGCGGGAACCAGACCCGCATGGCACCGAGTTCACGGTTGGCCCACGCGTAGTACGGGATGGCCGGCACGAGGAGGGTCTCCTCGGCGGCTTCGGGGGCCGGGTCGTCCCCGGCCGGTCGGTAGAGCGGGCCGCTCGCCGCGGCGAGGGCCACGTGCACGGGCAGCTGGAGGACGGTGACGCCCTCCAGCAGGTCGGCACGGTGTTCCGAACCCGCTCCACGCAGCTCGGAGACGCGGACCCGCAGGTCGTCGGCGGGCAGGTCGGCCGGGAGGTCGGCCTGCTCGACGGCGTACACGAGGGGGCCGCGTTCGACGACGACGCAACCCCGCACGGCGTCGACGCGGGTGTCGGCCTCGACGACGCGGACCGTCATCGGGAGCACGAGTTCCACGACGTCGCCGACGGCGAACTCGCGACGGACGCGCAGGTACTCCCCCGCCGTCACGGCCACGTCGCCACCGTTGACCATCGCGGTGGCCCCCTCGGCCCAGGCCGGCACGCGCAGGGCGAGTTCGAACTCGCCCGGGGTCGCGGTGACCTCGACGCGGACGGTGCCGTCCCAGGGGTAGTCGGTGGTCACGGCCAGCGTGGCCCCGGCCGCCTCGATCGTGCCGGTCGTGAACTGGTGGACCTGCACGCCCTGGGCCGAACTGGTGGCGACGTAGGCGTCCAGGCTGGACAGCGTCCGCATGATGTTGGGCGGGCAGCACGCGCAGTCGAACCAGGCCCGGCGGCCGTGGGTCGCGCTGCGTTCCTCCTCGGCGTGCGCGCCGTGGCGCAGCTGCAGCGCGTTGACGTAGAAGTACTCCGTCCCGGCGAGGGAGACGCCGGGCAGGAACGCGTTGTAGAGGGTCCGTTCGACGAGGTCGGCGTAGCGGGAGTCCCCCGTCGCCAGCAGCATCCGCCAGGTCCACTGGACGCTGCCGATGGCGGCGCAGGTCTCGGCGTAGGCGCGGTCGGGGCTGAGCTCGTGGTGGTCGCCGAACTGCTCCCAGTCCCAGCGGGAACCGATGCCACCGGTGACGTAGGCCTTGGAGGCGAGCATGCCCTCCCACTGCCGCGTGAGGGCGGCGAGCAACCCGGCGTCGGAGGTCTCGGCCGCCACGTCGGCGGCACCGGCGGTGAAGTACACGGCGCGGACCGAGTGGCCCTCGGGCGAGGTCTGCTCGCGCACGGGGACGCGGTCGGAGAAGTACGTGGGTTCCTTGCCGTGCAGCCGCTCGATGATCCCCGTGCCGCGGGCGTCGACGAACCAGGTGGCGAGGTCGAGGTACTCGCGCTTCCCCGTCTCGCGGAAGAGTTCGACCAGGCCCATCTCGACGACGGGGTGACCGTCGACCTCCTCCGTCTTCCCGGCGCCGAAGGTGGCGACGAGGTGGTCGGCCAGCTTCACGGCGACGTCGAGCAGGCGGGTCTCGCCGGTGCCGCGGTGGACGGCGACGGCGGCCTGGAAGAGGTGTCCGGCGCAGTAGTGCTCGTGGCTCCAGGGCAGGTCGACGTAGCGCTCACCCTTCCCGCGGACCTGCTGGACGGAGTCGAGGTAGCCGTCCTCGGCCTGCGCGGCGGCGACGACGTCGCTGACCTCGCGGATCCAGGCGAGGATCTGCTCGTCCGCGCCGCGCCCGTACTCCCAGCCGGCGGCCTCGAGCCACTTGTAGACGTCGGAGTCCATGAAGATCGGGCCCTTGACCTCGCCCTGCTCCGTCCCCGCGGCGATCCGCAGGTTGCGCAGGTTGCCGGCCGTCTCGAGCTTCTCGTAGCCCGTGCGGATGGCCTGGCGGCGGTTGGCCTCCTGGCGCTCGAACCAGAAGCCGCTGGTGATGCGCGAGGCGCCGAGCGGGACGGGGTGCAGGACGACGGCCGCGTCGGCCGTCGGCGCGGCGGGGGCGCCGGCGGTGCTGTTCACGGTCAGGTCGGGCCCAGCGGTCGTGCTGGTCATCAGCTCTCCATCGAGTCTCGGAAACGCCGGAACACGTTTTCTGCCGTCACCGTAGAACGCCGTCCCGCCGCCGTCAAGGGACCTGTAGTCTGCTGCGACTCACAGGGATCGGAGGGCGAGCGATGACGGAAAGCACCGTTCCGGCTCGGATCGTCGACGTCGCCGCGCTCGCCGGGGTCTCCGCAGGGACGGCGTCCAAGGCCCTCAACGGCACCGGGCAGCTGCGCGACGAGACGCGCGAACGGGTCCGCCGGGCCGCCGAGCAGCTCGGCTTCACCCCCGACTCCCTCGGGCGCGGCCTGTCCTCCGGACGCAGCTACACCGTGGGACTGATCACCACCGACAGCTTCGGCCGCTTCTCCATCCCCATCCTGCTGGGTGCGGAGAACGCCCTGGGGGCGGGCGAGATGAGCGTCCTGCTCTGCGACAGCCGGGACGACCCGCTGCGCGAGCAGCACTACCTGCGGACGCTGCTGGCCCGCCGGGTCGACGGGATCATCGTCACCGGGCGCCGCACCGAGTCCCGGGCCCCCATCGCGATCCCCGGTCACGTCCCGGTCGTCTACGCCTTCACCCCCTCCCAGGACCCCCGGGACACCTCGCTGACCATCGACCAGAGCGGCGGGGCCGCGGCCGCCGTCCGCCACGTCCTCGACCTCGGACGACGCCGCGTCGCCCACGTCACCGGTCCCGAGGACCACCACGCGGCCCGGGTCCGGCGCGCGGCCGCGGAGGAGACCGCCGGGGACGCCCTCGTCGGCCCGACCCTGCACGGGGACTGGAGCGAACGCTGGGGTCGCCTCGCCGCGGACCTGCTGCTGCGCAAGCACCCGGAGCTCGACGCCATCACCTGCGGCAGCGACCAGATCGCCCGCGGGATCTGCGACGGCCTGCGCGACGCGGGCCGGACGGTGCCCGGGGACGTCGCCGTCGTGGGCTTCGACGACTGGGACGTCATCGCCCTGGCCGCCCGTCCCCCGCTGACGACGGTCAACCTGGGGCTGGAGGCGCTGGGCCGCCGTGCGGGCGAACTGCTGCTCGACGCCGTCGCCGGCACCACCTCCCCGGGCTCGACGACGATGCCCACCCGCCTCGTCGTCCGCCAGTCCACCGTCCCCGCCTGAGGGCCGTCCGGGGCGCGCCGGGAATGCGCAGCCCCTAGGTTGTCGCTGCACCGTCGGGTGCTCACGGTGGGTGCCCGTTCTCAGGAGGACAGCTCAGCCATGCGACGCAGGACCCTCGGCACCATCAGCGCACTCGCCCTCGCGGGCCTCCTGGCCGCGTGCGGAGGCGGCGACACCGCGGGCTCCACCGACGACTCGCTGAGCTTCGGCACGGAGGGCACCTACTCCCCGTTCAGCTTCCACGACGAGAAGACCAACCAGCTCACCGGCTACGACGTCGAGGTCGCCCAGGCCGTCGGGAAGCAGCTCGGGCGCAAGGTCGAGTTCTCGGAGAACAACTTCGACTCCCTCTTCGCCGGCATGGAGGCCAAGCGCTACGACGGCGTGGCCAACCAGGTGTCCATCACCGACGCGCGGAAGGCGAAGTACGCCTTCTCCACCCCCTACACGGTGTCCACGGGCGTCGTGGTGACCCGCGCGGACGACACCTCGGTGACCTCGCTGGCCGACATCTCCGGCAAGACCTCGGCGCAGTCCACGACGAGCAACTGGGCCCAGACCGCGACCGACGCCGGTGCGAAGGTCGAGGCCGTCGAGGGCCTGACCCAGGCCATGACCCTGCTCAAGCAGGGCCGGGTGGACGTCACCGTCAACGACCAGCTCGCCGTCCTCGACTACCTCAAGACCTCAGGGGACACCGGGGTGAAGATCGCCGCGAAGACCGACGACCAGACCGAGCAGGCCTTCGTCTTCCGCAAGGACGAGGCCGACACCGCCCAGCAGGTCAGCGACGCGCTGGCCAAGCTGAAGGCCGACGGCACCCTGGCCACGATCTCGCAGAAGTGGTTCGGCCAGGACGTCTCCAGCCCGGCCGCCGGCTGAGACCGGACGGGACGAGGGAGGGCACCACGTGGACCAGAGCACCCTGGACCTGGTGAAGGACTCCCTCGTCCCGCTCGCGAGCGGGCTGTTCAGGGGGACGATCCCCCTCACCCTGGCCAGCTTCCCGATCGGCCTCGTGCTCGCGCTGGTCGTGGCCCTCATGCGGCTGTCCAGCGTTCGCGTCCTGCAGGGGATCGCGCGCTTCTACGTGTCGGTCATCCGCGGGACGCCGCTGCTGCTGCAGCTCTTCCTCATCTACTACGCGCTGCCGTCGTTCGGCCTGACGATCGACCCGTTCCCCAGCGCGGTCATCGCCTTCAGCCTCAACGTCGGCGGCTACGCCTCCGAGGTCATCCGCGCCGCGATCCTCTCCGTCCCCCGGGGCCAAACCGAGGCCGCGCTGACCATCGGCATGAGCTACCCGACGACGATGCGGCGCATCGTGCTCCCGCAGGCCACCCGGGTCGCGGTGCCGCCGCTGTCCAACACCCTCATCTCGCTGGTCAAGGACACCTCGCTGGCCTCGGCGATCCAGGCGACCGAGCTCCTGCGCAAGGCCCAGGAGCTCGCGGCGCCCACCTTCGAGTTCTTCACGCTCTACGGCCTGGCCGCGCTCTACTACTGGGTCGTCTGCCTGGTCCTGTCGTTCGCCCAGACCCGCGCCGAGACGCGCCTGAACCGCTACGTGGCGAGGTGAACGTGGACCTGCTGGAAGTTCGCGGACTGCACAAGTCCTTCGGCGACCACCACGTGCTGCGCGGGATCGACGCCCACGTCGCCCCGGGTTCCGTGACCGTCCTCATCGGGCCCTCGGGTTCGGGCAAGACCACCGTGCTGCGTTCCCTCAACGCGCTCGAGGTGCCCGACGCGGGGACCGTGCGCATCGGCGACGTCAGCGTGGAGTTCTCCCCCGCGCTGCGCGGGCGGGCGTTGCAGCGGGCCACCACGCGGTTGCGGGCCCAGAGCGGCATGGTCTTCCAGAGCCACAACCTGTTCCCGCACCTGTCGGTGCTGCAGAACGTCATCGAGGGCCCGGTCCTGGTGCAGCGTCGCCCGCCGGAGGAGGCCCGGGCCGAGGGTCTCGCCCTGCTGGAACGGGTCGGCCTGTCCGAGAAGGCCGATCAGCACCCGTACCAGTTGTCGGGTGGTCAGCAGCAGCGCGTCGGGATCGCCCGGGCGCTGGCGATCCGGCCGCAGGTCGTGCTCTTCGACGAACCCACGTCCGCACTCGACCCGGAACTCGTCGGGGAGGTGCTGGCCGTCATGAAGGACCTGGCCGGTGAGGGCTGGACGATGGTCGTCGTCACCCACGAGATGCGGTTCGCGTCCCAGGTGGCCGACCAGGTGCTGTTCCTCGACGGTGGCGTCATCGTCGAACAGGGCCCCCCGTCCGCGGTCCTGGAGAACCCCCGCGAGGACCGCACCCGCCGGTTCCTGCAACGCCTGATCAACCCGATCTGAGGATCAGGCCCAGCCCAGCAGACTCCTGATGTCGGCGGCGCTCAGGTCGAAGACGTCGCTCCTCGGGCGGGGACCACCGCTACCGACGACCTCGACCGTCTCGGCGGCCGGGGTGATCTGCCAGACCTCGCGAACGGCGCGACCCAGGTACCAGGGAACCTTCTCCTCAGTGTCATCGCCTGGAGAGACCACCACGACGACGACGTCGACGGTGGGGACGTACAAGCCCAGCTGATCGGCGGAGAGCCCGGTCGCGATCCACCCCATGTCCGGAATGCGGTAGTCACCTTCGGTCCCCAGGTTGAACTCGCCCAGCGTGACCAATCCCCGGGCCTCAGCGCGGTCGTGGAGACGCGCACCGAGGCGGTGGGACAACGCGCCGTGGGAGGCGCGAGCGTGCGGTACCACGTGGTAGATCCCGTTCCAGACCTCGTCGCGTGTGTCCAGGCCGAAGACGGCGGCGTTCGGCGATCCACGGGTCCAGCGCGTCGCCGTGGACGACGTACGTGGTGGTGCTCACGGTCTGCCTCCTCCGCCCCCTGCTGCCTGTCCTCACGATGCCACGGACACTAGGGTCGGAACGTGGCGTCCCCGCAGATCGTCCTCGAACTCGCCGGCCGCGAGGTCACGGTCACGAACCCGGACAAGGTGGTCTTCCCGCAGACCGGGACGACGAAGCTCGACCTGATCCGCTACTACCTCTCCGTCGCCGACGGCGCGCTGCGGGGCGTGCGCGGACGGCCGATGGTCCTCAAGCGGTTCGTGAAGGGCATCGAGGCCGAGGCGGTGTTCCAGAAGCGGGCTCCGGAGAAACGCCCCGACTGGATCGAAGTCGCGGAACTGCACTACGCGCGGGGGACCTCCGCAGCCGAGACGGTCGTGCGGGACGAGGCCTCCCTGACCTGGGTCGTCAACCTCGGTTGTCTGGACCTCAACCCGCACCCCGTGCTCGCCGAGGACCTCGACCACCCGGTGGAACTGCGCATCGACCTCGACCCGATGCCCGGCGTGGACTGGCACCAGATCGTCGACGTCGCGTTCGTCGCGCGCGAGGTGCTGGCCGACCACGGGTTGACCGCGTGGCCCAAGACGTCGGGGTCCCGGGGTTTCCACGTCTACGCCCCGATCGATCCCGTGTGGTCCTACCCGCAGGTGCGGCTCGCGGCCGAGACCGTGGCCCGCGAGGTCGAGAACCGGGCCGGCGGGTTGGCGACGAGCCGGTGGTGGAAGGAGGAACGCGGTGAGGGCGTCTTCGTCGACTTCAACCAGAACGCCAAGGACCGAACGGTCGCCTCGGCCTACTCCGTCCGCGCCCTCCCCGACGGCCGGGTGTCGACCCCGCTGACCTGGGACGAGGTGCGCGACGTGCGCCCCGAGGACCACACCGTCCTCACCGTGCCGCGGCGCGTCGCGGACCTCGGCGGTGATCCGTGGGCCGGCATGGACGGGGCCGGGGGTTCGCTGGAGGGGCTGCTCGACCTCGCCGACCGGCTGGGTCCGGCGGAGAAGGCCCCCAAGGGCACGGGGTCCCGGACGAAGACCATGCCGCTCGTCGAGATCGCCCGCGCGCGGACGAGACCCGAGGCCCTCGCCGGGCTGGAGGCGTGGAAGGCCAGGCACCCCGACGTCGTGCCGATGCTCACCGAGTCCGACGTCCTGCTCGACGGGATGCGCGGCAGCAGTTCGCTCTGGTACCGGATCCGGGTGAACCTGCAGCACGTCCCCGAGGCGGACCGTCCGGAACAGGCCGAGCTCGAGGTCGACTACGACCCGTGGGAGAAGTACCGCGGCGGGCAGTCCCGCCGCTGATCAGGCGGATCCGCGCGGGGTGAAGACGTGCTCGACCCAGCGGACCTCGGGTTCCGCGGGGTGGTGGGGATCGAGGGCGGCGACGGCGAGGTCGACGGCGTGCCGCGCGACCTCGGCCATGTCGACGGCGAGCGTCGTGAGCTGGGGGGTCATGAACGTGCCCAGGGACAACCCGTCGATCCCCACGACCCGGACCTCGTCCGGCACCGAGATGCCCTGCTCGGTGAACGTCGCCAGCGCACCGACGGCGAGGATGTCGTTCCACGCGAACACCGCGTCGGGCAACCCCCCGGCGATGAGCTCACGCGCCGCCCACCGGCCGGCCTCCACGTCCTGGGCCCCGGCGAAGACGAACCGCACGTCCATCCCCTCGGCCCGCAACGCGGAGGCGATGATCGCGGCGCGGGTGCTGACCTCGCGCTCGCGGTCACCGTCGACGACGGCGACGTCGCGGACGCCGACCGCGGCGAGGTGGGCCGCGGCCTCCCGCAGCGCCGGCCGCGGGTCGAGCGAGACACCACTGGTGGTGGACAGCAACCCCGCTGCCGGGGGGTCGATGCTGACGACGGTCATCCCGGCCAGGGCGTCGACCCACACGTCGCTGTCCCCCAGGTAGCCGAGGACGGCGTCGACCTGGCTGGCCAGGTCCCGCAGGACGCGGTCCCGGTCCGTGGCGTGGACGGTGTCGACGAGCACGACGTTCCAGCCCAGCTCCCCCGCGTAGCGGACGGTCGCTGCGGCGAACTCGGGGTAGTAGGGGTTGGTCAGGTCGGAGACGACGAGACCGAGCGTGTCGTGGGTGGCCCGGGCCAGACCGCGCCCGAACCGCGACGGCCGGTAGTGCAGTTCCTTGGCGGCCGCCAGGACGCGGGCCTTGGTGACCTGGCTGATCCCGTCCATGGCGTTCATGGCCCGGGTGACGGTCTGACGCGACACCCCCGCCGCCTGCGCGACGTCCTCGATCGTCGCCGAGGTCCGCCGGGCACGCCGCACGACGCGTTCGTCCTGTCCAGCGCTCACAGAAACTCCCCAGTCCGGTCCCGGATGTCCGGTACGCATCATCGCGTGCCTTGACAGTCACCACCCGCGGTGGCACCGTCCTATCACTCCGTGAGCGCTCACGACAGCGTCCATGGAGTTCACGGCCGAAGGTCTCGACGAAGAGAGTGGGCTGGTTGGATTGTCGTTGTCGTCATCCGCTCCGGGCGCGGTTCCCGGACGGCACAGCGGCCCGGGGTTGTCCCGACGCCGCGTGCTGCAGGGCGGCCTGGCCGCCGCTGCGGGGGTCCCGCTGACCGCATCCCTCGCGGGGTGCGGGTCGGGAACCTCGATCTCCAGCAACCCGAACGAACTGGTGCTCTGGTACTGGAACCGCTCGATCTCCCCCACCCTCCTCGCGACGGCGGCGAAGGGGATCCCGGGGACGGACCGGAAGCTGCGCGCCGACGTCCTGGGCGGGGCCTTCGACACCAAGCTGCGGACCAGCTTCGCCGCCCAGGCCTACATCCCGGACCTCACGGCCGTGAACTCCAACGCCGCGCTGTACTTCCCCAGCGAGGACCAGTTCTTCAACCTCGACGACTACGGGGCCCAGGACTACAAGGACGACTACTACGACTGGAAGTGGAACCTCGGCCGCACCCCCTCGGGCCGCTTCCTCTTCTTCCCGATGGACACCGGCCCGACCGGGTTCTTCTACCGGGCCGACCTCTTCGCCGCCGCCGGGCTGCCCTCGGAACCGGCCGACGTGAGTGCGGCGGTCCGGACCTGGGAGGAGTGGATCGCGCTCGGGGCGAAACTGCGGGAGACCAGCGACGTCGCCCTCGCCACCAACGCGGTCATGGTCTTCAACCAGTACGTCAACGCCTCACCGCAGCGGTACTTCGACTCCGACGACAAACCCCTCTTCCACTCCTCCGACTCCGCGATCAGGAAGGCGTGGGACACCGCCGTCGCCGCCATCGCCGCGAAGGTGACGCGCAACCTGCAGCTGGACACCGAGCAGAACGCCGCCTGGAACAGCGGCAAGCTCGGCGCGAACATCGAGGGCGCCTGGTGGATGAAGGTCCTCACCGACACCGCTCCGCAGACCTCGGGGAACTGGCGCATCGCGCAGCAACCCGGCGACCCCGGCAACAGCGGTGGGTCCTTCCTGGCCGTCCCCAAGTCCTGCAAGGACCCCGCGGCCGCCCTCGACTTCGCCCGCTGGCTGACGACCCCGGAGAACCAGGCGCAGTCCTACAACGAGATCCAGCTGTTCCCCTCCGCGCCCGCGGCGTTCGACCTGGGGACCATGGCGGACGCCGGTGGTTTCTACGGCGACCAGGACCCGCTGGAGTTCTTCAGCACCGCCGCCCAGAAGGTGCCGACCACGTTCATCAGCACCTACGAGAACCTCACGACGTCCTTCACCGACCAGCTGCGCGTGGTCGAGTCCGCCGGGAAGAACCCCGACGACGCCTGGGGCGACGCCGTGGCCGCCATCGACAAGCTGCTCAAGAAGCGAGGTGTCCTCTGATGGCCGTCACCCTGCCGACCGGCACGTCGACCGGTTCCCGGAACCGTCCCGACGGCGTCACCGTCGCCCGTCGCGGGCTGCGCTCCTGGTGGCCGCAGTACCTCGCGATCACCCCGTTCTACGTGATCTTCCTGGTCTTCGGCCTGCTGCCGATCCTGTTCTCGATCTACCTGTCGTTCACCGACTGGGACGGGATCAGCCAGATCAAGTTCGTCGGCCTCCAGCAGTACAACTACCTGATCCACGACACCCGGTTCTGGAACGCGGTGGGGAACACCCTGATCATCTGGGTCATCTCCACCGTCCCGATGCTGTTCATCGCGCTGGTGATGGCGTTCCTGCTGCACCAGAACATCCGCCTCAAGGGCTTCTACCGGGTCGCGTTCTTCGTCCCCAACGTCACGAGCATGGTCGCCATGGCGATCGTCTTCGGGTCGGTGTTCTCCGACAGCTTCGGGATCGTCAACTCGGCCCTCACGGCCCTGGGCCTGCCGACGGTGGCGTGGTTGTCCACCGGGTGGGGCATCAAGGTGACGCTGGCGATGCTCGTCATCTGGCGCTGGACCGGGTACAACGCGATCCTCTACCTGGCTGCGCTGCAGGCCGTCCCCAGCGACCTCTACGACGCCGCGAAGGTCGACGGCGCCGGGTTCTGGCGCACGTTCTTCTCGGTGACGATCCCGATGCTGCGACCGGTCATCCTCTTCACCGTCATCACCTCGACCATCGGCGGGCTGGGACTGTTCACCGAACCGCAGATCCTCTTCGGCGCGGCCAACGGCAACGGCACCGTCGGCGGGGTCAACGAGGCCGGCATGACGATCGTCCTCTACCAGTACAACCAGGCGTTCTCCCAGCTCGACTTCGGCTACGGGTCGGCCATCGCGTGGGCGCTGTTCATCCTCGCGGCCGTGTTCGCGATCATCAACTGGCGACTGCTGCGGGACCGGGACACCATCCCCGCCCCCAAGCGCACGAGGAAGGCGGGACGATGAGCGCACCCGAACTGGTCCGGTCCGGCTCCACGCGCGGGCGTGGTCGCCACGGCGACACCCTCGTCGTCCAGAAACCGCGTCGTAGCCGTCAGTGGTTCCTGGGCCGCGTCGTCACCCACGGCTGCATCATCATCGGGGTCGTCTTCGCCCTGTTCCCGTTCTACTGGCTGCTCGTCATGTCGACCAGCACCACGGCGCAGATCTTCGGGTACCCGCCCCGACTCATCCCCAGCACGCACCTGCTGGAGAACCTGCGCAACGTCGTCACGAGCGTGGACCTGCCGAGCTCGCTGCTGAACTCGTTCGTCGTCTCCGGGTCGCTCGCGGTCCTCGTCGTGCTCTTCGACTCCCTCGCCGCGTTCGCCTTCGCGAAGTTCCGCTTCCCCGGTCGCAACGTGCTCTTCACGGTCCTGCTGGCGACCTTCCTCGTCCCGGGCAACCTCTCCCTCGTCCCGAGCTTCATCCTGATGTCGAAGCTCGGCTGGGTCGGTGACCTCCAGGCCCTCATCGTCCCCGGCATCGCCAACGCCTTCGGGATCTTCCTGCTGCGCCAGTTCGCCACCGCCTCGATCCCGGACGAGCTCGTCGAGGCGGCGACCCTCGACGGTGCCGGGTTCTTCCGCACCTGGTGGTCGGTCGCCATCCCGATGCTGCGCGGTGGTCTCGCGTTCCTCGGGATCTTCACCTTCGTGACGGCCTGGAACGACTACGTCTGGCCGCTGGTCGTCCTGGTGAACCCGCAACGGCAGACCCTGCAGACGGCGCTGGCCCAGTTGAACTCGGTCTACACGACCGACTACGGGATGATCATGGCCGGCGCCGTGGTCAGCGTCGTCCCCCTCATCGGGATCTTCCTCATCGGCTCGCGGCACTTCATCGCCAACATCGCGGCCGGAGCGCTCAAGGGCTGAGCCGCTCCCACCGCAGGACGTCCACGTCGTAGAGTCCGCGACGTGGACGTCCTGCGTTACGCCGCCTTCACCACGGACCCGGCCGGGGGGAACCCCGCGGGGATCGTCCTCGACGCCGTCGACGCGACCGCCGGGGAGATGCTCGCCGTCGCCGCGGACGTGGGCTACGCCGAGACCGCCTTCGTCGTCGACACCGCGCACGGTGCGGAACGGCGGTTCGGGCTGCGCTACTTCTCCCCGCACGCGGAGGTCCCCTTCTGCGGACACGCGACCGTGGCGACGGCCGTCGCCCTCGCCGAACGCCACGGGGCGGGGCCCTTCACCTTCCAGACCCCGGTCGGGCTCGTGGCCCTGGAGACGGACCTCACCGGCGGCGTGGCCACCGCGTCGTTCACCAGCGTCGAACCCGCGGTCGAGGAACTGCCGGACGCGACGCTCAGCGAGGTCCTCGACCTGCTGGGGCTGCGGCAGGCGGACCTCGACGCGGACCACCCGCCGCGCCTCGCGGCCGCCGGGAACCCGCACCCGGTCCTGGTGCTGCGGGACGGTCCGACGTTCGACGGGTTCCGGTTCGACCCCGTGCGGGCCCGGCGGGTGCTGGACGCACACGGCTGGCCGGCCACCGTCAGCGTCCTGCACCGCCGCGAACCCGGGGTGTTCGAGGCCCGGAACCTCTTCCCCGTCGGGGACATCACCGAGGACCCGGCGACCGGTTCCGCCGCGGCCGCGTTCGGGGGCTACCTGCGCGAACTGCGCCTGGTGGACCCACCGGCCCGGGTGACCATCCTGCAGGGCCGGCACGTGGGCCGTCCCGGCGTCCTCACGGTCGACGTCCCCGCACGGGGCGGCATCGTCGTCACGGGTTCCGCGGTCCCGATCGCGTGACGCGAGGGCACCCGCCGGACCTCACCGCCTAGCGGGTCACGACGCAGTTGCGCCCCGCCGCCTTCGCGGCGTAGAGGCGCGCGTCGGCCGCGGACAGCAGCGACGCCTTGTCCCCCGCGGGATCCAGGGTGGCGACCCCGGCGCTGACGGTGATGCCCCGCCGGGGGGTGACCGCGGACCAGTCGTGCCCCGCGACCGTCCGCCGGACCCACTCGGCCGCACGGGCGGCGTACCCCTCGTCGTCGCTCGCCAGGACGAGCACGAACTCCTCGCCCCCCAGGCGCGCCGCGAAGGAGTCCGGGAACCGCACCACGGCGTCGGCCAGGATGCCGGCGAAGATGCAGAGGACCTGGTCCCCCACCTCGTGGGAGAACGTGTCGTTGACCGTCTTGAAGTGGTCGAGGTCGAGCAGGACCGCGCTCACGAGCCGTCCGCCCACCTGGAACGCCGTGATGAGTTCCGGGAGCCGTTCGTCGACGAAGAGCCGGTTGCCCAGCCCCGTCAGCGGATCGCGCCGGGCCTCCTCGCGGTAGCGGGCGGCCTCCTCCCGGGCGACGTCGGTCTCGAACATCGCCTGCCGGGCCCGGGCCTGCGCCTCGCGCTGCTCCGACAGCAACTCCTTGTCGGCCGCGTGGAAGGCCTTGTGGGTCTCGAAGGCCGCCCGCAGGTCGCCGAGGGCGGCGAACACCTCGGCCTGTTCCTCCAGGATCTGGGTGCGGACGTCGGCGAACCCCACCCCGGTGCAGGCGGCCCGGGCCTCCTGGAGGGTCGCCGAGGCCGCGGTGGCGTCCCCGAGGACCCGCTGGGCGACCGCGAGGGTGAGCAGGTAGACGGGGAGGTCGTCGGCGTTCTTGATCTCCATCGCGGAGCTCGTCCGGACCGCGGCCCGGGCGACCTCCTGGGCCGTGGTCGCGTCCCCGCAGAGCAGGTGGATGCGCGCGACGGTGTCGAGGGTGTTCGCGTTCAACGGGCGGTCGTAGCGCCGGCTGAGCTCCTGGAGCAGGGCGAGTTCCCGTCGGGCGGCCGTGACGTCACCGCGTTCGAGTTCGCAGTAGGCGCGGTTGTTCACGACCAGCAGGTGGAGCTGTGCGTCACCGAGGGCGAGTTCCTCGGCGCGGCGGTACCAGGACCGGGAGTCCTCGTGCGCTCCGAGTTCGTCCAGGAGGTCCGCGACCTTGATGAGGACCCGCGTCCGGACGCGCTGCGGGACGTCGTCGTCGAAGGCCGCCGCCGCGTCCAGGGCGTGCTCGAGCGCCGTCGGCCGGTCGCCGATGTCGGTGAAGGACCGGGCGAGGACCCAGCTGGCCCGCACCCGGAGCTCGCTCGTGAGGTCGGGGTGCTCGCGCCGCACCGCGGCGACGGCGGCCGCCGCGGCCGCGCCGTCACCGTCGCGCTGCAGGGCCTCGGCCTCCCAGACGCGGGCACAGGCCAGGGCCCCGCGCGCGCCCAGGTCCCAGGCCCGCCCGGCGAGGGAGCGGGCCACCCGGGCGCCCTCCGCGGGGTCCATGCCCACCAGGTCGTCGAGCTCGTCGAGCTCGCGGCGCAACTGCTGCACGGGGTCGAGCGAGACGTCGCGCACCGCCACGCCCACACCACCCGTCCTTCGACTCACCGGGTCCTGTCGCGACCCGTCCGTGAGGGATCGGCACCGGGCGGCCGCGACTTGAGCTCAGTCGCGGACGAGCTGCAGACGTCGCGCCTGGTCCGAGGAGAACTTCCGCTCCGGGTCGACCTGGTCACGGACCGTCCGCCAGGCCGGCAGCTCCGGGTACATGCGCGCGAAGCGGTCGGCCGTGGTGCGGGAGTCCTTGGCCAGGTAGAGACGGCCACCGGCGTCGAGGACCATCTCGTCGAGCAGGTCGCACAGCTGGTCCAGACCCTTCCGGACGGGCAGGTCCACGGCGAGGGTCCAGCCGCGGGTCGGGAAGGACAGCGGGGCGTCGTTGGCGTCCCCGAAGCGCTTGAGGACGTTCAGCGCCGAGATGTGACCGGACTCGACGATGGCCTCCATGCTGGCCTTCAGGACGTCGGTCCGGTCCAGGGGCACGACGAACTGGTACTGCAGGAAGCCGTTCGGGCCGTAGGCCCGGTTCCAGTCCGCGAACAGGTCGAGCAGGTGGTAGAACTGCGTGATGTTCTGCACCACACCGGACTTGGTCTTCGACTTCCGGTAGTAGAACTCGTTCAGGGCCTTCGCGGACAGCCGGTTGAGCATCCCCGAGGGGAAGAGGTCGGGGAAGCTCGCGAGCTGCGGGGCGTCGAACTTCAGCGGGTCCTTGCGCAGTTCCGGGGGCAGGTCGGACAGCTTCGCCGAGGAGCCGCGCAGCAGGAACCCGCGACCCATGTGCGGGCCCGTGGTGACGGAGTCGAACCACGTCTTGGAGTACGTGTAGTTCTCGTCGTTCTTCTGCAGCCGCTCGAGCATGTCGTCGAAGTCGGGGGTCTGCTCGACGTCGGCGATGAAGTACGACGTCTCGACGCGGTCCAGGCGGATCTTCGCGCGCAGCACGATGCCGGTCAGGCCCATGCCGCCCGTGGTGGCCAGGAACAGGTCGCGGTCCGGGCCGTCGGGGGTGAGGGTGCGTACCTGCCCGTCCGCCGTCAGCAGGTCCAGCGACAGCACGTGGCGGGTGAAGGTGCCCTGGGTGTGGTGGTTGCCGCCGTGGATGTCGGCGCCGATCGCGCCGCCGACGGTCACCTGGCGGGTCCCCGGCAGGACCGGCACCCACAGGCCGTGCGGCACGACGGCGCGCAGCAGCTTGTCCAGGGAGCAGCCGGCGTCGACGTCGGCGGTCGCGGCGTCCACGTCGATGTCGTGGATGCGGTCCAACGCGGTCATGTCGACGACGAGACCCCCCGCGTTCTGCGCCGAGTCGCCGTAGGAGCGGCCGAGGCCCCGGGCGATGACGCCGCGGGGACCGGCGGTGCGCACGGCTTCCGCGATGACGTCGAGGTCCTGGGTGTGCAGGACGGTGGCCGTCGTCGGCGCGGTCCGGCCCCAGCCGGTGAGACGGCGGGTCGAACGACTGGTTGCCTCGTCCTGGGCGACCGTGCGGGACTTCAGGCCTGGGATGCTCACCACGGGCCCGAGCCTAACCGCCGCGCCCGACAGCCACCGCCCGTCGTCCGGTCGGACGGTCCGGGAGGCCCCTGGACCGGTGGATGGACTGGTTGCGGGACTCCGTCCCAGGTGGTCAAGCTGTCACTGTGGCTCACCTCCTCCGCCTCGACGGCGCCGCCTCCTCCGTGCTGCAGTCCACGACCATGACCGGTGAGTCCCTCACCGAGACGCAGCACCTCGAAACCTGGATCAAGGACCACCCCGAGGTCCTCGGCGCCGATCTGAAGGTGGTGACGACCCAGTTCGCCTCCTGGGCGTCGACCTCCGACTCCGCCCGCGAGCGACCGGACGTCTTGGCCCTGTCCACGAGCGGTGAGCTCGTCGTCATCGAGCTGAAACGGGCCGGCGACCGCCTGGTGCACCTTCAGGCGATCACCTACGCCGCTCTCGCGGCGGGCTTCGACCGGCAGCTCCTCGCACGGGTGCACGCCGACTGGAGGTCGCGGCAGTACAACGAGTCCCTGTCCGAGGAGGAGGCGCTCGACGCCCTGACCCGGCACGTCGAGTCGGAGTGGACCGACGACCTGCTGCGTCTGCCGCGGCTCCTGCTCGTCGCCGAGGCCTTCCCCGCGCAGGTGCTGACCACCGTGCAGTGGCTGGCGGGTGTCGCCCCGGACCTCGTCATCGAGTGCCACGAGTACCGGTTGTTCCGGGACGACGACGCAATCCTGGCCAGCTTTCAGCGCCTCTTCCCGGTGGACGACCTGACCGACCGCCGTCTGCGCCCCTTCCTGAGCAGCAGCACCGCCGAGGTCCGGGAACAGCTCGTCGTCAACAAGCGGCGGGCGAAGTCCGTGACGCTCATCGCGGAGGCCCGCGCCATCCCCGACGGTGACCGGCTCACCTTGAACCTCGATGGACTCGCCAAGCCCGAGGTGGTCGCCACCGTCCGGGACTGGCTCGACGCCGACCCTGTGCGTCTCGACGTGACCTGGGTGACGGACCCCACGCGACCGCTGCGGTGGGCCGTCGAACCGGATGCGACGTGGACCCCCTCCGCGCTGAGGAACCTGATCTTCGAGCTCGCCGGGGTTCCCACCCCCACCTTCTCCGCCGCGGACGCCTGGTCATACGACGGGGAGAACCTCTACTCGATCGCCTCCCGCCTGGTGGAGGACTGACCGAGACGCCGGCTCACCCAGTCTTCTGCAGGTCCCGGACCGCGGCGTGGAAGGCCTTGGCGAACGCGCCGATGACCACGTCGGCCTGGGAAGAGTCGCTGAAGAAGAAGAGGACGATCTTGGCGCGGGCGCCCTGGTCGTCGGACACCGAGGAGAGGAACTCGTCCTTCGAGTCGGGACTCTCCGCGAACTGGGTCGTGGTGTTGGCGGCGGCCTGCGTGCGCAGGACGTCGTTCTCCCAGAGCACCGTCATGGCTCCCTCGACGAAGGACTCCTCCTGCCCGGGGGTGAAGTCCCCGTCGCCGAAGAGGTCGTCGATCCGGTCGATGACCTCGTGCAGCGCGACCATCGTCGGGTCCTTCGCGGCCCCGGACCCGGCCGCGGTGAGTCCGGACCGACCTTTCTCCTCCCCAGGGACAGTCGTGGGTTCGTGGTCGATCTGCTTGATCTGGACGAGCGTGACGTCACCGAGGTGGACGTCGGCGGCGGGGTCCTGCTTCCGGATGAGCCGTTCGAGCTGGCGCAGGAACAGGGACTGCTTCTCCAGGGCGACGTCGCCGTAGTCAACGATCTGGCTCATGACGTCGTGGAGACGCACGAAGGTGCCGACGTCCTTGCGGAACGCGTCGAGCGCCGCCTCGTCGCTCGCGCCGCCGTTCGCGCTGAGCGCGGACTGGAGCTTCGTGGCGAAACGCTGTTCGGCTGGGGGCTGGAGCCGCGGCGAGGGCGTTGTTGCCCTTCTGCTCGACGATCACGTCGGCGGCGTTGTCGATCTCCGTCTCGGTGGAGATGGCGCGGCCTAGTCGAGCTTGGCCGACAGGTCGTGAACGAGGTCGGGGTCGGTCGCCGTCTCCAGGTAGGCATCGGTGTACTTCGACTCGAAGGCGGTCCGGATTCCTCCGGTCCTCGACCGCGAAGTCCAGGACGAGGGGGCGGCCCCTTCGCGTCGTCCGCGTCGTGCAGACGGGCGAGGCGGTGCGCCGTCCATGCGATCGAGCGCAATGAGGACATCGCGGCTGGACGCCGCCGGGCAGGTCACACCACCGTCCTTCATCCACTTCATCGACTTCCAGTAGCATCAAGTACGATGTGACCGCCCAAGAGTACGATGTCTTGACGGTCACAGCCGGAGGCCCGATGCCCACCCCCGATGACGTCCTCGCCGCCCTCGCGGTCCTCCGCTGCCACGGCGAGAGCGCCACGATCGAGGCCGAGCGGGCCACCGGGGGACTCCCCCGCAGCGTCCGCGAGACCATCAGCGCCTTCGCCAACGGCCACGGCGGCCTGATCCTCCTGGGCGTGGATGAGGCCGACGGCTTCGCCCTTGCCCCCGGCTTCGACGCTCACCGCACAGCGCAGTTCCTCGACGAAGCGGCCGGCAACGAGCTCACCCCACCCGTCCGGCTGGACATCGACCTCGTGGACATCGACGGGACGACGATCGTCGCCGCCGGCGTTCCGGAACTCCCCGCCGACCAGAAACCCTGCTGGATCACCAGTCGCGGCGAGCGCGGCGGCTCCTACCTGCGCAGCTACGAGGGCGAGCGCCTCCTCACCGACTACGAGGCGTACGCCCTGCGGGAGAGCCGCGGGCAACCCCTGCACGACCTCGAACCCACCCCGACGACCGTCGACGACCTCTCCCCGGACGCCGTCCAGGCGCTGCTGGGCCACGTCCGCCGCCGTCAGGCCCGCATCTTCGCCGGCGTCCCCGACGACGTCGTCCTGCGCCGCCTCGGCGTCCTCGTGGCCCACGGCGGCACTCTCGTCCCCACCCTGGCCGGGTTGCTCACCTTGGGCGCCTACCCGCAGGAGTTCTTCCCGCAGCTGCACGTCTCCTTCGTCCACGTTCCCGGGACGGCCAAGGGCGCCGGTCCCAGCGGCGGGCCACGCTTCCTCGACAACCAGACCCTCACCGGACCACTGCCGGAGATGATCGAGGACGCGGTGGCGGCGGTGACGCGGAACATGGCGGTCCGGTCGACGGTCACCGGGGTTGGCCGCAGCGACGCCTACGACTACCCCGTCGAAGCAGTGCGCGAAGCCGTCGTGAACGCCGTCATGCACCGCGACTACGGGCCGCTCAGCCGGGGTGCGCAGGTCCAGGTCGAGATGTACGCGGACCGCCTCGAGGTCATCAGCCCGGGGGGACTGTTCGGGCCGGTGACCGCCGACGCCCTCGGGGACGTGTCGTCGAGCCGCAACAGCCGACTCGCCCTGCTGCTGGCCGACGTCGCACTCCCCGGGACCGACCGGGTCGTCTGCGAGAACCGCGGCAGCGGCATCCCCGTCATGACGTCACTGTTGCGCGACGCGGGCCTGTCGGTCCCGGAGTTCACCGCGACGCTCCCCCGGTTCCGGGTGACGTTCCCCCGAGGGGAACTGCTGGACCCCCCGACGCGTGAGTGGCTCGCCGCCGCCCTCGGCGCCGTGGGCTCCGAGCCGCAACGTCTCGCACTGGCCCTCGCCCGCCGCCGTGGCAGCGTCGACGCGCCGACCCTGCGCCGATCCGGGCTGGACGGCCCAGAGGCGATGACCGTGCTGCGCGACCTCGCCGATCGTGGGCTCCTCACCCACGTGGCGGACCCGAAGCACGTCCGCTACGAGATCGTCGAGCCGCCACCCACCGTGCCCACCGCGCTCCCCGCCCCGTCCCCCGCAGCCCCCCGCGTGCCGGTCACGCGCCCCGAGCAGCTGCTGGCCCTGATGGCCGACGGGGGCGAACACCACGTCACCGACCTCGCCGAAGCTCTCGGACTGGGGCGGGCTGTCGTGACCCGCTACCTCAACGGGCTCATCGCCGACGGGAGGGTCGTCGCCACCGCCCCACCCCGCAACCGTCTCCGCCGATATCGACGGTCAGTGGCAGACTCGGCGCCGTGAGCCAACGCACCCGCACCGAGGTCGCCCGACTGGTCGACCACACCCTGCTGAAGCCCGAGGCGACCGCCGCCGACGTCGCGGCGCTGTGCGAGGAGGCTCGGTCGCTGGGCGTCCTCGCCGTCTGCGTCTCGCCGAACATGCTCCCCCTCCGGGGCGACGGTCTCGTCGTCGCCACGGTGTGCGGTTTCCCGTCCGGCAAGCACACCAGCGCGGTGAAGGCGGCGGAGGCCACCCTCGCCGCGCGGGCCGGGGCGGACGAGGTCGACATGGTCATCGACGTCGGCGCGGCCCTGGCCGGTGACTACGACGCCGTCCGCGACGACATCGCGACCGTCCGGGCGGCGATCCCCTCCCCGACGGTCCTCAAGGTCATCGTCGAGTCCGCGGCGCTGCCCGACGAGGCGCTGGTCGCGGTGTGCCGGGCGGCCGAGGCCGCCGGCGCCGACTTCGTGAAGACGTCCACCGGTTTCCACCCCAGCGGCGGCGCGAGCGTGCACGCCGTCGAGGTCATGCACGCGACCGTGGGCGGTCGGCTCGGCATCAAGGCCAGCGGCGGGATCCGTTCGACGGAGGCCGCGCTCGCGCTGCTCGAGGCCGGCGCGACCCGCCTGGGCCTGTCGGGAACGGCCGCGGTGCTGGCCGGGTTGGCGGAGTGAGAGCCGTGGAGGGGAACGAGATGGGCGACACCCGGGCCATCGAGTGCTGGCTGACCGACATGGACGGCGTGCTGGTCCACGAGGACCACGCGCTGCCCGGTGCGGCGGAGTTCCTGCAGCGGCTGGCGGACTCGAGCCGCCGGTTCCTGGTGCTCACGAACAACTCGATCTTCACTCCACGCGATCTCTCCGCCCGCCTCTCCCGCAGCGGGATCGAGGTCCCCGAGGAGAACATCTGGACCTCGGCGCTCGCGACGGCGGACTTCCTGGCCCGGCAGATGCCCGGCGGTTCGGCCTACGTCATCGGCGAGTCCGGGCTGACGACGGCGCTCTACGAGGCCGGGTACACGATGACCGACACCGACCCCGACTACGTCGTCCTCGGCGAGACGCGGACGTACTCGTTCGAGGCCATCACGAAGGCGATCCGCCTCGTCGAGGCCGGGGCGCGGTTCATCGCCACGAACCCCGACGCCACCGGCCCCTCGAAGGAGGGGTCGTTGCCGGCGACGGGGTCCGTGGCGGCGCTCATCACCCGCGCGACCGGGGCGGAACCCTACTTCGTGGGGAAACCCAACCCCATGATGTTCCGCTCGGCGATGAACCGGATCGAGGCTCACTCCGAGACGACGGCGATGATCGGCGACCGGATGGACACCGACGTCGTCGCCGGCATCGAGGCCGGCCTGCGCACGTTCCTCGTCCTCACCGGGTCGACGAAGCGCGAGCAGGTCCGGCGGTTCCCGTTCCAGCCCCACCAGATCGTCGAAGGCATCGGGGACCTGATCGACCTGATCTGAGGTCAGGGCTGCGGGTCAGACCTCCGCGCCGAGGACGTGCGCCATCACACGATGGCCCCGGGCCTCGTCGTGCCGGCTCTGCCGCTCGAGGGTGCGCGACAGCAGCAGGTGCGCGAACGCGTCGGACGGCGTGCGGCGCACCAGGTCCCGCGCCTGCTCCTCCGCCTTGGACAGCATGGCGGCACCGAAGTAGGTGCGAGCCAGGAGTTCGCGCAGGGAGCGGTCGTCGGGGTTCTTCTCGACCAGGGGTTCGAGCAGCCGCGCGCCCTCGGTGAAGCGGCGGTCGTCGAACGCCTCGCGGGCGAGTTCGAAGCTCAGGAGGTCGATGTTCACGAGGGTCTCAACTAAGCCGTGAGAGCGGGCATTCCCTCAACGCGCCTGAACCCCTCATCGAGGGTGACCAGCACCCTCCTAGCTATCGAGCAGACCGATCAGGAAGTCGCGCGAACCAATGACGTCCACAATTGAGGAGAACCCGGCGTCAAGGACGGCCTTGAAGCCACCGTCAAGTTGAGTGACCCCCCGTGACGCACGGCCGGCCCAATGGTGTGTGACGTGAGTTGCGTTGAGGACGGTCCGGTCAAAGATGGGCACGAGTCGCGTGGCGATGCGCCCCGCGGATGAGTCAACGCCGATGAAATAGAACGCTGCGGTGTGCTCCACACTCGCAAGCCAGGCCAACATCTTGCCTACGTTGTAGCCTTTGGGCGCGGACGACTTGCCAATTGTTGTTGTCTTGACATCAACTCCCAGAACCCCACCGGGGTGTCGGAGGCCAATGTCTTCCAGACGGTGCTGGGGCGTCAGGTGCGTGATCAGCTCTTCTATAGCGTTCCCGCGGAGATTGACATTCTCGACCCGGGCGATGCGAAGAACGTCTTCACTGGCAGTCTGGACGATGCGGTCCAGGCGGTCCTGCAGTTCGGAGAATAGACCTGCACTCAACATGTTCGCGGTGCGCTGGGGAGCGTTCAGAATGCTCTCCCGGTCCGCAATCGAGACACGGAACGGGCTCCCCGCAGGAAGGATGGCGCTCGTTGCCTCGACGAGGCGCCCCAGATTCTCCTCCCATGTGAAAGCCGCGTGGCGTGCAAACAAGTCGGGAAAGTTCCGCCGTTCGTTACTGAGACCATCGAGGCTGCTCAAGATGTCCGTCCCGTTGAAGCTCCCCCTCAGTCGGTCTACAGTCAGGTCCCGCGAGCTATGACTGATTTTGCGCAGTAGACTGGTGTTACTCAGGCGAATTTGACCCCTCCCGGTCTCACGATCACCACAATGAAGGGTTCGCGGTCGTGCCTTTGTAGAGCAGAGAGCGACAGTACAGTATTTGAAAACGTGGGGCCGTTTGCTTCGGTGAACCGAAGAGCGTACCCGTCTGCAACGTAGACGCTACGCATCCGATGGTTAGAGAATGCGTCGACGAAAGCCTTCTCCACGTCAGCCTTGCGCGCCTGAGGAGCACTCTGCTTGTATGCCGACAGGAAATCGAGCGCCGCCCCCCACGGCTCGGAGATCATGCCCAGCCGAGCTCGTGCAGCCGGGCGTCGTCGAGGCCGAAGTGGTGGGCGATCTCGTGGACGACGGTGATCCGCACCTCGGCGACGACCTCCTCACGGTCGGCGCAGACCGCGAGGGTCGGACGGCGGAAGATCGTGATCCGGTCGGGCAGGGCACCGGCGGCCCACCAGGAGTCCCGTTCCGTCAGCGGGGTCCCCTCGTAGAGCCCCAGCAGGTCCGGCGGGAACTCCGGGCCGGGCTCGTCCTCGACGAGGACGACGACGTTGTCCATCGCGCGCGCCAGTTCCCCGGGGATCGAGTCCAGCGCGTCCCCGACGGCGACCTCGAACTCCTCGAGGTCCAGTTCCACCACGGCCCGGTCAGCGGGCGGCGACGACGCGACGCCGGTCGAACTCGCGCACCGGGGGACGACCCCAGCGCAGCCGCTCCACGAGGACGGCATCGATCCCGACGGCCGCGCTGCTGACCAGCGCCGACTCCGCGTGGACCCGGACGAGGACGAGGTCGCGGGCGAACCCGGCGTCGTCGGCGCGGACCGTCTCGGTGTGCACGACACCGGACCCGGCGTCGCCGTCCGTCCGCACCGCCGAACGGCGGTGGGCGATGACGGTCACCCGGAAGCGCTTCATGGCTCGATCCTGTCTGCGGGTGCACCAGCTGTCGAGCACGAGGTCTCAGCTCCGTCTCAGGTCGTCCGTCGTCGATCCCCCGACCTCTCCACGAGGTGGGTGACCCGTCGGTTCAGCAGCAGCGAGCCCCGGGCCGCGCGGCCTTCGCGTCCGCCCGTCGGCGTTCGAACACCCCGCGACTCACCGGCGGGTGACCGTGGGCCGCGCAGGACCGGAGGTAGGCCTCCCAGCGGTCGGTCCCGTCGACCTGGCGACGCCACCACCCCAGCGCCCCGAGCAGCGCTCTCACCGTTCCAGCTCCGCCCGGGCGAGCGCCAGCTCGCGCTGCTCCTGCGCGGTCACGACGAGCCCGGCCGGTTCGACGAGCTTCGAGGGCACCGCGGGTTCCTCCGTCGTCGGCAGTCCGCCGGCACGCAGCGCCCGGACCACGACGACGGCCGCGTTGAGCGCGATGACGACGACCAGGACGGCGAACAACGACTGCAGGACCCCGTTGACGGTGGAGTTCGTCACGACCTGCTGCATCTGCGCCGCGTCCTTCGCCGGGGCCAGGACGTCCCCGGCGGCGAGGGCGTCGGAGTACTTCGCGCGCTGGGCGAAGAACCCGATCGTCGGGTCGTCGGAGAACACCTTCTGCCAGCTCGCCGTCATCGTCGTGACGAGGTCCCACACCAGCGGGACCGCCGTCACCCAGGCGTAGCGGGCCCGGCCGTGCTTGACCAGCAGCGTCGTCACCAGCGTCAGCGCGATCGCCGCCAGCAACTGGTTCGCGATCCCGAACAACGGGAACAACTGGTTGACGCCGCCCAGCGGGTCGGTCACCCCGGTGTAGAGGAAGTAGCCCCAGGCCGCGACGACGACGGCGCTGGCGATGAGGTTCCCCGGCCGCCAGGACAGGTCACCCATCTTCTTCCAGACGTTCCCGAGGGTCTCCTGCAGCATGAACCGCCCGACCCGGGTCCCGGCGTCGACGGCGGTCAGGATGAACAGCGCCTCGAACATGATGGCGAAGTGGTACCAGAACGCCTGCAACCCACCGCCGAACGCCTGGTGGAACACCTGGGAGATCCCGAGCGCCAGCGCCGGGGCGCCACCCGTGCGGGAGACGACGCTGTCCTCGCCCACGGCCCGCGCGGCGGCGTCGAGCGCGTCCGGGGTCGCCGTGAACCCCAGTCCGCTGACGAACTGCGCCGCCGTCCCCACGGTGCCGCCGGTGACCCCGGCCGGGGAGTTCACGGCGTAGTAGAGACCCTGGTCGATGACGGAGGCAGCGATGAGGGCGCTGATCGCGACGAAGCTCTCCACGAGCATCCCGCCGTAGCCGATGAAACGCACCTGCCGTTCCTTGGCGACCATCTTCGGCGTGGTCCCCGACGCGATGAGGGCGTGGAAACCCGACAACGCCCCGCAGGCGATGGTGATGAACACGAACGGGAACAGCGAGCCGGCGAACACGGGGCCGTCGCCCTCGCGGGCGAACGACGTCACGGCGTCGTTGGCCAGCACCGGCCGCGCCACCAGCAGGCTCACCGCGAGCAGCAGGATGACGCCGATCTTCATGAACGTCGAGAGGTAGTCGCGGGGGGTCAGCAACAGCCAGACCGGCAGCACCGAGGCGACGAACCCGTACGCCACGAGGGCGATGACGAGGGTCTCCGGGGTGAGGGTGAGGGTGTCGGCGAGACCCCAGGTCTCGACGTAGCCGCCGCCGACGATGGCCGCGAGCAGCAGCACGACGCCGATCGCGGTGGCCTCCAGCACCTTCCCGGGCCGCAGGAACCGCAGGTAGACCCCCATGAACAACGCGATGGGGATGGTCAGCGCGATGGAGAACACCCCCCACGGCGAGGCGGCGAGGGCGTTCACGACGATCAGCGCGAGGACCGCCAGGATGATGATCATGATGGCGAACACGGCGATCAGCGCCGCGACCCCGCCGACCATCCCGATCTCCTCCCGCACCATCTGCCCGAGGCTCTTCCCCCCGCGGCGCATGGAGAAGAAGAGCACCGTGAGGTCCTGCACCGCCCCGGCGAACAGCACCCCGACGACGATCCAGATCGTCCCCGGCAGGTACCCCATCTGCGCCGCGAGGACGGGCCCGACGAGCGGCCCCGCACCGGCGATCGCGGCGAAGTGGTGCCCGAAGAGGACCCGCCGGTCGGTCACCTCGAAGTCGACGCCGTTCTCGTACTTCTCGGCCGGGGTGGCGCGGCGGTCGTCGGCCCCCAGCACGCGGTAGGTGATGAACCGCGAGTAGAACCGGTAGCCGATGGCGTAGGAGGAGAGCGCCGCGAACAGGATCCACAACGCGTTGACGGACTCGCCGCGGGCCAGGGCCAGGACCGTCCACGCCACGGCACCCACGAGGGCCACGGCGCTCCACACCGCGATCGAGCGTGGTGTCGGACGGCGTCGGACGAGTTCCACCGAATCGGTCTGCAACCGGCTCACGGCCGCCTCCTCGCGGGTCGCTGCGGGTGCGACGGTGCACCCGCGAACCACGGTAGCGCGGTCGCGCACAGCCGCAGCACAGCCGCGGGTCAGTCCTGGACGAGGGCTCCGTAGAGCGGTCCGCGCCGGTCGGTGAGGTAGGGGTTCTCCCGCCGCTGACGGGCGACCCGGTCGGCGTCGACCCGGGCGACCAGCAGCGCCTCACCGTGCTCGACGGAGGCGAGCACGACACCGTCGGGACCGACGACGCTGCTGCGCCCGACGTAGTCGAAGGCGCCCTCGTGACCGTCGTGGTCGACGTAGGCGACGTAGACCTGGTTCTCCCAGGCCCGGACGCGGACGAGCTGCTCCGCGACCCACTCGAAGGGGTGCATCTGGGCGGTCGGGACCACGACGAGGTGAGCGCCCGCGAGCGCCGCGGCCCGCACGGCCTCGGGGAACTCGACGTCGTAGCAGATGAGCATCGCGATCGTCAGGCCGCGGAACCGCACCGTGGAGACGAGCTGGTCGCCGGCGCTGAAGGCCGCGCGGTCGACGTCGCCGAAGAGGTGGACCTTGCGGTGGCGGCCGAGCACCTCACCGTCGGGGCCGACGAAGACGGCGACGTTGTAGCAGTGCCCACCCTCGACCTCGGGCATCCCGACGACCAGGGCGAGGCCGTGGCGGCGGGCGGTGTCGCGGACCCGGTCCAGCAGGCCGGGGGCCAGGGCCCGCACCCGTTCGGGGGTGTCGGGCCCGAGGTCGTAGCCGGTGAGGAACATCTCGGGCGTGACGAGCAGCTCGGCCCCGCGGGCCACGGCGTCGCCCGCGGCGACCTCGAGGGCGGCGAGGTTGGCCTCGGGATCGCCGGTCGTCCCGGCGGTCTGCAGGCAGGCGATCTCCACGGGCGCGACCCTACGGCTCGGTGGTGCGCGCGTCGGCGGAAGCGCGGGGGGAGCGCGAGGGAACGGGGCAGTGGTGGGGACGTGACAGGATTCGCCGGTGCGATTGGCTGAGCAGCTCGACGGCAAGCGTTTCCTCCTGACCGGGGTGACGGGCTTCATCGGTGAGGCGCTGCTGCAGCGTCTGCTCGTCGACCTGCCCGGGACGACGGCGGTCGCCCTGGTGCGCCCGAAGCCGGGTCAGTCCGGCGAGGACCGGCTGCGCGGGGTGCTGCGCAAGGAGATCTTCCGCGCCGCGGGTGAGGTCGACGACCTGCTGAAGACGCGGGTGCAGGCGCTCGAGGGTGACCTCGCCGACGTGCCGGAGCTGCCGTCCGACATCGACGTCGTCGTGCACTGCGCGGGTGACGTCTCGTTCGACCCGCTGATCCAGGACGCCTTCACGACGAACGTGGTGGGTACCCGTGCACTGGTCGAGCGGACGCTGGAGGCCAACGAACGGGGTCACGGCGCCGTCCACTACGTGCACGTCTCGACGGCCTTCGTCGGCGGCCGACGTCGGGGCGCCGTCCCGGAACGCGCGGTGGAGCACCGGGTCGACTGGCGCACCGAGACCGAGGCGGGGCTGCGCCTGGCGGCCCGCATCGAGGAGGACTCCCGCCTCGAGGTGCAGCTGCGGACGTTCCTGCGTGCCGCCGAACGCGACCACGGTCGCGCGGGTCCGCTCAGCGTGGCCGCCGGGGCCGAGGAACGCCGGGTGCGCTGGGTCGCGGACCAGCAGCGCGCCGCGGGCAAGGAACGGGCCCGCACGCTGGGCTGGACGGACTGCTACACCTTCACCAAGTCGATGGGTGAGCGACTCGTCGAGGAGATCGCCGCCCCCGTCATCCCGACGACGATCCTGCGTCCGAGCGTCGTGGAGTCCGCCGTCCAGCACCCGCACCCGGGCTGGATCGAGGGCTTCAAGATGGCCGAGCCGCTGATCCTGGCCTACGGCCGCGGTGAGCTGACCGAGTTCCCGGCGGCACCGGACGCGGTCCTCGACGTGGTGCCCATCGACCACGTCGTGAACGCCATCCTGGTCGCGTCGGCGACCCCGCCGCCGTTGTCCCAGCCGGCGTACTACCACGTCTCCTCGGGCAACCGGAACCCGTTGACGTTCCGCCAGATCTACGAGTTCATCCGCGAGTACTTCACGGAGCACCCCTTCGACTCCTCCCCCGCGGTCATGCCCACGTGGGACTTCCCGGGAGGTCGGGCCGTGGAGCGCAAGGTCCGGGCCGGGGAGCTGCTCACCGGCGCGGGGAACCGGCTGCTGGCGTTCGCGCCGCGCTCGGAACGGGTCCGCGAGGCCTCCCGCAAGCTCGACACCCTCAGCCGGCAGCTCGACAGCGGTCGTCGCTACATGGACCTGTACAAGGCCTACACCGAGGCCGAGCTCCGGTTCGTCGACGACAAGACGCTGTCGCTGCACGAGTCGCTGGACCCCGCGGACGCGGAGCTCTTCGGCTTCGACACCTCGACGGTGGACTGGCGCCACTACTGGCTCGACAGCCACTGCCCCAGCGTCACGACGCAGATGCGCAAGTACGAGGAGATCCGCCGTCGGCGCAAGCTGACCGAGTCCACCGGCCCGCGGGCGCTGAAGCCCGTCGCCGAGGGGTCGGCTCCCGTCCTCGCGGTCTTCGACCTCGCCGGGACGCTGATCCCGGGGACCGTCGTCGACTCGTACCTGACGCTGCGCCTCTCGGCGCTGGACGCCCCGGCGCGGGTCGCGGAGTTCGGCCGGATCATGCGCCACCTGCCGGGGTGGATCGCCGCCGAACGGCGTGACCGCGGCAGCTTCCTGCGTTCCCTCTTCCGCGGGTACGCGGGCGTCGACCTGGACCTGCTGGAGGCCTACGTCGACGACGTGCACGCGCCGCGCTTCCTGGAGCAGGTCTCCTCGGACGCGTTGCGGCGCATCCAGGGTCACCGCGACGCCGGGCACCGGACGATCCTCATGACGGGGGACGTGCGCCAGGTGACGCGGCCGTTGTCGGCCCTCTTCGACGAGGTCGTCTGCACCGATCTGGACGAGGAGCTCGACCTCGGCGGGCGCCGTCGGGCCAGCGGCTTCCTGAAGTCCCCACCCCTGGTCGGGGAGGCACGGGCCGCCTGGCTGCGCCGCTACGCCGAGGTCGAGGGGGCGGACCTGTCCGCCAGCTACGCCTACGCCGACTCCCACGTCGACGTGCCGCTGCTGAAGTCGGTGGGCAACCCGACGGCCGTCTCGCCCGACGTCCCGCTGTTCCGGGTGGCCCGCGCCTCGCGCTGGCCGGTGGCGGACTGGGCGGCGAGCTCGCCCGCGCGGCGGCTGCGGGTGCCGCAGCAGGTGCTCGCGGGCACCGACTGAGCCGTGCCGGAAGGCTCCCCGGGGGGTCGACGTGGCAGGATGCGAACCGTGCACTCCACACCGTCGAGCAGTCGATGCGGACCGCCGGTGTCGAGGACCGAAGGATGGCGAGGCTGATGGGGATCCCCCGACCGACGCGGATCGTGCGTGCGCTGCCGTTGCTGCGCAAGCACTCCGGGTCTGCTCCCGAGGACAAGGCCGGGCGGGCGGTCCACCGCAACGACTGGGTGCGCTCGGCCCCGGCCACGGCGGTGCGCTCCGGGCTGCAGCGGGTCCTGATGACCCCCGTCCTCCGCTCGCAGGTGACGGTCCACGTGCACAACGCCGAGGTGCTGGACCGCCTCGGCGGCGCGGCCGTGCTGGTCGCCAACCACTCCTCGCACCTGGACGCCCCGGTGCTGCTGGAGGCCCTCGGACCGCGCCGTCGCCGTCGGATCGCGATCGCCGCAGCGGCGGACTACTTCTTCGACGTGTGGTGGCGCGCGGCCCCGTCGGGCCTGGTCATCGGCACCTTCCCGCTGGAACGCCGCGGGACGGCGGGGGCGAGCGCGTCCTCGCAGCTGCTCGCCGACGGCTGGAGCCTGGTGATGTTCCCCGAGGGCGGGCGCAGCTACACCGGTGAGATGCGCCCGTTCAAGAAGGGTGCGGCGTACCTGGCCCTGGAGGCCGGGGTGCCGGTCGTCCCGATCGCCCTGCGCGGGACCTACGACGCGATGCCGCCGAAGCGGAACTGGCCCGTGAAGGGGCGTCCGCCGATCCACGTGACCTTCGGTGAACCGCTGCACGGACGCGAGGGTGAACGGGCCGGGGACTTCACCCCCCGGATCGAGGAAGCCGTCGCGAAACTGCTCGCGAACAGCTGATCCGAGCGCTCCGGGGCGTGATCTGCGCCACACGCGGGCGTCGCCCACCAGCCTGATCAGGGGTTTCGTGCACGTTCACGTGACGGTGCGGACACGGCACGGTGTACGCCGGGCCTCGCGCTTGTTACGGTCGGCCCGTCCCTGAGCCCGTTCGGGGACACGTCGCGGAGACGCCGAGTCCTGCCCACCGCGCCGGATGCAGAACCCGTGGGCAGGAGCGGGGGACCCAAGGTTCCTCGGACCACCGCAGTCCGCTGCGGAGTCCTCGGGGTGAAGCCGCGTCCGCGCGGCCGGGTCACACCTTCGACCCGAACCCGACAGCTGACCTCGCAGGCGTTGGAGGCCAACCATGTCTGCGATCCGTCGCGCCCCGTACCGTCTCGTCCGCCGTGGCCTGCTGGCCACCTTCGCCGCCGGCGCTGCCGGTGCCGCTCTGCTGGGCCCCGTCTCCAGCGCCTCGGCCGCTCCCGTGCAGGAGTGGGACGCGCTCGCCCACTGCGAGTCCAGCGGCAACTGGCACATCAACACCGGCAACGGCTACTACGGCGGGCTGCAGTTCAACCCGCGCACCTGGCTCAGCTTCGGCGGTGGGCAGTACGCGGGCCGCGCCGACCAGGCCTCCCGCGAGCAGCAGATCGTCGTCGCCGAGCGCGTGCTCGCGGCCCAGGGCTGGAACGCCTGGCCGTCCTGCTCGCGCCGTCTCGGCCTGCACGGCTCGGCGGACCCCGTCGGCCAGGAGGCCGCGCTGCTCCACCCGGCTCCCGCTCCCGCCCCGGCGCCTGCTCCCGCTCCGGCCCCCGCGCCTGCTCCGGCCCCCGCGCCGGTCGCCGTCGTCGAAGCCGCTCCGGCGCCCGCCGCCCGCACCTACACCGTCGCCCCCGGCGACACCCTCTACCGGATCGCCGTGAACAACGGTGTCGCCGGCGGGTACGTCGCGGTGTGGAACGCCAACCGCGGCCTCATCGGTGACAACCCGGCGCACATCGCCGTCGGCCAGGTCCTCGTCCTCCCCTGACCCCTCCCGTCCGCGATCGTGCAGGGGTCCCCGGCACGATCGCGGACGGTGGTCCGACCAGCGTCAGGGACGCTGGTCGAAGACGTGCCGGCGCACCCAGGCGTGCATCGCGACGGCCGCCGCCGCCCCCACGTTGATCGAGCGGGTCGAGCCGAACTGCGCGATGGCCAGCACGTCGACGCAGTGCGCGACCGCCTCGTCGGTCAGTCCGGGACCCTCCTGCCCGAAGAGCATCACGCACTCGCGCGGGAGGTCGTAGGTCTCCAGCGGTACCGATCCCTCGACGTTGTCGATGCCGACGATCGGGAGCCCCCGTTCGGCGGCCCAGGCGACCAGGGCCTCCACGTCGGCGTGGTGGTGCACCGACAGGTACCGGTCGGTGACCATCGCGCCGCGCCGGTTCCACCGCCGGTGGCCCACGACATGCGCACCGGCCGCGTTCACGGCGTTCGCGGTCCGCACGACCGAACCGATGTTCGCGTCGTGCTGCCAGTTCTCGACCGCCACGTGCAGCGGGTTCCGGCGGGTGTCGAGGTCGGCGACGATCGCGGCGTTGGACCAGTACCGGTACTCGTCACCCACGTTGCGCCGGTCACCCTCGAGCAGCAGCTCAGGGTCGAAACGCGGGTCGTCGGGCCAGGTCCCCTCCCAGGGCCCCACGCCGACGACCCGCTGCTCCTGGACCTCGTCACTCACCGGACCATCATCGCAAGGCTCAGACGGCCTTCTTCCACGCGGACCGGAAACCCAGCGACCGACCGGTCTGCAACAGGCTGTTCTCGTAGAGACGGCGCGCGACGGTGACGAAGAGCACGGCGGTGGCCGCGATGATCAGCAGCGAGAGCAACGGTTCCCACAGGGCGACGTCCCCCTGGACCACGCGCTTCGGCATGACCATCGGCGAGGACAACGGGATGTAGCTCAACGCGGTCTGCAGCGGACCGGGTTCGTTGGCGAGGAAGCTGGCGAAGAACGGCAGCATGACGAACATCTGCACCGGGGTCGCCGTCGACTGCAGGTCCTCGAGCCGGCTCGCCATCGCGCCCGCCGCGGCCCACAGGCAGGAGAGCATCGCGAAGCCGAGGACGAAGAAGACCAGGAACCACGCGGCGGCGCTGGGGATGCCCGGGATGCTGTCCAGCAGTTCCGGCTGGGCGATGCGCAGGGCCGCCACCCCGGCGACGACGAGCAGCAGGATCTGACCGAAGGCCAGGATCCCGTTGCCGAGGATCTTGCCGATGAGCAACTGCCGCACCGGGACGGTCGTCACGAGCAGTTCGATGACGCGGGTCTGCTTCTCCTGCACCACGCTCTGCGCGATCGAGTAGCCGAAGAGGACGACGATCTGGAAGAACAGCAGTGCGAACGCGAGGCCGAGGAAGTAGACGAGCAACGGGTCCACCGCGTCGGGGTCGAGCAGTCGCGTCGACGGCGGCGGCAACGACAGGACGCGCTGGACCTCGGTCTGGTCCACCCCCAGTGCCTGGAAACCCAGCACGGTCTGAGCGGAACCGATCCGGGCGCGCAGGACGCCCGCCAGGGTGTCCGAGACGCTGCGGTCACCCAGGATGACGGCGCTGGTGTCCCCGACGACCACGGCGGCGTCGACGTCACCGGCGCGGACGGCGGCCTCGGCGGCCGCGTCGTCGGCGACCTCCTTCAGCTCGATCCGGGTGTCCGGGTCCTCACCGGGCCGGGCGACCACCAGCGGCTGCGCCTGCGCGGTGACCGCGACGTCGTAGTCGTCGCCACCTCCGGAGATCACCCCGGGCAGGACGGAGGCCGCGGCGACGAGGACGAAGAGCAGGACGGTCGAGAAGATGAAACCCTTGTCCCGCAACTTCTCGGTCATCTCGCGCTGGGCGATGATCCACCACTGGGCGTTCACCGGGACACCTCCTGGAACAGGTCGGACAACGAGGGCAGCAGCGGGGCGAAGGAGCGGACCGGGCCGCGGCGGAGGGCCTCGGCGAGAACCCGCTGGTCGAGGTCGGGATCACCGTGGAGTTCGAGGACGGTCCCGTCGGCACGCCGTTCCAGCACCCGGACGCCGGGGACGTCGTCCAGCCAGCCGAGGTCGGCGTCGGCGACGAGCCGGAAGCGCGATCCGGCCCGTTCCCGGCGCAGCTTCTCCGGTTCTCCCGCGGCGACGACCCGACCGGCGTGCAGGATGACGAGTTCGTCGCACAGCCGGTCGACGAGGTCGAGCTGGTGGCTGGAGAAGAGGACACCCACCCCCGCCGCGACCTTCTCCCGCAGCAGGTCCGCCATCGCGTCGACGGCGATCGGGTCGAGACCGGAGAACGGTTCGTCGAGGACCAGCAGTTCCGGGTCGTGCACCAGGGAGGCCGCCACCTGGACCCGCTGCTGGTTCCCCAGCGAGAGCGACTCCAGCTTGTCGCCGGACCGGTCACCCAGCCCGAGGCGTTCCAGCAGGTCCTGGCCCCGCTTCGCGGCGACCCCGCGGTCCACCCCGTGCAGCCGGGCCAGGAACACCAGCTGTTCCAGCAACCTGCCCTTGGGGTAGAGACCGCGTTCCTCCGGCATGTAGCCGAACCGGCGGCGGACGGCGAGGTCGGGCACCTGACCGCGGAACGTCACCGTCCCGGAGTCCGCGGCCAGCACGCCGAGGGCGATCCGCATCGTGGTGGTCTTCCCGGCACCGTTCGCCCCGACGAAACCCACCATGCGTCCGTCCGGAACGCTGATGCTGACGCCGTCGAGAGCGAGACGGTCCCCGAAGGTCCTGGTGATCTTGTCGAGGACGAGCATCCCCCGAACCTAGGGGAACCCTGAGAGACCCCGCGTCCGACGATCGTCGCAGTGCGAGCTCCCCTGGGTCGGCGGAACGGGCGAGCCGTCGTCGTCAGGCGCTGGCGAGGATCCGGACCGCCGTCGCCTTGACGACCAGGTGCACCGGGCCGCCCGGCACGAGGTCGAGTTCCGCCGCCGCCGCGACGGTGATGTCGGCCAGGACGTCGTGACCGGCCGGCGCGTCCGGTCGGGCCCGCACGCGGACGACCTCCCCGCGGGGAGCGACGTCGAGCACCGTCGCGGACCACCGGTTGCGCGGACTCCCGCCGGGGTCGCTCGCGTGCACCGACACCACGGAAGGGCTGAAGAGGGCGACGCCACGCTCCCCCACCGCGCCGGTGACCAGCCCGTGCACCACGGCGCCGTCCGCGGTGGCCAGGCCGTCCGCGGTGATGGTCCCCGGGATCAGCACCAGCCCCGCCAGCCGGGCCCCGAACGCGCTCTTCGGCGAGGACAGGACCTGCTGCGCCGGACCGCGTTCGACGACCCGACCTGCCTCCAGCACGACGACCTGGTCGGCGAGGGCCAGCGCGTCGAGCGGGTCGTGGGTCACCAGGACCGCGCAGCGCCCGGTACCGCGCAGGACCCGGCGCAGGACCTGCCGGACCTCGGGGGCGGCGGTGACGTCGAGCGCGGCCATCGGTTCGTCCAGCAGCAGCAGCTTCGGCTCGGCAGCGAGCGCCCGCGCGATCGCGACCCGCTGGGCCTGGCCGCCGGACAGTTCGTGGGGGCGACGGGCCGCGAAGGGGGTCATGCCGACGTCCCCGAGCAGCTGCCGGGCCCGTTCGCGGGCGTGGGTGCGGGAGGCACCGGCACTGCGCGGGCCGAAGGCCACGTTCGCCTCGACGCTGAGGTGCGGGAAGAGCATCGCGTCCTGGGCGAGCAGGCCGACCCCGCGGCGGTGCGGGGGGACGAAGGTCCCGCGGTCGTCGACCAGCACCTCGCCGTCGAGGACGACCCGCCCCGCGGTCGGTCGCAGCAACCCCGCGAGCAGTCCCAGCAGCGTCGACTTCCCGGCGCCGTTCGGCCCCAGGACGGCGAGGACCTCCCCGGGGGCGACCGACAGCTCCAGGTCGACGTCCCGCGGGGTGAACCGGACGGCGACCTCCAGACCGGCCATCAGAACACCCCCCGCCCCGGCCGTCCGCGGACCGCCACGACGACGACCACCGCGACGACGACGAGCAGCAGCGACAACGCGGCCGCGGCGTCGGGGTCGGTCTCGCGGACGAGGTAGATCTCCAGCGGCAACGTCCGGGTCACGCCCTGGAGGCTGCCGGCGAACGTCAGGGTCGCGCCGAACTCCCCCAGGGCGCGCGCGAAGGCCAGCACCGCACCGGACACCAGCCCCGGCACCACCAGCGGCAACGTCACCCGGAACAGCACCCGACCGGGTCTCGCGCCCAGCGTCGCGGCGACGGCCTCGTAGCGCCGACCCGCCGTGCGCAGGGTTCCCTCGAGGCTCAGGACCAGGAACGGCAGCGACACGAACGTCTGGGCGATGACCACGGCCACGGTGGTGAAGGCGACGGTGACGCCTAAACCCTCCAGCGTGGACCCGAACAGGCCCCTGCGGCCGAAGGTGTAGACCAGCGCGAGCCCGCCGACGACGGGTGGCAGCACGAGGGGCAGCAGGACGATGGAGCGCAGCACCCGCATCCCCGGGAAGTCGCTGCGGGCCAGCACCAACGCCATCGGGACCCCGAGGACCAGGCAGGCGAGGGTGCTGGCCGAGGCCGTCTTCAGGCTGAGCAGCAGCGCGGCGCGGGAGGAGTCGGAGGTGACGAGCGGGACGAAGTCCGCCCACGGCACCCGCGACAGGATCCCGGCGAGGGGGGCGAGGAACAGCAGCAGCCCCACCCCCGCCGGGACGAACACCCACCGCGGCAGCGCGCTCCCCTCCACCGCACTGCCACGCCGGGTCACGTCGCCGGCGCGCCGAACCCGGCGTCCCGCAGGACCTCCTCGCCCGCGGTACCGGTGACGAACGTGACGAACTCCGACGCGAGGTCGGCGTCCTGCGCGTCCTTCAGGGCGGCGATCGGGTAGGTGTTCACGGCGCCGGCGGACTCGGGGAACTCCACCCCGGTGACCTTCTCGCCCGCGGCGGTGACGTCGGTGACGTAGACGAGACCGGCGTCCGCCTCGCCGGAGGTGACCTTGCCCAGGACGTCGGTCACCGAGGACTCCTCGCTCACCGGGCTGAGCGTGACCCCCGAGGACGTCTCGACGGTCTGCGTCGCGGAACCGCAGGGAACCTGCGCGGCGCAGACGACGACCTTCACCCCCGGTTTCGCCAGGTCCGCGAACGTCTTGATCCCGGCGGGGTTGCCTGCGGGAGTGGCGATCTCGAGGACGTTGGTGGCGAAGTCGACCGGGGCGGCCGCGGTCAGCGACTGGTCGGTGACCTTCGTCATGTTCTTCTCGTCGGCCGAGGCGAACACGTCCGCCGGGGCACCCTCGGTGATCTGGGTGACGAGGTCGGAGGAACCGGCGAAGCTGAACCTGACGGTGACGCCGGGGTTCGCGGCCTCGAACTCCCGACCGATCTCGGTGAAGGACCCCTTCAGCGACGCGGCCGCGAACACGGTGAGGGCGCGGGCCGCCGCGCTGGTGGAGCTCGACGTCGCCGCCGGGGTCGCGGTGTCGCCGGAACCGCAGGCGGCGAGCAGACCACCGACGACGACCAGGGCGATCACCGGACGCATCCTCACGACCGGTTCCCCTCGGGCGTCTCGACGATGACCGTCGTCGCCTTGACCACGGCCGTGGCCCGGCTCCCGGGTTCGAGGCCGAGTTCCTCGGCGGCCTCGCGACTCATGAGCGAGACGACGCGGTGCGGTCCGCACTGCATCTCGACCTGGGCCATGACCCCGTCGGCGAGGACCCGCGTCACCAGTCCGGCGAAGTGGTTGCGGGCCGACCGCGTCACACCCGTGGTGTCGGGGGCGGCCGACGCGGCGTGCTGGACCGCGAAGGCGGCGAGCACGGCTCCGTCCACGACGGTCCGGCCGGTCTCGTCCTTGCCGCTCGCCAGCGTGCCGGCGTCGGTCCAGCGGCGGGCGGTGTCGTCGGAGACGCCGAGCAGGTCGGCGACGTCACGGATGCGGTAGAGCGGCACGACCCGACTCTAGCCACACTCAGGCGTATCTGCGGTACGAGGACGAGGAAGATGGCGCATTTGCGGTTCCACAGCCTCACTTGATCCTTCTCAGGGCCACCACAGCCCGCCTGAGACTGGTCGAGACCTCAACCGCCTCGTCGACGCGCCACACCTGCTCTGCGAACTCGTTCATCCTGCTCACGTAGAGGGGACCGGTCTTTCCCGCGGCAGTCACCATGTCGCTCCGGACGACCTTCGATCGGGACCGTGCGCACAGCGCGAGGACCGACGACTTGGCATTGCTCAGAGACTCAGGATCGGTGGGCAGGTCGCCCCTGCGGACGCCGAAGAACCTGGAGAAGCTCTCCGCGTCCGCCATGAGCCAAGCCTCCGTCATGGGATGCACGATGCGCAGGACGAAGTTCGGGGAAGCGACGTCGACGTTGGCCATGAGTTGGCTGCGTAGTGCCACCGGGCACTTGGTGTCAGAGTCCCTGAACACCACCCAGGGCGAATGGAGCGCAGCCCGGTTGTAGTTCGGGATCAGCGGGTCCAGTCGCGTTTTGCCCCCCTTCGCCAAGACCGTCCCGACCTCGTGACCGGCCGCCCTGATGACGGCCCGAGCAGCTCCTTCGTCCGAGCGACCCTCCACCGCGGCGTTGATCAACGTCGGCGCCCGCTTCCAACGCTGATCAAGCCACCCAGGTCAGGGGGTGCGATGAGTCCCTGAACGATGTCTGAGGTAGGAAGGCCTGCTTCCACCTCGCCTGCGACCACTTCGACCTGCGACAGGAGCTCGGCAGTCGTGCCGTCTCCCGTGACACGCAAGACGAGTACTTCCTCAGCCAGGACCCCCTCGTCGTCCAACAACTCAGGCGCATGGGTGGACAGCACCACTTGAAGATCCTTGTCCCGCTGCGCAGTGGACAGAACCGCAGGCAGAGTTCGGACGATGGACGCGTTCAGTGAGAGTTCTGGCTCCTCGAGCAGCAGTATTCCGCCGTTCGCCGGCGTACTGACCATGGTCCAGAGCAGACCGATGAGACGCAGCGTCCCATCGGAGAATTCGACCTCTGTGTGTCGTGTGGGAGTCGCTCGCCAGTTCTTGTATCCCGCCACCAGGTGCGGTCTCCCAGAAGCATCGACGTCGATGTCCAGAGACTCGAACTCTGGAACCGCTGCGCGGAGAGCGTTCTGCATACGCTGAAGCCACGCGGATCGCGTCTTTGGAGTGACCGCATTCATCTGCGCGATGAAGTCACCCCCGAAGGGGTCGTCCGAATGCCCTGCCCGGGCTGGATCTCGGATGACCTGGGGAACCAGGTGGAAGTAGCGCACCTTCGAGAAGTAGTCGGCGATGGCCCGGAAGCGCTGGTTCGCTGCGATCTGCTCGAGATGAGTTTGAGTCAGTCTCTCTGGATCGTCACCATCACGACCATCGGGTCGCTGGAGGATGGAGACCCCGTTGAGCTCGACCAATTCTTCGTCCACGAGCGGCCTGTTCCTGCCACGAGCCTCCCCACGGATGCTCAGGCGGTAACGCCAGAGGTCATCCCCGTCCTGGAGGCGCACCTCGACGATGAGACGGCCTCGTTGGTTGTTCCGCGCGAAGAGGCTGCGCACCTTGCCGAACCCGCCTCGGCGATCGAGAGCCGCCGACAGACCACCACCAGGGCTCGCGATGTCTCCCAGGAACCTCAGGAGGTCGAGAAGATTCGATTTGCCTGCAGCGTTCGGTCCCACGATGAACAATCGATCAGACAAGGGGAAGTCAACCGACTTGAAATTCCGCCAGTTGCTGGCACTGACATGGACGAGGCGCATCTCATCTCCACTTTCGCCGAGAGAAGCACCAGCATAGACGTCTTGATCTTGTACTACCGGGTTCCCGCCTTCAGCTCCTGGCCCGCAACAGCGTCGTCATCTCCGGCAGGTCGAACACCTGCGCCACCGCCACCCCGGACTGGCGCCCGAGCTCCGGGTCGGCCCCGGCGTCCAGCAGCGCCGTGACGATGTCGGTGGCCTGCCGGAAGACCGCGGCCCCGAGGGCCGTCTGGCCCTTGTCGTTGACCCGGGCGTGGTCGGCGCCGCGCTCGAGCAGGGCCCGGACCGTCTCGGTGTGCACGTGGTAGGCCGCGAGGACCAGCAGGGTGTCCCCGCCGGAGTTCGTGAGGTTGACCGGGACCCCGGCGTCGACCCGGGCGGTCAGCTCCGCCGTCGCGCCGGTCCGGGCCAGGTCGAAGGTCTCGTGCAGGAAGGCCAGTTCGTCCTCGGTCAGGGCAGTGCGGGGTCCCTCGCTCACCGCCGGATCGTAACGGGGTCTGGCGCCCGCACGGGTCGCGGCCGTACGGTTGCTGAACCGGTTCGGTTCCTCGGACCGGGGACGTGGGCGTCCAGGGACGGTCGCCCCGCGAGCAGCACGCGAGAGGACGAGAACCCCACTCATGGCCGACAAGACACTCGACACGTCGAAGATCTCCGTACAGCTCTACACGGTGCGCGACGCGCTCGCCGCCGACCTCGACGCCACCCTGGCCCGCCTCGCCGGCTTCGGCTTCCGCCAGGTGGAGCCGTTCGGCCTCACCGAGAAGGCCGACGAGCTCGCCCCGGCGCTGGCCCGGGCCGGGCTGACCGCACCGAGCACCCACGCCAAGGTCGTGGGCGGTGACATCGAGGCCGTGCTGGCCGCCGCCGCGAAGACGGGGACGACGCTCGTCGTCGAACCCCACGTCGACCCCGCGCGCTGGACCACCGCCGAGGACGTCGCCGCGATCGCCGCCGAGCTCAACGCCGCTGCGCTCCGCGCCGCCGACGCCGGGGTGACCATCGGCTACCACAACCACCAGTTCGAGCTCGAGACGAAGATCGGCGGCCGCCCCGCCCTCGAGGTCTTCGCCGACCACCTCGCCGACGGGGTCGCCCTCGAGGTCGACACCTACTGGGTCGTCGTCGGCGGCGTCGAGGTCCCCGACCTGCTCGGCCGCCTCGGCGAGCGCGTGCGCGCGGTCCACCTCAAGGACGGTGACGGCAGCCGGGACACGAAGAAGCAGGTCGCCTTCGGGTCCGGCGACCTCGACGTCGCCGCGATCCTCGCGGCCTCGGCGGGGGTCGACCTCGGGGTCGTCGAGCTCGACGACACCACCGGTGACGTCTTCGACGCCGTGCAGGGCAGCTACGACTACCTGACGAAGGCCCTGTCGTGAGCGAGACCCGCACAGGACCGGTCGGGATCGGCATCGTCGGCGCCGGCGTCATCAGCGGCACCTACCTCGAGAACCTCACGGCGTTCCCCGACGTGCGGGTCCACGCCATCGGCGACCTCTTCCCCGAGGCCGCCGCGGCCCGGGCCGCGGAGCACGGCGTCCCGGCCCACGGCGGCATCGACGCCGTGCTGGGCAACCCGGACGTCGAGATCGTCGTGAACCTGACGATCCCCGCGGCCCACGTCGAGGTGTCGCTCGCGGCGATCTCGGCCGGCAAGCACGTCTGGTCGGAGAAGCCCGTCGCCCTCGACCGCGAAGGCGGTCAGCGCCTGATCGACGCGGCCGAGGCGGCCGGTGTCCGGTTGGGCTGCGCGCCGGACACGTTCCTGGGCGCGGGGCTGCAGACCTCGCTCAAGGCGCTGGCCCGGGGCGACATCGGGACCCCCCTGACGGCGCTGACCCTGATGCAGTCCCCCGGCCCGGAGTCCTGGCACCCGAACCCGGCCTTCCTCTTCCAGACCGGGGCCGGTCCGCTGTTCGACATCGGGCCCTACTACCTCACGACGCTGGTCCAGGCGTTCGGCCCGGTCGCCTCGGTCGCGGCCATCGCCTCGACGGCCCGGGCCCAGCGCGTCATCGGTTCCGGGCCCAAGGCGGGCGAGACCTTCGACGTGACCGTGCCCACGCACGTCAGCGCCATCGCGCAGTTCCGCAGCGGCCAGAGCTCGCAGAGCATCTTCAGCTTCGACTCCCCCCTCCCCCGGGCGGGGTTCGTGGAGATCACCGGTACCGACGCGACCCTGGCCCTGCCGGACCCGAACAACTTCGACGGCGACGTCCAGATCCGCCGGCGCGGCAGTGAGGAGTGGGAGGTCCTGGCCTCCACGACGGCGCTGTCCACCCGCGGTACCGGGGTCCTCGAGATGGCCCGGGCCATCCGGGCGGGACGTCCGCACCGCGTCCAGGGCGCCCTGGCCCACCACGTGGTCGACGTCATGGAGTCGATCGCCGAGTCCGCGCAGAGCGGCGCGTTCGTGCCCGTGAGCAGCACCGTCGAGGCCGCGGCCCCGCTCCCCGACGACTGGGACCCCACGGCCGCCACGGTCTGACCCTCCTCCGATCCGTGATCCCGCGGGGACCACCAGCGGGATCACGGATCGGGCATCGGCCATGGGGCTGATGCCGGCCCGGACGGGTCATCCTCTGGGCTGATCTCCAGCCCGGGACGTCCACGGGGCTCCGAAAGAGACTTACCCTGGGGCACGTGCCCCTGCTCGCCGAGTTCACGACCGCGCTGTCCACCTCGTTGCCGGCGGCGGCACCCGCTCTGCTGCCCGACTGGGCCAGCCCCGAGACGTTCCTGGACACCCTCGGCCCCGCCGCCCTGTGGGTCGCCATGGCCATCGTGTTCGTCGAGTGCGGGCTGTTCATGTTCTTCCTGCCGGGCGACTCCCTGCTGTTCACCGTCGGGTTGTTCACCCACTCCGACGTCCTGCGGGAACCGATCTGGCTCTCCTGCCTGCTGCTGTCCGTCGCGGCGTTCCTCGGCAACGTCCTGGGCTACGAGATCGGACGCAAGGCGGGGCCGGCGTTGTTCGACCGGCCGAACTCGAAACTGCTGACCCCGAAGCGGATCCAGCAGACCAGCGAGTTCTTCGAGCGCTTCGGGGCCCGCGCCATCATCCTGGCCCGGTTCGTGCCCGTCGTCCGCACCTTCATCACCCTCGCCGCGGGGGCAGGCGCCATGTCCCGCAGGACGTTCCTGACGTTCTCGGCGATCGGCGCCGTGCTCTGGGCGACCGGCATCACGCTGCTCGGCTACGCGCTGGGCAACATCACGCTGATCCGGAACAACCTCGAACTGGGTCTGCTGCTGCTCGTCGTGCTCTCGCTCATCCCGGTCGGGATCGAGTTCCTGCGCGCCCGGGCCAAGGACCGCCACCGCACGGCCTCGCTGCCGGCGCAGTCGAACGGCAAGACCCCCGAGAACCAGCGCTGAGCCGCCACCCGGCAGGATGTCCGGGTGGCTCGCCGGCGGTTGTCCCTGTCCCTGCGGTGGGGGGACATGGACGCCTACCGCCACATCAACAACGTCGAGATCATGCGGCTCCTCGAGGAGGCCCGCGTGCGCGCGTTCGGGCTGGAGTCCCCGGACGGTTCGGCCCCGATGCTGGCGACCGGGATGGTCGTGGCGAAGCACACCGTCGAGTACCTGCGACCGCTGGACTACCGCCTCGCCCCGGTCGCCGTCGACCTCTGGGTGGGCCGAACGGGTGGAGCCAGCTTCGAGGTCGACTACGAGCTCCTCGAACCCGACACCGACGCCGTCGGTGAGCTCCGGACCTACGTCCGTGCCTCCACGGTGTGCGTCGCCTACGACTTCGACGAGGGTCGTCCCCGGCGCCTCGACGACGACGAACGCCGCAGGCTGGCCCTGCTGGCCGACGACTGAGGTCTACCTGCCTTCTGGCAGGATCACGAGGTGTCCGACTGGATCGCACAGCTCGCCGACCCTCAGCTCGAGGACCTCGGCGCGGTCGGGCTGTACGTCCTCGTCTTCGGGATCGTGTTCGCCGAGACGGGCACCCTCATCGGGTTCTGGCTGCCCGGCAGCAGCGTCCTCTTCACCGCCGGTCTCATCTCCGCCCGCGAGGACTCCCCCGTCTCGCTGACCGTCCTGGTCGTCGGGGTGACGCTGGCGGCCGTCCTGGGCGACACCGTCGGGTACTGGTCCGGACGCCGGCTGGGTCGGCCCTGGCTGCTGCGCCGGGCCGGGAAGGCCGCCCGACACCTGCCCCGGGCCGAGGCGTTCTACGCGAAGTACGGCTGGTTCGCGGTGGTGGCCTGCCGGTTCATCCCGTGGTTGCGCGCGTTCACGCCGATCATCGCCGGCACGGCCGCGATGCCCTACGCCAAGTTCGCCTCCGCGAACGTCGTGGGCGCCCTGTGCTGGGGCGCGCTGCTGGTGCTCGCCGGTCACGCCGCCGACTCCCACCCCTGGGTGCGGACGACGGCGTACGCGATCGCCGGGACCGCCATCGTCTTCTCCTTCGTCATGCCTCTCGCGGCCTGGATCCGTCGACGTCGACGGGCGCGCGCGTGAGGGACCCCCTGCCCGTCCCGGCCCGCGCGGTGCGGACCGAGACGAGCGTGGAGCGGTCCCGGTTCATCGCGACCCTGGAGCCGGTGCGCGACGTCGACGGTGTCGACGCGGTGCTCGCCCGGGTCCGCAAGGAGTTCCCCGACGCCCGTCACCACTGCACGGCCTCGGTCCTGGGCGGGGACGGCACGCAGCAGCGCTCGCACGACGACGGCGAACCGGCCGGCACGGCGGGGGCCCCGATGCTGGCCGCGCTGAACGGTGCGGGGGTGACCGGGGTCCTCGCCGTGGTCACGCGGTACTTCGGCGGTGTCCTGCTGGGCACGGGCGGACTGGTCCGCGCCTACGGCTCCGCCGTGTCCGGCGCGCTCGCCGAGGCGGGCGTGCTGCGCCGTCGCTGGGTCGACCTCGTCGAGGTGCGCGCGAGCCTCGCCGACGGCGGTCGCCTGGAGGCCGACCTGCGGCACGGCTTCGACGTCGAGGACGTCGTGTGGAGCGGCGAGGGCTGGTCCGCGACGCTCGCCCTGGCCCCGGAGGGGACGGGAGCGCTCGCCGCCCACCTGGCCGCGGGCGGGTTCGCCACCGAGCTCGGGGCACCGCGACGGGCCGTGCGCACCGCGGGGAACGCCACCTGATCACCGGGCCGTGAGCCCCGGTCCCCGGGTGGGTGGCTCAGGGTCTCGTGACGGCCGTCAGCCGCACGGCGACGGTCACGTCGACGACGTCGGGCAACCCGGCGAGCCGGTCCTCGAGGGCCGCGGCGTCGACGTGGTGGGCACTGGGCCCCATGAGCACCAGCGCCCGCAGCGCAGCACGGTCGAACCGGCGGGGCACCCGCAGTTCCGCCTCGGTGAGGTCGACGAACCCCTCGAGGTCGGTGTGCAGCCGTTCGGCCTTGCGCTCCTCGACCCCGACCATGCCGAGCACGTCGCGGACCTCGCCCAGGTGCTCCGGCAACGGGGTGACGATCACCCACCGTCCCCCGGGACGCAGGACCCGGATCACCTCCGGGACCGACCGGGGGGCGAAGACCGTCGTCACGAGGTCGGCGGAGGCGTCGGCGAAGGGCAGTCCGCGCCAGACGTCCGCCCCGACCGCGGCGGCCCGGGGGTGCGCACGGGCGGCGCGGCGCAGGGCCGCGGCCGAGACCTCGACGACGACCCCGGACCCGCCGGTGCGCTCCAGGACGTGTGCGAGGTAGTACCCGGTCCCGCCGCCGACGTCGACGACGAACCCCGCAACGCCCCGGTCGGCGAGCGCCGCGGCGATCGGTGCGTAGTGCCCGGCTCCGAGGAACTCCTCACGAGCGGCCACCATCGCCGCGGTGTCACCGGTCGCCTTCGACCCGACGGCGAGGTTGACGTAGCCCTGACGGGCGAGGTCGAACCGGTGTCCCGCAGCGCATCCGAGGGTCCGCCCGGTCAGCTCGAAGCGGCCCGCGCAGAGCGGGCAGCGCAGGAGCGGGAGGGCGGCCTCGAACGCGTTCAGCGCTGCTGCTCGGCGCTCGCGCCCAGCGGGTGCAGGCCGGAGACGGCACCGACCCAGGAGATGGGGACACCCGCGAGGCGGTGGTCGTAGGCGCGCACGGCCGCGGAGTGGAAGGCGATGTCCCCGGCGAGACGGTGCTCGGCGTCGGCGAGCGCCCGGACGGTCTGCGGGTCCGGTTCGGCCGCGGCGGCCTCCTGCGCGGCGAGGTGGGTGGCCAGGTCGGCGAGGCGGCTGCGGCGCTGATCGGCGAGCGCGCCGGCCTCGACGGCCAGGTCGCGCATCCGGACCAGGGCCGCGCGGGTCGCGACGACCCACAGGGCGATCACGAGGACGAGCAGCACGACGACGACGAGGACGACGGCCCCGGTGGCGCCCATCAGGCGAGCCCGATGTCGCTGAGGCCGTAGGCGAAGCGGTAGGGCACGCCGGCCTCGGCCTCGACCTTCTCCCGGGCGCCGGTGTTCCTGTCGACGATGACGACGACACCGACGACCTCGGCCCCCGCTGCGCGCAGCGCCTCGACGGCGGTGAGGACGGACCCCCCGGTGGTGGAGGTGTCCTCGACGGCCACGACCCTGCGCCCGGCGACGTCGGGGCCCTCGATGCGGCGCTGCAGACCGTGGGCCTTCTCGGCCTTGCGGACGACGAAGGCGTCCAGCGGGGCGCCGTCGTGCGCTGCGGCCCACCCGCGGGCGTTGGCAGCGTGGACCATGGCGAAGGCGACCGGGTCGGCACCCATCGTGAGCCCGCCGACGGCCTGGAAGTCCCAGTCCTGCACCAGGTCCAGCAGCACGGGACCGACGAGGGCGGAGGCTTCGCCGTCCAGGCTGATCCGGCGCAGGTCGACGTAGTAGTCGGCCTCCTTGCCGCTGGAGAGCGTCACCGTCCCGCGGACGACGGCCTTGGCCGCGATGAGTTCCGCGAGGCGGTCGCGTTCGCTGGAGTTCGGTGTGCTCACGGGACCGCAGCTTAGGTGCTGTCCGGCTCCGGTCCGAGCACGTGGGGGCCTCGCCTGTAACGTGCCGCCGCGTGCGCCTCGCCACCTGGAACGTGAACTCCATCCGCGCCCGCCTCGACCGGGTCATCGCCTGGATCGAGCGCAGCGACGTCGACGTCGTCGCTCTGCAGGAGACCAAGTGCAAGGACGAGCAGTTCCCCGAGCAGGCCTTCCACGACCTCGGCTACGAGGTCGCCCACCACGGCCTGTCGCAGTGGAACGGCGTCGCCCTGGTGTCCCGGGTCGGTCTGGAGGACGTCAGCACGGCCTTCTCCCCCGACGTCCCGCACTTCGGGGACCCGGCGGTCGCGGAGGCGCGGGCCATCGGTGCGCTCTGCGGCGGGGTGCGGGTGTGGAGCCTGTACGTGCCCAACGGCCGCTCCCTGGAGGACCCGCACTACGCCTACAAGCTGCTGTGGCTGGAGCAGCTGCGCGAGGCCGGGAAGGCCTGGCTGGCGCAGGACCCCGACGCCCCGGTGGCGCTGGTGGGTGACTTCAACATCGCCCCGACCGACGACGACGTCTGGGACGTCGACGTCTTCGCGGGCGCGACGCACGTGTCGGAGCCGGAGCGGAAGGCGTTCTCGTCGCTGGTGGAGGCGGGGTTCGCCGACGTGGTCCGCCCGTACGCCCCGGGCCCGGGGACGTTCACGTACTGGGACTACACGCAGCTGCGCTTCCCGAAGCGTCAGGGCATGCGGATCGACTTCGTGCTGGGCTCCCCCGCCCTGCAGGCGCGGGTGAGCGGCGCGACGATCGACCGCGAGGAGCGCAAGGGCAAGGGCGCCTCGGATCACGCCCCGGTGATCGTGGAGCTTGCGCCGAACGCGTGAACCCTGCCCGATCGGCTCCTGCGGGGGAGACTCGGGCGCTGCACCTCACTAGGTTCGAACGGTGCGAGCACCTGTCAGCTGCGACGACCTCGAGCAGGTCGAACTGAACGCGGCGAACGACGCCCGGGGCCAACGGGCCGTCGCGGACCTGCTGCAGTCCTGGGCCCGGCGAGCCGTGCCGGGGGACTCGGTGTCCCGCGGTCGGTTGCTGGTCGCGGCCAGCGAGCACGCGGCGTTCGCGGGCGACGCCCGGCGGGCCCTGCGCCTGGCCAACCAGGCCCTGGCGACCGGTGACGTGGTGGCCCCGGACACCCGGTGCTACGTCGTCGCGGCGCTGCTGGTGTGCGGCCACCTGCGGGAGGCGGTCGCGTTGGCCGACGAGGTCCTCGACACCCGCGGTGACGACGTCGACGTCTACCTGCACCTGGGCGAGGAGTTCTCCTGGCACCGCCAGGGCGAGGAGGCCTCCCGCATCTACACGCTGGGGATGTTCCGCTGCGCCGGCGACGACGACGCCACCGAGCAGTTGCTCGGGGCGTGGCGTCGCGGCCGGGCGCCACGGACGGTGGACCTGCGCGACGGCGTCCTGACCGCCGTTCCCGCCCAGGGGTCGGTGCCGGCCCAGGCCGTCCGGCTCGAGTAGCCGACCCGCGCCGGGCCGGATCAGACCGACCAGGTCCCGGCGGCCTCCCCGACCGCCACGGCGACGTCGACGACGTTGCCGGGCGGCGGGAGCGGGCAGGCCCACTCGGGGTCGTAGGCGCAGCTGGGCGGGTAGGCGAAGTTCAGGTCGACGACGAGGCTCGTGAGGTCGCCCCCGAGGTCGGCACCCTTGACGGTGTCGAGGACGTAGCGCCCGCCGCCGTAGCCGGGGCCGGGGTCCTTCAGCGGGACGAAGAGGCCACCGCCGTACTGGTCCAGCCACCACACGTCCAGCGTCCCGACGCCTCGCAGCGTGACGGTTCCGACGCGTTCGAAGTGCACGGTGCCGTCGGTGCCGGTGACGGCCTCCCGCGTGAGCGGCGGGGCGTCGTCGACGGGGACGACGAAACGCATCGCCGGGTCGTAGGCCGCGACCGGCAAGCCGGTGAAGGTCGCGCGGTCCTGGGGCAGCAGCGGACTCGCGGGGTGGGTGGCGAACAGGTCGTCGCGACCGGCGACCCACTGCGCGTGCCCGGCGGCGGGGTCCTGCGCGGACCGGACGTCGGTGTAGAGGGCGCCGACGCGGCGGCGCCAGTCGAGGACGTCGAGGCGGTTCACGCGGCCACTCCACCAGAAACGTGCCGTCCGGCAACCGCGGGCCACGGGTCAGGGGTGCACGTGGGAGCCCTTGAGGACCTTGTCGACGGCGTTGCGGGGACCGTGCAGCGCCAGTCCCACGAGGTCGAGGTCGGAGCCGGCCACCGCGGCCACCGCGGCCCGGTTCGCGTCGTCGTGACCGGTGCTGAACATGTCGGCGGTGAACACCGCCAGCGGCAGCGACCGGCCCAGCGCCCGGCCGTGCGCGGCGCGCAGCGCGTCCCGGTCGCCCTCGAACACGAGGACGGGCCGCCCGAGCAACGCGAGGTAGGCCGTGCCGTCGGCGTCGGCGTAGGGCTCCCCCACGAGGTCCGGGTGGGCCGCGGTGATGCCGCTGGCCAGGAACGCGGTGACGTTGAGCCGCTGCCAGGTCGCCAGGTCGTCGCGGACGAGGACGGCGATCTTGGTGTCGAAGCGGACGGGTTCGCTCGGGTCGGTCACGGGGTGATCCTCGGCCCCCGCACGACGTCCGTCTTGTACGTTCGTGACGTGGGTGAGCTGGTCCGCAGTTGGCGCCCGGACGTCCCGGGGATCGCCGAGGTCCTGCACGCCCGTTTCGTCGGGCACGCCTACCCGCTGCACACCCACGACACCTGGACGCTGCTGCTGGTGGACTCCGGCGCCGTCCGCTACGACCTGGACCACCGCACCCACGGGACCGGTTCCCTGGTCACGCTGCTGCCCCCGCACGTGCCGCACGACGGTCGGGCGGCGACGAGTTCGGGGTTCCGCAAACGGGTCGTCTACCTCGACGGTGCGGCGGTTCCCGCCGAGCTCGCGGGCCGCGCCGCGGACGACCCGGAACTCCCGGACCCGCGGTTCACGACCGCCCTGCGGGAACTTCACCCCCTCCTCCTCGACCCCGCGGAGGGTTTCGAGGCGGAGGCCCGCACCGCCGTGCTGGTGGACGCGGTGACCGCGCACCTGCGCCGCCGCCCACCGCCCCGGGTGCGGGACGTCCCGCTGGCCCGGCGCCTGCGGTCGCTGCTCGACGAGCACGTCGTCGACGGTCTCAGGCTGGAGCGGGCCGCAGCCGAACTCGGGGTCTCCGGTGCCCACCTCGTCCGGACGTTCACCCGCGAGGTCGGCATGGCGCCGCACGCCTACCTGACCTCGCGTCGGGTCGACCTGGCGCGCAGGTTGCTGCTGACCGGTCACCGCCCCGCCGAGGTCGCCGTCCTCGCCGGGTTCCACGACCAGCCGCACCTGACCCGCCACTTCCGCCGGGTTCTCGGGACCACGCCGGGGCGGTTCACGCACTGACCGTCCCTTGCCAGTGGTGAATCGGCTCCCCCATACTCACCTCGACGGACAGCGACTCGAGCGCCACGACCCGTCGACGGTCCGGGCGTCGTCCCAACGCACAGACGGGTTTCCCATGGAACTCCAGCTCCGCGGAAAGATCGCCGTCGTGACCGGGGCGAGCAAGGGCATCGGCCTCGCGGTCACCCGTGCCCTCGTCGACGAGGGCGCTCTGGTGGTGGCCGGCGCGAGGTCGCCCGGCCCGGACCTCCCGGACCTGCCCTCCGACCAGGTCGTCTTCGTTCCCGTCGACCTCACCACCGCAGAGGCACCCAGAACCCTCGTGGCCCGGGCCGCTGAACTGGGCGGGGTGGACGTGCTGGTCAACAACGTGGGCGCGGTCACCGCACGCCCGGGAGGTTTCCTCTCCGTCACCGACGAGGACTGGGAGAAGTCGTTGAACCTGACCCTGCTCTCGGCCGTCCGGGCCACCCGCGCGGCGATCCCCGAGATGGTGCGACGGGGTGGCGGCAGCATCGTCACGATCAGTTCGGTGAACGCCTACCTGCCGGACCCGCTGGTCATCGACTACTCCGCGGCCAAGGCCGCCCTCAGCAACTTCTCGAAGTCGCTGTCCAAGGAGGTCGCGGCCGCCGGGATCCGGGTCAACGTCATCAGCCCGGGACCGGTGCAGACCGACCTGTGGCTGGGTGAGCACGGGGTGGCGGAAACCCTCGCCGGTTCCGCGCCCGCGGGCACCGGTGCCGAGGAGATCGCGGCCCAGGCAGCCGCGGGAATCCCGACGGGCCGGTTCACCCGACCGGCCGAGGTCGCCGATCTCGTCCTGTTCCTGGCCGGCGACAGGTCCAGCAACGTCACCGGAGCCGACTTCGCCCTCGACGGCGGTCTCGTCCCGACCCTGTGAAACCCCGACCCCCGAGGAGCAGCGATGACCGCATCCACCGACCTCCACCCGCACCCGGTGCTGTTCATCCACGGACTGTGGATCCACAGCAGTGCCTGGCGGCCGTGGCAGGACCTCTTCGAGGCGAACGGCTACACCACGTCCGCGCCCGGCTGGCCCGGTGACGGACCCACCGTCCAGGCGACCCGCGACGACCCGAGCGCGCTCGACGGGGTCGGCATCAGCGACATCTGCCACCACTACGCCGAACTGATCGCGTCCATGCCGGTCCGGCCGATCGTCGTCGGCCACTCCTTCGGCGGCCTGATCGCGCAGGAACTCCTGGCCAACTCCTCCGCCGTGGCGGCGGTCGCCATCGACCCCGCGCCGATCAAGGGCGTCAAGGTCCTGCCGTTCAGCCAACTCCGTTCCTCGTTCCCGGTGCTCGGCAACCCCGCGAACCGCAAGCGCACCGTCTCGCTCACCGCCGAGGAGTTCCGCTACAGCTTCGGGAACACCCTGCCCCCGGCCGAGTCCGATGCGCTGCACGCCGAGTGGACCATCCCCGGACCCGGCCGACCGCTCTTCGAGGACGCCACCGCGAACTTCACCCGCAACTCCCCGGCCGCCCTCGACTCCCACCACGTCGTGCGTGGTCCGCTCCTGCTGATCTCCGGCACCGAGGACCACACCGTGCCCCGATCGGTCACCGAGGCCGTCGTGAAGCTCTACGCCGACAACCCCTCCGTCACCGACTACCAGGTCATCGAAGGACGGGGCCACTCCCTGACCCTCGACTCGGGATGGCGGGACGTGGCCACCACCACCCTGGCCTGGATCTCCCGACGAGAGTCGGACCTGCTCGCGGAGACTCCCGCACCGACAGCCTGACCGCGTCAGGAACTCGTGGCGACGAGTTCCTCGAGGCGCACGTCGGGGTTGTCGCGTTCGAAGCTGCGGACGCGCCACTCGTCGGTGAACAGGGCGAACGTCCGGCCGTCGGCGTGGTGGACGACCTCGGTGCCCCGGTGGGCGCGCAGCAGCGGGGCGTCCTTGGCGTCGATGATCCGGGCCGTCGTGTAGGGCAGTTCGGTGAACAGCACGGGCGAGCGGAACTCGTGGGTCATCCGGTACTGCACGACGTCGAACTGCAGGGCGCCGACAGCGCTGATGACGGGTTCGCCGTCCCCGCGGGAGTCGGAGGTCAGGACGCGCACGACCCCTTCCGCGTCGAGTTCGCGCAGGCCCTGCCGGAACTGCTTGCCGACGCGGAGGTCGGAGGGGCGCACGGTGCGGAAGTGCTCCGGGGCGAACACCGGCAGCGGCGGGTAGGCGATGCGGCCGTTCTCCGACAGCGTGTCGCCCACGTTGACGTGGCGGGCGTTGACCAGGCCGATGACGTCACCGGGCCAGGCGACGTCCACCGTGGAGCGGTCCGCGCCGAACACCGTCTGCACGTGCTTGAGGACCATCGGCCGGCCGCTCTTGTCGTCACGCACGGTCATGCCGCGGTGGAACACCCCGGAGTGGATGCGCGCGAACGCCAGCCGGTCGCGGTGGGCGGGGTTCATGCCGGTCTGGGTCTTGAAGACCTGCGCGCTGAAGCTCTCGGTCACGGCGTGGGTGTGCCCGGCGACGTCGTCCTGGTCGTGCGGGTGCGGGGCGACGTCGACGATCGCGTCGAGGACCTGGCCAACACCGGTGTTCGCGACCGCGGCGGTGAAGTACACCGGCGTGGTGCGGAACCCGAGGAACGCCTCCTCGTCGTGGTCGGCCTCGGTGGCCGTGAGCAGGTCGTGCTCGTCGAGGGCCTGCTGCCAGGACGCGCCCTCCAGGGCGGCCGCCTCCTCGCCGCTCATCCGCTGCTCGAGCGCGCGGGTGGCTCCACCGGGGGCCTTCGTGTACTTGACGTACTCACCGGTCCCGCGTTCGAGGAGCCCGCGGAAGTCGCCCGCGATCCCGACGGGCCAGGTCATCGGCGTCGGCTTGAGCCCGGTCACGGACTCGACCTCGTCGAGCAGCTCCAGGGCCTCGCGGCCCGGCCGGTCCCACTTGTTCACGACGGTGATCACGGGCAGCCCGCGCTGCTTGCAGACGCCGAAGAGCTTGCGGGTCTGCACCTCCATGCCGCGGGCCGCGTCGACGAGCATGATCACGGCATCGACGGCGGTCAGCGCGCGGTAGGTGTCCTCGGAGAAGTCCGCGTGACCGGGGGTGTCGACGACGTTGACGACCTGGTCGCGGTAGGAGAGCTGGAGCACGGCGGAGCTGATCGAGATCCCGCGCTGCTTCTCCATGTCCTGCCAGTCCGTCGCGACCCCCGCCCGGCCCGCCTTGCCGTGGACGTGTCCGGCCTCACGGATGGCGTTGGCGTGCAGCGCGAGCGCCTCGGTCAGCGTCGACTTCCCGGCGTCGGGGTGGCTGATGACGGCGATGGTGCGACGTCGGGCCGCCTCGGCCACGATCTGCGCGGGGTTGACGTCGCTGATCTGTCCGGGGGTCTCGATGTCGGCGCTCACCCCTCCATCATCCCCGCTGCGCGGGCCTGGTCACGACAGCTCGGGCGGTCCGCCGCTGCACCCACCGGACCAGGGCCTCGCCCTGCACCCGCTGGAACGGCCGCAGCGTCGGCAACCCGGGCGGCGCCGGTTGCGCGGCGCGGGCGAGGAAGAACTCCGAGAACCCGTCCAGGACGGTCGTGAGGACCTCCGGGGCCACGTCCCGGGTGAGCGCCGAGGTGGTGAGGACCCGCTCGGCGAGGCCCTCCTCGCCCAGCCGGTCGACCTCGAAGAGCAGGGCCAGCAGGTCCAGCCAGGGCGGGCCGACGCAGGCGTGCGGCCAGTCGACCAGGACCGCACCCCCCTCGGTGATCAGGACGTTGTCGGCCCGGAGGTCGAGGTGGACGAGGGTGTCCCCCTCGAGGAGTTCCAGGGCGCTCCCGGGCAGCTGCCCGGCCAGCGACTCGGCCGCCGTGGGCAGGTCCGGCACCGGGCACGGGGTGGCGGTGCGGGCGAGTCGCTCCAGCGCCCCCACCACGAGGTCGAGGTCGGCGGGCCGCCACGGCAGTTCCGGCGACCGGCCGGGCACCTCGTCCAGGACGAGCACGTGGAAGTCCCCCACCCACCGCGCGCCGCGGAACCCCGGGGCGGGAACCCCGGCCGGAAGGGCCGCGGTGATCCGCGCCTCGCGTTCCTGCATCGCCGGGGTGTCGCTGTTCTGCGCGGGGCTCACCGCCTTGACGAAGGCCCGCGTCCCGTCCGCGGTGCGGACCCGGTCCGCCGATCCGGGGGAGAACCCGCCGGACTGCGACTCGGCCCGCTCCACCGGCGACCCGAGGACCTCCGCGACGGCGGCGTGCACCGCCACGGGCAGGTCGTTCCAGGGCAGCCGGTTCCCTCCTGATGCCAACACGCCCACCAGGTTCTCGGAGCCTGGTGGGCGTGTCCACCGAGTTCGGGGTCAGACGGTCAGCGCGGTGTCCGCCCGCCGGACGACGAGGCCCGGGGCGTCCTCAACGGTGTCCCGCGTTCATGGTTCAGCGGGGAGCCTCGCGTCACACCGGGGCGAGCAGCGTGGAGACGACGTCGTCCTCCTCGTACCCACACCACTGATCGTGTTGCTGTGTCGATGAAGTCCTCATGTCCTCGAGCGCGACCCGACCGCCACCCAGCCGGCGGCAACCGCGGCGCAGCGGCCACCGCCGACCACCCGAGGGGTCAGATCCAGGCAAGGTCCTTCCACCGCGAGGAGTTGACGAGGACAACCGGTGTGGCCGCCACCACCCACGGCCGGAGTACCTCGGCATCCCGAGTGATGACGGCAAGCGCCGTCACGCCGCTGGTACCGAAACGCAGGAGGTCGGCGCCACCCGTGCTGGACGTTGGAGTGCCGCGCGACGAGCTGGTCGAGAACGTCGTTGTCGCGGGGTTGAACTCGAGGTGCGTCCAGACGGTGAACGACTCGATGGCCAGCACCATGCCGGGACGCCCTCGGGGAACGAGGACTAGCCGCGGAGCAGGAGTCGCTCACCGGTCGCCCTTCGCGACACCCTGCTCCCCCGCCCTCATGTCCGGCCGCCTGCGCGTCCGCGACGCGAAGAAGATCGTCGAGGACGCCACCTGATGCTCGCGTAGCTTGCAAATTGGCGGAGAGCTACTTGGCAAGCTAGTCGACAACTTGCTAAACAAGTAGCCGAAGGAGGTCGCCGTGTCCGAGCCCGTGGACGTCACACAGCTGCTCGACGTCCTGCGCCGGGTTGGCGGCGAGCCGGAGACGGTCGAGGTCAAGAGCGGCGCCGGCGGCTTCCCCGGCTCGCTGCGCGAGACGCTCGTCGCCTTCGCCAACACCGACGGTGGCACGGTCCTCGTCGGGGTGGACGAGGACGCCGGCTTCCAGGTCGTCGACCTGCCCGACGTCGCCCGGTACCGGGACAACCTCGTCGCCCTGGCCCGGGACACGATCACCCCTCCCCTCACGGTCTCCACGGACATCGTCGAGGTGGAGGGGCAGCTCGTGCTCCTCGGCCAGGTCCCCGGATTGCCCGCTGGCCAGCGACCTGCCTACGTCACCGCGAAAGGCATGACCACCGGCGCGTACCTGCGCACCGGGGACGGCGACCGGCGGATGAGCGAGGGGGAGATCGGACTCCTCTACGCGTCGCGCACTCAGCCCACCTACGACCAGGAACCCGTTCCCGATACCAGCATCGAGGACCTCGATCCCGACCTGGTGCGCCGCACGCTCGAGCGCGTCCGGGCCGGATCCCCGCGGCTGCGCCGGGCCGACGACACGGTCGTCCTGCACAACACCGGGGTTCTTGCCGAGAGGCGGCCGGACTCACCCCTGACCCTGGCCGGGTACCTCACCTTCGGGGACTACCCGCAGCGCCTCTTCCCGCAGCTCATGGTGTCCGTCGTCGTCCACCCGCCGGAGCGGGGCGAGACGCGGTTCCTCGACAACGTCACCGTGCGCGGTCCCATCCCCGACCTCGTCAGCGAATCCCTCGCGGTAGTGCGCCGAAACCTCGCTGCCCGCGCCGTCATGACCGACACCGGACGCCGCGACCAACTCGAATACCCGTTGGGATCCATCCGCGAGGCTGTCGTGAACGCGATCCTGCACCGCGACTACAGCCCGCTGACCCGGGGGACGCAGATCCAGGTCGACCTCTTCCCGGACCGCCTCGTCGTGCGTAGCCCTGGTGGACTGCACGGAGGTCTCACCACCGATGACCTAGGTCAGAACCGCGCCTCGAGTTCCCGCAACTCCGTCCTGGCCAGTCTGCTGTCCGACACCTACCTACCCCACTCCGACGAACTCATCGCGGAGAACCGTCACACCGGTGTGCCGACGATGATCGACCTGGCCCGGGACAACGGTCTGCCGCGTCCCGTCTTCGACAGCACCATCCTCAGCTTCGCCGTCACCCTGGACCGCTCCCAGCTCCTCGGACCGGACGTGCGGCGCTGGATCGCCGCCGTCGCAGGCCACCTGCCCAGCCCACGGCACGAGGTGGCGCTCGCGATGCTGCGCACCGGGCCGGTCACCAACAGCATGCTGCGCGAATGGGGCGCCGACCGGATCGACGCCGGGCAGGTCCTGCGCGACCTGGTGGCCACCGGTCTCGCCGTCAAGGAAGGCGGACGGCGCTACGCCCGCTACCGCCTCACCGCACCCATCGACCTGACACACGCTCCTCCGCAGCCAAACCTCCCGTCCGACGCGTCGGACACCGCGGAGCGGGTCACCGCGGCGTTGCGCTCCCTCGGTGAGGCGACGACCCAGCAGCTCCTCGACGCCACAGGTCTGAGCCGCCCCACTGTCAACGCCCACGTCAACGCCCTCATCGCCCGCGGCCAGGTCGCACCCGAGGGAGCCCGTACGAGCCCCAAACGCCGCTACCGATGGGTCGGCGACACCGGAGGAGAACGCTGATGAGCCCGTCCAGCCGCCCGTCCGGAGCCGACTGGGAGCAGATGGCCAAGGAGGTCCTGGGCGACCTCTTCTGGAACGCGACTACCGGGCCGGAGATCGCTCCCGGCTCCGGGGAACGCGAGAGCTGGGACGACCTCCTGCTCCGCGGGCGTCTGCGCACGGCGATGATCCAGCTGAACCTCGACGTCCCCCGGCAGTACGTGGACCAGGACGGCCAGGAGCAAACCGCCATTCTGCGGCTGGTCGGTTCCCTGCCCCACGAGAACGAGGCGGTGGCGCCGCGCCTTGCGACGGCCTGATCACCTTGGAAAGTCCGCCCAAGACCGTTGCGAGGATGCCTGTGTTCTACTTCTCCGAACGAGCACTCACTGAGATCGACGACAGCCCCGTTGGAAGCGTCGCGATCAAAAAAGGTGTCGCGCTCGCACTCAGAGGCCTCAGCGTGAATCGGGAGAAGCAAGAGGATCGCCGCCCCAGCAGCGTCGACAGGGTTGACCGAGCCCTGGCGGTAGCGAAGAAGCGCCGTCCCATCGTCCGTGACCGGTGGGACGTCACGACGCGGCGCGGGATACTCGACTGCCGCATCGAGAACCTTGAAGTAGGGACCATGCCGTTCCTGTACTTCGGTGATCGAGGCGAGCACGCACGAGGGGGGAGAGTTCGCTTGTTCTGGGCCCGAGCCATCCTTCCCCGACGAGACACGGGGCTCCTCTACGGCGGTCGAGAACTCGTGCTGGTAGGTAGTCTCGACAACAAGCCAGGCTGGGGTGTCGCTGAGGAGGAGTTGACGATCGGTCACTCCTACCCTTCGGACCCTTCCTCCCTGGCGAGATTGGTGAAGGCCGAGCTGGCCATGCGCGGCCGAAGGGTCCGACGACACGTGCGAAGCATCGAACGGTTCGAAGTTCTCGAGGACGGTGTCTTCGCACAGTTCGCTTCCAGCCAGACGAGGCGGGCCGATGGACCGTACCGCCGTGCAGAATCCTCCATAGCCGACACTTGGCAGCGTCAGTTGCCGCTGACGCACGCTCGCGTCGTTGCGACAGTCCAAGACGTGGCAGATGAAGGTGATCCCACCGTGCGCAGCACGGTTCTCGCTCGAACGATACTCGTCGAGGACCTCTCCTGAACGTCGTTCTCGAGTTCGCCCGCGCTCACGTGAGCGCGTAGGCATCGCCAGGTCGTCCCCCGCGCTGCCTGACCGGCGTGGGGGACGACTGCAGCAGGGCTCAGACGGTCAGCGCGGTGTCCGCCCGCCGGACGACGAGGCCCGGCGCGTCGCCGGCCCCCGGGTCGTCCAGGTCGAAGCTGCGGCCGGCGACGTCGACCTCGACGGTGTCGCCGTCGCGGACCTCGCCGGACAGGATCGCCCGGGCGAGCTTGTCGCCGATCTCGCGCTGCACCAGGCGGCGCAACGGCCGCGCGCCGTAGGCGGGGTCGTAGCCGGTGATGGCCAACCAGTCCTTCGCGGCGTCGGACACCTCGAGGGTGAGGCGACGGTCGGCCAGGCGGTCGGCCATCTTCTGCACCTGGATCTCGACGATCCGCGACAGTTCCTGCGTCGACAACGGGTCGAAGACCACGACGTCGTCCAGGCGGTTGAGGAACTCCGGCTTGAAGTTCTGCCGCACCGCGGTCATGACGGCGTCGTGCTTGGTCGCCTTCGAGAGTTCCGGATCCACCAGGTACTGCGACCCCAGGTTCGAGGTCAGCACCAGGATCACGTTGCGGAAGTCGACCGTGCGGCCCTGACCGTCGGTGAGGCGCCCGTCGTCGAGGACCTGCAACAGGATGTCGAACACCTCCGGGTGGGCCTTCTCGACCTCGTCGAGCAGGACGACGGAGTACGGCCGACGGCGGACGGCCTCGGTGAGCTGCCCACCCTCCTCGTAGCCGACGTAACCCGGAGGGGCCCCGACGAGACGGGCGACGGCGTGCTTCTCGGAGTACTCGCTCATGTCGATGCGGACCATGGCGCGCTCGTCGTCGAAGAGGAAGTCGGCGAGCGCCTTGGCGAGTTCCGTCTTCCCGACCCCGGTGGGTCCGAGGAACAGGAACGAGCCGGTCGGTCGGTCGGGGTCGTTGACCCCGGCGCGCGAACGGCGGACGGCGTCGGAGACGGCCTGCACCGCAGTGCTCTGCCCGATGAGCCGGGCGCCGAGGAACTCCTCCATGCGCAGCAGCTTCGCGGTCTCGCCCTCGAGCAGCCGGCCGGCGGGGATGCCCGTCCAGCCGGCGATGACCTCGGCGATGTCGTCCGGTCCGACCTCGTCGGCGACCATCGGGGCAGTCCTGGAGACGTTCTCCTCGGCCGCCTGGGCGGTTTCGAGCTCGCGTTCGAGGGCCGGGATGCGTCCGTAGAGGATCTCGCTGGCGCGGCCGAGGTCACCCTCGCGCTGCAGCCGCTCGGCCTGCGACCGGAGTTCGTCGACCTGGTGCTTGAGGTCGCCGACGCGGTTGAGCCCGGCCTTCTCCTGCTCCCAGCGCGCGGTGAGCGTGGTGAGTTGCTCCTGGCGGTCGGCGAGGTTCGCGCGCAGCGTCTCGAGGCGTTCGCGGCTGGCCGCGTCGCCCTCCTTGGACAGCGCGAGTTCCTCCATCTTCATCCGGTCGACGGAGCGGCGGAGCTCGTCGATCTCGACGGGCGAGGAGTCGATCTCCATCCGCAGCCGGGACCCGGCCTCGTCGACGAGGTCGATGGCCTTGTCCGGCAGTTGCCGGCCGGTGATGTAGCGGTCGGAGAGCGTGGCGGCGGCGACCAGCGCGGCGTCGGAGATCGAGACCTTGTGGTGGGCCTCGTAGCGTTCCCGCAGGCCGCGCAGGATGCCGATGGTGTCGGGGACGGAGGGTTCGCCGACGAAGACCTGCTGGAAGCGTCGTTCGAGCGCCGGGTCCTTCTCGATGCGTTCGCGGTACTCGTCCAGCGTGGTCGCGCCGACGAGACGGAGCTGGCCGCGGGCGAGCATGGGCTTGAGCATGTTGCCCGCGTCCATGGCACCCTCACCGGCGCCCGCGCCGACGACGGTGTGCAGTTCGTCGATGAACGTGACGACCTGTCCCCCGGAGTTCTGGATCTCCTGCAGGACAGCCTTGAGGCGTTCCTCGAACTCACCGCGGTACTTCGCCCCGGCGACCATGCTGGCCAGGTCCAGGGAGATCAACCGCTTGCCGCGCAACGACTCGGGGACGTCCCCGGCGACGATGCGCTGGGCCAGGCCCTCGACGACGGCGGTCTTGCCGACGCCGGCCTCGCCGATGAGGACGGGGTTGTTCTTGGTGCGGCGCGAGAGCACCTGCACGACGCGGCGGATCTCGGCGTCACGGCCGATGACGGGGTCGAGGCGGCCTTCGCGGGCCTGCTCCGTGAGGTCGATGCCGTACTTCTCGAGGGACTTGTAGGTGCCCTCGGGATCGGGCGAGGTGACCTTCGCCCCACCGCGGACGCTGGGCAGGGAGTCGAGCAGCGCGTCGCGCGTTGCGCCGACGGCCCGCAGGGCCTCACCGGCGGCGGACGTGGACGCGGCGGCGCCGAGCAGGAGGTGCTCGGTGGAGACGTAGGCGTCGTCGAGCGCGCGGGCCTCGTCGCCGGCGTCCTGCATGAGCTGCAGGGCGGGGCGCGACAGCTGCGGCTGGCTGACGGACGAGCCGGACGCGCTGGGCAGCGACGCGAGCGCGCCCTCGACCCGGCGGGTGAGCAGGGCCTGGTCAGCCCCGACGGCAGCGAGCAGGTGGCCGGCGACGCCGTTCTCCTGCTCGAGCAGCGCGGCGAGGACGTGCAGGGGTTCGACCTGCGCGTGACCCGCGGACGTGGACCGGCCGACGGCGTCGGCCAGGGCCTCCTGGGCGCGGGTGGTGAGCTTGAGGTCCACGGGCTACCTCCGGTCGTGAGGTGGGTGACTGACGTTGGGTACAACCATGCCAGAGTTGAGCTTGTTCCGCTCAACCCTGAGCGGGGCGGTCGTGCGCGGTGGTCAGCGCGGAGCCGCCAGCCAGGCCCGGGCGGGTTCCATCGCGCCGACGCCGTACTGCTCGCCCATCCCCCGGGCGAGGTCCGCGACGGAGGTCGCCCGCAGCGATGCCCGCCACGCCTCGTCGGCCGCGGCCATCGTGCGCAGGACCCCGCACGGACGCGTGCAGGCCTCGGGCGGGGAGGCCAGCGGCCCGCGCTGTCGGATCTCGGTGCACACGAACGCCGGACGCGCCCCGTCCACGGCCTCGACGATGTCGAGCACGCTGACCTCGTCGGCGGGGCGCGTCAGGCGGTACCCACCGTCCTTCCCCTGCACGGAGGCGATGATCCCGGCCCGGGAGAGGGCCTGCAGGTGCTTGGCCAGGTAGCTGGCGGACACGTCGTGGAACTCGGCGAGGCGCGCCGCGGGCACCGGACCGGAGGCGGCCGTGAGGACCACGCAGCAGTGCACGGCCCACTCGACGCCGTCGGACATCTTCACCCTCGCAGGGTACTTGACCCGGACCGTCTTTGTCTGAGTTGATGAACCCGGACAAAGGATGTCCGAGTCATTCTCCGGAGGTGCTCCTCGTGAAGATCGTCGTCATCGGTGGAACCGGGCTCATCGGTTCCCAGGTCGTCCAGCTGCTCACCGCCCACGGGCACGAGGCCGTCCCGGCCTCTCCCGCGTCGGGGGTCGACACCCTCACCGGGGCGGGGCTCGCCGACGTCCTGACCGGCGCCGCAGTGGTCGTGGACGTCTCGAACTCCCCCTCCTTCGCCGACGCGGACGTGCTGCGGTTCTTCACCACGTCCACGGGGAACCTGCTCGCGGCCGAGGAGGCCGCCGGAGTGGGCCACCACGTCGCCCTGTCCGTCGTCGGCAACGACCGTCACCCCGGTTCGGGGTACCTGCGGGCGAAGGCCGCGCAGGAAGAACTCCTCCGCAACTCCGGCGTCCCGTACTCCGTCGTCCGCGCGACGCAGTTCTTCGAGTTCGCCCGCGGCATCGCGGCGTCCTCGACCGACGACCAGGGGAACGCGCGCATCTCGCCCGCGCTGTTCCAGCCCGTCGCCTCCGCAGACGTCGCCGCAGCGGTGGCCCGCACCGCGGCGGGTGAACCCGTGAAGGGTTTCCTCGAGATCGCCGGTCCGGAGAAGCTCCACCTCGACGAGTTCGTCCGGATCGGGCTGGCGGCGGCCGGATCGGACCAGCAGGTCGTCACCGACCCCGCAGCCCCGTACTTCGGTGTCGTCCTCGACGACGACTCGCTCGTTCCCGCCCCCGACGCCACGACCTCCACGACCACCTACTCCGAGTGGCTCACCGTACCCGGGAACGCGACCGGCGGTCGGCGATGAGGATCGCGGTCGCCGGCGGGACCGGCACCATCGGACGCCACGCCGTCGACCTGCTGCGACGCGGGGGCCACGAGGTCGTCGTGCTGACGACCTCCACGGGCGTGGACCTGACGACCGGGAGGGGTCTGGAGGGGCGTCTCGTCGACTGCCACCGCGTCCTCGACCTGTCGAACACCCGCGCCGACGCGGGCCGCGAACAGTCTGAGGCGTTCTTCTCCGCGAGCGCGAGGAACCTGCTGTCCGCCGCCCACGACGCCGGCGTCGGGCACATCGCGTTCCTCTCCATCGTCGGTGCCGACGTCGTGGACCTCGGCTATTACCACGGGAAGCGTCGACAGGAGGAACTCGTGACGACGGGCCCGCTGCCGTGGACCCTGTTGCGCGCGACCCAGCTGCACGAGTTCGCGGCCCAGTTGCTCGACGTCGCCGACGGACCGGTCGTGTACGTCCCACCGATGCTGACCCAGCCGGTCGCGGCGATCGACGTGGCCACCCGCCTGGTGGAACTCGTGACGGGTCCGGCGCGGGGCACCGTGCCCCCGATCGCCGGTCCCGACGCCCTGTGGGTGGCCGACATGGCCCGTCGCGTCCTCGCGCGACGAGGGGTGAGCCGGCAGGTGGAGACCCTGCCGGTGTCCGACGCCCTGGCCCTGCAGCTGGCCGGAGGCGACCTCGTACCGGAGGGCGAGTTCCTCAGCGCCACGACGACGTTCGGTCAGTACCTCGACGGTCTCGTGCCCGCGGGCCGGGTCTGACGTGGGCGGCTCGTAGTCCCCGATCCGGTGGGGTGCGCTCGAACTGCCCAACCGGGTCGTGATGGCCCCCACGACCCGGCTGCGGTCAGGGGTGACGGGTGTCCCCGGGGAACTCGTGGCCGAGGCGACCTAACCGAGCCCGGGATCGCGGGGTTGCGTGGGGCAGTCGGGCCTCTGCACGCAGGAGCAGGCCGCGGGGTGGAGTGCCGTCGCCGAGGCCGTCCACACCTCGGGCGGCCGGATCGTCCTGCAGGTGATGCACGCGGGGCGGGCCAGCCATCCCGCGATCACGGGCGACGCGGTGGTGGGCCCGAGCGCGCTCGCGGCGGAGGGCGACGCGCACACCGCCCTCGGGAAGCTGCCCTACCGGTACCGCGGGAACTGGACGACGACGGGATCCAGGACGTCGTGGCCGCGCACGTCCTCGCCGCCCGGCTCGCCGTCGAGGCCGGACTGGACGGCGTCGAGGTGCACAGCGCCAACGGGTACCTGCTGCACCAGTTCCTGGCTCCGACCTCCAACCGGCGCGGCGACGGCTGGGGTGGATCCGTCCCCGGCCGCACCCGGCTCGCACGCGAGGTCGTCGAAGCGGTGGCCGCGGAGATCGGCGGTCCCCGGGTCGGGGTCCGGATCTCGCCGCAGCACGACCGCCTGGGGTACGGGAACCCGACCTCGACGACGTGTCGGCCACGTACGGGCACCTGGTGGACGCCTTCGCGCCGCTGGGCCTCGCCTACCTCAGCGTCCTCCACGACGACCCGCCGGTCGGTTGGTCCAGGACCTGCGGGCGCGCAGCGGAGCACCGTTGATGCTCAACAGCGGGTTCGGCACCGAGACCACGCGGGCGGACGCGGAGTCGCTGCTGGACGACGGGACCGCGGACGTCGTGGCCGTCGGCCGCCCGTTCATCGCGAACCCGGACCTGGTGGCGCGCTGGGGGGGAGGTCACCCCGAGAGCGCGTACGACCCGGACACCGTCTACGGGACGGGAGCCGCCGGCTACACCGACTACCCGCCCGTCTCCCCGGGGTGATCCGGCCCGGTGAGAGGCTGGTCCGATGGGTGAACCCACCGCTCGCACAGCGACCACGACCCGCAGGACGGTCCTGGCCGTCGGGCTCACCCTGGCCACGGCCGCCTGCGACCGCCCGGCTCCACCGGCCCGTCCGACCACGACGCCCACGCCCACGCCCACGCCCACGCCGAGCTGGGACGACCTGTCCGCCCGCCTGCCCGGTGGTCTGCTGCGCCCCGACACCACCGGCTGGGACCCCTCGAACCTGCTCTACAACCCCCGCTTCACCGCGGCCCCCCAGGCCGTGGCCCCCGTCCGCACCGCCGACGACGTCGCGACCTGCGTCCGGTTCGCGGCCGACTCCGGAACCCCGCTGCGGCTGCGCGGCGGCGGTCACTCCTACGGGGGCTGGTCCGCCGACGCGGGCCTCGTCGTGGACCTGGCGGCACTGAACTCCGTCGAGGTGTCGGCTGACGGGACGAGGGCGACCGTCGGGGCGGGTGCCACCCTCGTCGACGTCTACTCGCAGTTGGGTTCGCGGGGTCTCGCGATCGGCGCGGGGTCGTGTCCCACGGTGGGCGTCAGCGGGCTCACCCTGGGCGGCGGGGTCGGCGTGCTGGTCCCCTCGTTCGGGCTCACCTGCGACCAGCTGCGCTCCGCGACGGTCGTCACCGCGGACGGGAAGCAGCGGACCGTCGACGGGGACGACGACCTGTTCTGGGCACTGCGCGGCGGCGGGACGGGGTTCGCCGCGGTGACGTCGTGGGAGTTCGCGCTGCGTCCTGCTCCCGACGTGGAGGTGTTCTTCCTGCGCTGGCCGTGGGAACGCGCGGCCGACGTGCTCACCGCCTGGCAGGCGTGGCTGCCGGACGCACCGCGGGAACTGTGGTCCACGTGCAAGCTCCTCGCGAACCCCGGCGACGGCGACCGGGTGCAGGTCTCCGGGGCGTGGACCGGGTCGGCCTCCCTGGACACCGCCCTCGCGGGTCTCCTCGGCCGCCTCCCCGCGCCCGCCGCGAACACCCACCGCCGCCTCGACTACGCCGCGGCGATGGCCTACGAGGCGGGGTGTTCCGGGCTGGACGCGGCGGCGTGCACGACGAAGGCCCTCGACAGCGACCACCGGCAACCCTTCGCCGCGACCTCCTCGATGCTCGGCGGAGAACTCCCGGACGCCGGGGTCCAGGCGGGAGTCGCTGCGGTGCAGGCGGTCATCGACGCACCACCAGCCGGTCTGGTCGAGGCCGGGATGTCGTTCGACGCCCTCGGCGGTGCGGTGGCCGACGTCGCCCCCGACGCCACGGCGTTCCCCTGGCGCACCGCCCTCGCCACCGTCCAGCACACCGCCACCTGGACGGGACGGCAGGACGCCGCGGGTTTCGACGCCGTGGTCGCCGGGACCCGCGCGGCGCTGAGCCGGTGGACCGGGAACGCGGCCTACGTGAACTACGCCGACGCCGGACTCCCCGACCGGGCGACGGCCTGCTGGGGCGACAACCTCGCCCGCCTGCGACAGGTCCGCACGACCGTCGACCCCGACGGCGTCTTCGCCTCTCCCGCCACCGGGGCCTGAACCGACCTCCGCGTCGGGTGCCCGGTGCGGGCGGTTCCCGCGGGCGCGCTCGGGAGATCGATCAGGAGATCTCGCACCCGGTGTGGTCGACGTACTGCTCGGCGTCGGCGAAGACGGCGTCGGAGACGCTCGGGGCGCCGCCCGCGACGACGATGAGGCAGGGGCGGATGCGGGCGAGCTCGGCCCGGGTCGCGTCGGGGAGACGGTCCCGCTCGGTGAGGAGCACCGGACCCCAGCCCGAGAAGGTGTTGCCGAGGGCGAGGGCGTCGGGGAAGTTCGTGCCCGAGGCGAGGAAGACGGCCGTAGTGTCGTCGTGCTCCCAGCCGTACTGGGACGAGATCTCCGCCGCGGTCGCGTACCGGTCGGCGCCGGAGAGGCGGACGTTGCCGCCGACAGTCTGCGAAGACTTCGTCTGGATGCTCCGCAGGGCATCCGCGGACAGGACACGCGCACCGCGGTCCACGTGGGGGGCGTCCGCGGCCGAGGCGGCGCTCGCGGAGGCGACCGCGACGGCAGCCAGGGCGACGGCGGCGATCGAGGCGAGGGTCTTGGTGCGCATGGTCGGATCTCCAGACGAGGTGGGGCCCGACGGGGTGGTCACCGCCGGTGCGCCAAGGTTTGCGGACCGGAGTGCCTGCCGAGCACGACCCGCTGCCGGACAGCCGCCGAACGAGGTGCAGGATCACCTGTCCTCGCCATCGGAACCACCTCGGAGTCATCTGTGGGACACGGAGGGTAGCTGCAGAACGGTCCCCGTGGAGTGAGGTGCGGGTGCGACGGTTCGGCTGTCATGGCGCCCGGTTCGTCACACCCACGGGTGACTCCACGTGGTGACACCCGTGGGTGCGACGGCGCGCAGACCACCCGCCCGCGATCACCCGGTCCTCCGCAGCGCCCGCACCCCGGTCCCCCCGGCGACGACCGGCTCGGCAGGATGCTCGGATGAGCCCCCGCGAACTCGTCGTCCTCGGCACCGCCGGGCAGGCACCCACCAGGACCCGCAACCACAACGGGTACCTGCTGCGCTGGGACGGCACCTCGGTCCTCTTCGACCCCGGCGAAGGCATCCAGCGTCAGATGCTGCACGCCGAGGTCTCCGCACCCCGCATCGAGCGGATCTGCGTGACCCACCGCCACAACGACCACTGCCTGGGCATCCCCGGCGTCCTGAACCGGATGGCCCAGGACGGACCGGGCCGTCCGGTGACCCTGCACGGGCCGGTCGACGCGTTCGAGCACCTGCGCGCGCTCGCCGTCGTCGCCGACGCGCACGTGGCGGTCACCGTCGAGGGGGTTCCCACCCTGGACGAGCCCGTCGACGTGGCCGAGGTCGCGGGGTGCCGGTTGACCGCGCAGGCACTGGACCACCGGGTCCCCACGATCGGCTACCGGTTGGCCGAACCCGCGGGCCGCTCCTTCGACGCCGACGCCCTCGCCGCCGCGGGGATCAGCGGTCGCGACGTCGGGGAACTGGCACGACGGGGTGAGCTCCGCGGGGTCCGCCTCGGCGACGTCTCCGTGCAACGCCCCGGGCAGGTGTTCGGCTTCGTGATGGACACCCGCCTCTGCCCGGCCGTCGAGGAGGTCGTCCGCGACGCCGACCTCGCCGTCCTGGAGTGCACGTACGCCGACCGCGACACCGACCTGGCCCTCAGCCGGGGACACCTGACCGCACGTCAGGCCGGTCTCGCCGCCGCCCGCGCCGGAGTGCGCACACTGGTACTGGCGCACTTCTCGCAGCGCTACGCCGACCCGGAGGAACTCGGGCTCGAAGCCCGGGCCGCGATCGCGGAGGTCGGAGCCGGGACGACGGTCCACGTCGCCCGCGACCTCGACGTCGTCGCGGTACCGCCCCGACGTCACCCTGCGCCGGTGTCCCGGGCGTCGTAGCGTCGGGGCGTGAGCCAGCCGACGTTCGACCCCGCCGACCCGCCCGTCCCCGAGCTCGAGGAGGACGAGGACGTACCGCCCCGTCCGGAGGAGGAGGCCGCCGACGCCGACGAGGCTCCCTGAGCCGGGGCCCCTGGTTCCCCGCCGTCCTCCCGCAGGACCGACCGAACGCGGGAAGCCCACCGCCGGGTGGCGGTGGGCTCCCTCGACGGTCGGGGTCGGTCAGGCGGTGACCGTCTCCAGCTTCCCGTGCGTCGCGCGGACCTGGGGAACCTGGAGGAACTGCACCAGGACGAACGCCACGGCGTAGAGGCCGACGAAGGACCACACGACGGCCTGGTCGCTGCCGCCGAGCTGCAGCACCACCCACACGACGGCGGACCCGAGGAACGTCGCCCCGCCGGCGGCCGTGGTGTACATCGCCATCGCGGCACCCTTGTGGTCGGGGGCGAGCGCGGGCATGATCGCGCCCATCGGGACGAAACCGGCGAGGAGCATCCCGAAGACGCAGCCGGCGAGGACGGACAGGACGTAGCCCCAGGTGCTGCCGGCGGGAACCAGTTGCGGTACGTACCACCAGAGCACGAGACCGCAGGCGGACCCCACGATCCCGAACCACTGGACGGTGCGCTGCCAGCCGATCTTGTCCCCGATCGCGCCGAACATGGCGTTCACCAGGATGTTCGTCGCGTAGACGCACACGGTCATGACCAGCCACCGGGACTGGCCCCAGCCACGTTCGGTGGCGATGACGGCCGGCAGGACGATGAACATCCCGAACTCGGGCGCGGTGTTGATGAGGCGCACCAGGAACCCCATGCCGACCTTGGGTTGCCGGAACGCCAGTCGGACGCCCGAGGTCAGGACCTGCGCGGCCGACTCCTCCGCCGGGGCGATCCGCTGGTTCCCGCGCGGGTCGCGGACGCCGAGCCAGGCGATGAGGAACCCGATGACCACGAGGCCGATGGAGGCGACCATCGCGCCGGTCTCGCCCGGGGTGCCGCCACCGAACAGCGGGATCGCCCCGACGGCGAACAGCGAGCCCAGCGTCGGCAGACCGCCGGTGAACGCGACGTAGAACCAGCCGACCGCCGCGCCGTTGCGTTCCGGGCGGGTGGTGATGTTCACCCAGACCAGGAACGCGAAGGCGAACAGGGGGAAGCCGAACCCCCGGACGGCGTAGGCGGCCGCGGCCAACGGGAAGCTCTCCGCCTGCAGGGCGAGCAGGAACAGCACCTCGAACACGACCCAGACGACGAAACCCAGCGCCATGACCCGGCGCGGCCCGAACAGGTCGGACAGGGCCCCGGACACGTAGCTGCCGACGAGGACGCAGAGGCTGTAGTAGGTGATGATGCTCGCGACGGCGCTCTCCGGTCGACCGAGCACGTCGACCAGGTGCGGGGTCAGGAAGTTCGACTCGACGCCGTTGCCGGTCATGAAGACCAGGACCCCGACGAAACCCCAGCGGAGGACCGGGGGGATGCCCAGTCGCTGCAGCCGGCCCTCCGGCGGCGCGGTGGTCGTGCTCTGCGAGGTCACGACAAGCCCGGGACGATGGACACCTTGACGGAGTTCGCCGAGTCGGCCACGAGGTCGAGTCCCTTCTGGAACTCTTCCAGCGGCAGCTGGTGGGAGCAGATCTCGTCCAGCGGCAGCCGACCCGAGGCGATGAGCTTGAGCGCGGCGGGCCAGGTGTTCTGCCCGAGGTGGGCCCCCAGGACGTTCAGTTCCTTGTCGTCGCTGATGATCGACCAGTCGACCGACACCGGGTCCTTGAACACCGAGTACTCGACGAAGGTCCCGAGCTTGCGCAGCAGGTTCAGGCCCTGCGCCACCGCCGACGGGTGACCGGTCCCCTCGATGTAGACGTCGGCGCCGTAGCCGTCGGTGAGGTCCTTGACGGTCTGGACGACGTCGACCTCGGTGATGTTCAGGGTGAGGTCGGCCCCGCACTTCTTCGCCAGTTCCAGCTTCTGCGGCAGCGCGTCGAGGGCGATGATGCGCTTCGGGAACTTCGCGGCCGCCCCGGCGATCATGCCGAGACCGATCGGGCCGCAGCCGGCGATGACCACGGTGTCGTCGAAGCGGATGTTCGCGCGCTCGACGGCGTGCAGCGCGCAGGAGAGCGGTTCGGCGTAGGCGACCTGCCACGGCGGGAGGTCCGAGGGTGCCTTGTGGACCAGCGCCTCCTTCGGCAGGACCATGTACTCGGCCATGGCGCCCGGGGTGCGGCGCTTGAACCCGAACATGTCGTGCGGCTGGCACATGTGGTAGTTGCCGGTGCCGCAGTAGCGGCAGTTCCAGCACGGGACGATCTGCTCGGCGACGACGCGGTCGCCTTCCGACACACCCCAGCGGGCGGTCGCCTCGGCATCGATCCCGACGACGCGCCCGGTGAACTCGTGTCCGGGGACGACCCCGGTCTCGGTCCACGCGGGGCGGTTCTCGTCGCCCCAGAACTTCGCGGCGCCGTGGTAGCACTTCAGGTCGCTGGCGCAGATGCCGACGGCCTCGACCTTCAGCAGGATCTCCCCCGGTCCCGCGACCGGGACGGGGATCTCCTCGAGGCGGTAGTCCTCCGGTCCGTGCACCACGACAGCTCGCATGGTCTGTGGTTCAGTGCCGGTCATCAGCTGCTCCCTCGCAGAGTCCGTCGACCCCTCACGGGTCCGTCCTGTCCCGACCCTAGGACCGGTCAGCACAGATGTCCAGCACACATGTGCACAGCCGACTCGAGTGCCCTCCCCACCGCTGGGTAGCGTGGCGGCCGACACAGGAGGTGGCGCGTGGTCAAGGGGCCCAAGGGAGACAGCCGGTTCCCACTGGCGCTGGCGCACACCGCCGCGACGCTCTACTACCTGCAGGACGCGACCCAGGCCGAGATCGCGGAGCGGCTGGGCACGTCCCGCGCGACCGTGAGCCGTCTGCTGCAGGAGGCGCGGGACCGGGGGCTGGTCCGCATCGAGGTGCTGCCGCTCCCCCGGGAGGACCCCGACGACCTCGCGGAACGGCTGCGCACGACCCTCAGGCTGGAGGGGGTCTGGCTGTCGCCCGCGACGACGACCCAGCACGTGGCGGAGGCCGTCTCGCCCGTCCTGGCCGTGCTGCTCGCCGGACTCGGCCTCGTCGCCGGGGACGTGCTCCTGGTCTCCTCGGGGCGGACCGCCTACGAGATCGCCCGACGCGAACTGCCCGCGTTGCCGGGTGTCGTCGTGGCCCCGATGGTCGGCGGGCAGGACGAGGCCGAGGCCTGGTACCAGACCAACGAGATCACCCGCCGCGTCGCCGCCGCCGTGGGCGGGACCCCGCGGTTCCTGCACGCCCCCGCGTTCCCGGGGCGCGGGCTGCGGCGCAGCCTGGTCGCCGACCCGGAGTTCAAGCGGTTCACCGCGCTCTGGGAGAGCGCCCGGTGCGCGGTCATGGGCGTGGGTGCCCCTCCGCTGCAGCGCGACTCGATCCCGAGCTTCGTCCCCACCGCGGAGACCCCGTTGCGCGACGCCGTCGGCGACGTCGCCTCCCGCTTCTACGACGCGCACGGCGTGGAGATCTCCTACGACGGCGCCGACCGCCTCATCGCGATCCCGCTCGACGTGCTGCGGGCCGTCCCGCACCGCATCGCCGTCGTCTACGGGGCGGTGAAGGTGCCGAGCGTCCTCGCCGGTGCCCGCGGCGGCTTCTTCAACCACCTCGTCACCGACCCGGCGACGGCCGCCAAGCTCCTCACGGCGGCGTGAGACCCCACGCGTCCCGGTCGTCGTCGGCGAGCCGTTCCAGCACCGCCGCGAGCTGGTCGCTGCGCAGGTAGGAGGGGTTGCTCCCCGCCGCCATGCGGATCACCTCCGCCGCGCGGAACCGGCCGTCGGCGAGCAGCGCGGACCGCTCGACCGGCGCCCTGAGGGGCAGGAGGTCGAGCTCCACCCGGTCGTCGTCGCCCGGGACCCCCGCGAGCCGTCCCACCGCCGCGACCCCGGGGTCGCGCGCTCCGCTCACCCACAGCAGGCACGGCTGCCCGGCGGCCATCAGGCCGAGCCGGTAGCTCGGGCGCAGGCAGCGCCGCACCGCCTGCCACCCCGTCGGCTCCAGTTCCGCGGGCCGACCGGCCGACTTCACCAGCCAGCAGGCCACGTCGTCGTTCGACAGCCGGTGCACCCGCTCATCGTGGCCGAGGGCCGCCGAGGTCGCCCGTCCGAGCGGCGAGGGCCCGCGCCGCGAACGTCCCCAGCCAGTGGGTGCTGGCGTAGCCGTCGGCGGACAACGCCTCCAGACCCCGCCCGAGGTGCACGTCGGCGGCCCCGGAGAGGACGTCCCGCCGCGGGTCGGCCGGGTCCAGCGCGGCAGCCAGGTCCGCCAGGGCGGCTGCGCGGGAGAGGTTCAGCCCGTCGAGGTGGCCGAGGCGGCCGTCCCGCCGGTCGGGCACCGCGACCGGTTCGAGCAGGGTCCGGGGTTCCCCCTGCGCCAGCCCCGGCCAGAACCCCTGCAACCACGACGGGAACTCCCCGGCGGGGAGCAACCGTCGCACCAGGTCGGCCTCGACCAGACCCGGCGAGAGGAAGTCCTCTCCCGACGGTTCCCAGGTCAGGGGGGCGTCCCGGTCGGGCAGGAACCAGTCCGTGGCCGTGGCGCGCACGGCGTCGGCCAGGTCGTCCCGGCCCAGCACGGGAGCCGCGTCGAGGAGCAGGCCGAGCGAGAACGCGGAGTTCGCGTGGGTCCCGGCGCGCACCGGACGCCCGGCCCGCGGCAGCCAGTCGAGGACGAGGTCCGCGACAGCGTCGGCCGCGGGGCGCAGCGCCGACACCCAGGCGGGGTTCGCACCGGTCCAGGCCCGGCACTGCGCGGCGAGGGTCACCAGCCAGGCCCATCCGTAGGGCCGCTCGAAACCCGGCGACGTCACCAGGGCGAGGGTCTCGCGCTCGAGGGCGGCCGCGGTGAGGTGGTCGTCGAGAACTGTCCGCGCCGCCTCGACGTCGATCTCCTCGGGGTGGTGCTCGAGGAGGAACACCAGCAGCCAGTGCGTGTGCACGGCGGAGTGCCAGTCGTAGCACCCGTGGAAGGCCGGGTGCGCCGCCCTCGGCAGGACCAGGTCCCCGGGACTCCGGAGTTCCGTCCCCGGCGCGTGGGGGAACTCCCGCCGCACGTTCGCCACAGCCGTACGGGCCAACCGCCCGGCGAGCGGGGCGAGCATCAGAAGGCCAGGAAGTACATCAGGACGACGTTCGCGACGAGCAGCGGGACGGCCGTCGGGATCTGCTGCCGGATCACGGCGTAGTTGCTCTTGAGTTCCAGCAACGCCACGGGCACGACGTTGAAGTTCGCGGCCATCGGGGTGCAGAGCGTTCCGCAGTACCCCGACAGCATCCCGATCGCGAACACCACCGGCGGGTTCCCGCCCATGGCCTCGACGAGCACGGGGTAGCCGATCGCCGCGGTGAGCACCGGGAAGGCCGCGAAGGCGTTGCCCATGACCACGGTGAACACCGCCATGCCGACGCAGTAGAGGATCACCGCCGGCAACAGCGCACCGTCCGGCAGGACGGCCGAGACCGTCGTGCCGATGGCGTCCCCGACCCCGGCGGTCGCGAACACGAGCCCGAGCACCGACAGCAACTGCGGCAGGACCAGGGCCCAGCCGAGGTCCTCGGTGAGGCGACGTCCCTCGGTCAGGGCGAGGGCCGGCGTCCGTTGCCGGAACAACCACATCCCGACGGGGACCGCGATGATCCCCGCCGCGGCGAGACCGATGACGGTCTCGCTCCCGCTCTGGAGCAACGGCTGACCGCCGACGGTGATGTCCTTGCCCACCGTGGCGCACAACGCGGTCACGACCGGGATGATGAGGACCGGGACGAAGAGACGGTTCCCGAACCGGGCGGCGAGCACCTCGCGCGTCGCGAGCAGCGTCGCCCCCGCACGACCGGCCGGGGAACCGGGGCCGTCGACGACCGCGGCCGTCCCGCCGCCTGCGGCGGACCCGCTGCGCGCCAACCGACCCGTCCCCGCGATCGCGGCGATGGCGACGATCGCGAGTCCGAGCGGCCACCCCGGCGCGGTCTGCGCCACGACGAACGAGCTGTACGGGAAGCAGAGGCCGAGCAACGCCCAGAACGCGCCGCTCGTGGCCCGACGGGGGTTGCTCCGGTCGCGGGCGACGAGGGCGCCGACGACGAGGAAGAAGAACCCCATCACCCAGTAGAACCACTCGACGCGGATCACCCCGCCACCTCCGACGTGCCGAACTTCGCCATCTCCCGGGCCAGCCCCCGGTCGGTGAGGAGGCTGCGGGTGCCGTGGACCAGCAGCGCCACCACCGCGGTCGGGATCGCCCAGAGCGCCAACTGCAGGGGTTCGAGCGTGTAGCCGTAGGTCGTGTCGACGAAGGAGGTGATCAGCAGCACGGCACCGACGGCGACGAAGATGTCCTCACCGAAGAACGCGCCCACGTTGTCGGTGCTGGCCGCGAACGCGCGGATGCGCTGCGAGACCGCGTCGGGGAGGGGCCCGAACCGGCGGACGGCCGCAGCCTCGGCCATCGGCGCGACCAGCGGCCGGACGGTCTGGGCGTGGCCGCCGATGCTCATCAGGCCGATGGCCGCGGTGACCTGGCGGATCACGAAGTAGCCCGCGAGGATCCCGCCCGTGCTCAGCCGGGACATCTTCGACACCAGCCGCCGGGCCTGTTCCTGCAGACCGTTGCGTTCCACCATCCCGATCACGGGGAGGACGAGCAGGAAGATGCTGACGGACCGGGAACCGGCGAAACCGGTCCCGAACGCGTTCAGCACCTCGACGGGGGTCATCCCGCCGAGGAAACCGGTCACGAGGCCGGCGACGGTGACGACGAGCATGGGGTTGAGCCGCAGGGCGAAACCCGCGACCACGACGAGGATTCCGAGGAGAACGAGCACTTCCGCGCCTTTCCGGAGGACGAACGGGAGGTCGAGTGTTCCCGGCGACGCTAGGGATCGTTCAACGATCGCGCAAGGGGTACGGTCGGACCAGTTTCCGCAGGCAACTCCCGGTCGAGCCCCCGAGGTGACGTCGACATGCCCACCACCAGCAGCACCCCCCACGACAGCCCGTCCCGTCCGCTCCCGCCGACGGTGGAGGAATCCCGGCTCACCGCCCCGGTCGCCGAGCAGGTCCTCACCGCGTCCGGGTTCTCGACGCTCGTGGCGGAGTTCACGGCCGCCGTGGGAACGGTGAGCACCCTCGACGCCCTCCACACCGTCGTGCGCGACCACGGCACCCGGCTGTGGGAGAGCGCCGTCCGGCGGGCAGGGAACCAACCGGGTTCCGACGGCCTGGACCCCTACGACGACCGTCCGCTGTACTGGGCCCGCACCGCGACGGGTTCGGTGCTGCGCAGCCTCGACCACGACGTCCTGGAGGTCCAGCACCAGCGCCTCGCCCTGCTGCACGTGCTGGACCGGACCTCCCGCGGCATCGACCGCCCGCTCTGGCCCGAAGCCGCCGCGGGGGACCTGCGCGTCGCGGTGAGCGGTTTCGACCCCTACGGCCTCGACGCCGACGTCCGGCACTCCAACCCGTCCGGATGCGCTGCGCTGCAGCTGGACGGCGCGATCTTCGACACCCCGGCGGGGCGTGTCGTCGTCCGGTCCGTCGTGCTCCCGGTGAACTACGGCGACTTCGACCAGGGGGTCGTCGAGGACGCCTTCGGCCCGGCCCTGCTCGCGGGAGCGGACCTGATCACCACGATCAGCATGACCAGCCGCGGCCGGATGGACGTGGAGAAGTGGGCGGCGAACGCCCGCGGCGGCACCCCGGACAACAGCCGCGACCAGCACTTCGGGCCGGTGGGCCGCGCCGCCCGCTGGGCCCAGCCCGACCAGAACCCCGAGTGGATCGAGACGACCCTGCCGCACGCGGCGATGGTCGCGGCCGGCACCGGCCCCTGGCCCGTCGTGCTGAAGCAGGGGATCCGGGAGTGGCCCGCCGGCTCGTTCCCCGACCCCGTGGCGCTGCGCTCGAACCCCGACCCCTCCCCCGGCAGCACCGCGGCGGCCGGGACGGGCGGCGACTACCTCAGCAACGAGAGCATGTACCGCTCGAACCGGTTGCGGCTCGCCCTCGGGGCGGACCACGTCCCCGGCGGCCACCTGCACGTCTCGGCGATCGTCGACCCCGCCGACCCCGCGACGATCACCGACGCCGCGTTCGAGGAGGACCGCCGCGCGGTCGTCGACCAGACGATCGCGCTGGTCCGTGCCGCGGCCGAGGCCGTTCAGGCGGAGCGGCGGTCGCGGTAGGCCTGCAGCACGCGCCCTTCGGCCTCGTCGAGGTAGCTGCGCAACTCCCTGGCCGCCGCGACGCCACCGCGTTCGAGCAGGGTGTCCAGGACGACGTGGTTGCGCGCCAGGTACGAGCCGTGGAAGTCGTCGGGGGAACCGACGACGTGGAAGGCGAGGCGCATCTCGTTCCAGATGCTCTGCATGAGTCCTTCGATGCGGACGCTGCCCAGTGCGGTCAGAGCCCGGTGGAAGTCGATGTCGGCGGTACCGACCCCGATCCAGTCCCCCGCTGCGGCGAGGCGCTCGGCGCGTTCGAGGGTCTCCGCGACGTCGGCGAGGCCGTCGGTGCGCCGGCCGTGGTCGCGGACGGCGGCGCACTCCACGAGTCGCCGGGCGTCGTAGAGCTCGTGGACGTCCTGCTCGCTGGGGACGCGGACGAACACCCCGCGGTTGAGCTCGTGGACCACCAGCCGTTCCTCGGCCAGCATCCGGAACGACTCGCGCAGCGTGTTCCGCGAGACCTCGAAGGCGGTGCAGAGCTCGGGTTCGGACAACCGCGACCCCACGCCGTAGCTGCCGTCGAGGATCCCGTCCCGCACCAGGTCGGCGACCCGGTGCGCGCGACCGGAGCGGTCCTGGGGTTCCACGTCGTGGACGGTACCAGCGGGACCTCTTGCGGAATCGTTGAACGATCGGCAGGATCGATCCGTGGCCACCATCGATCTGAACGCCGACGTCGGCGAAGGCTTCGGCCGCTGGGAGCTCGGCGACGACGACGCGGTCCTCGCCACGGTGACCAGCGCCAACGTGGCCTGCGGGTTCCACGCCGGGGACCCCGCCACCATGACCCGCACCGTGGCGAGCGCCAAGGAGCGCGGGGTCCGCATCGGCGCCCACGTCTCCTACCGCGACCTCGCCGGGTTCGGCCGGCGCTACGTCGACGCGAGCGAGGACGAACTCACCGGGGACGTCGTCTACCAGCTCGGCGCCCTGTCCGGCGTCGCCCGCACGCTGGGCGCGCAGGTCGACTACGTGAAACCCCACGGCGCCCTCTACAACACCATCGCCCACGACGAACGGCACGCCCGCGCGGTCATCACCGCGCTGCTCAGCTTCGACGCGTCCCTCCCCCTCGTCGGCCTCGCCGGGTCACCGCTGCTGGAGCGGGCCCGTGCCGCGGGACTCACGGTCGTCGCCGAAGCGTTCGCCGACCGGGCCTACACCCCCGAGGGGAACCTCCTCTCCCGACGTGTTCCCGGGGCCGTGCTCCACGACCCGCAGGAGATCGCCGACCGGATGGTGCGGTGGGTGAGCGACGGGACCATCACGGCCGTGGACGGTTCCGAGGTGCCCGTCGCGGCCGAGTCCATCTGCGTCCACGGCGACTCACCCGGCGCGGTCGAGATGGCCCGGGCCGTGCGCAGCGGACTCGAGGGTGCGGGCGTGACCGTCCGCGCCTTCGCCGGTTGACCGTGCGGTTCCTCCCCTGCGGGTCCGACGGCCTCCTGGTCGAGGTCGCCGACCTCGACGAAGCCCTCGCCCTGCACGCCTCGCTGACCGCCGGGCCCCCGCCCGGGACGACGGAACTCGTCCCCGCCGCGCGCACCGTCCTCATCCGTTTCCAGCCCCTGCTGACCAGTGCCGCCACCCTGGCCGCCGCGGTGCGCGACCGGTCCTTGCCCCGTGGCGCGACAGTGACCGGAACCCTCGTCGAGATCCCCGTGCACTACGACGGCGAAGACCTCGCCGAGGTGGCCCGGACGTGCGGGATCGACGTCCCCGACCTCGTCCGCCGGCACACCGCCGCGACCTGGACGGTGGCGTTCACGGGTTTCGCGCCGGGTTTCGCCTACCTCGCCGGGGACGACCCCGTCCTCGACGTCCCGCGCCGAGAGACCCCCCGGACGACCATCCCCGCGGGGTCCGTCGCCCTCGCCGGCCGGTTCGGCGGGATCTACCCCCGGGCCAGTCCGGGGGGCTGGCGGTTGCTGGGACGGACGTCGGCCACGATGTGGGACGTCGAGCGAGCCGAACCGGCCCTGCTGCGGCCGGGCATGCGCGTCCGGTTCGTCGAGACCCCCGAGCCGCCCGTCCCCGCGGTGCCCCCGCCGGTGCGGCGCCAACCCGTCGAGGCGCCGTTCCTCGAGGTCGTGGCCCCGGGAGCGCAGACCCTCGTCCAGGACCTCGGCCGTCCCGGCCGGTCCGCGGAAGGCCTCTCCCGGTCGGGTGCGCTGGACCGCGCCGCGCTGCGCCGGGCGAACCGCCTCGTCGGGAACGCCCCGGACCTCGCCGCCCTCGAGGTCGTCGCCGGGGGGTTGCGGGTCCGGGCCCACGGCCGTCTCGTCCTCGCCTCGACCGGCGCCCCCGCGGAGCTCACCGTCACGACCCCGACCGCGGCGTTCCCGGTCGCCGCAGACCGACCGTTCGCCCTTGACGAGGGCGAGGAACTCCTCGTCGGGAGTCCCGCCCGCGGGCTGCGGTCGGTCCTGGCCGTGCGGGGCGGCCTCGCGGTCACGCCCGTCCTGGGCAGCCGCTCCACCGACCTCCTCTCCGGTACCGGACCGGACCCGGTGCGGGCCGGGGACCACCTGCCCGTCGGCCCCTCGCCCCGGAGTCCGGTCACCCTGGGAACCGTTGCGGCGCAGGACCTCCCCGCCGACGGGGACGTGGTGGAGATCGACGTGCAGCTCGGCCCGCGCGACGACTGGTTCACGACCGGGGCGCTCGACCGCTTCGCCACCCAGGAGTGGACGGTCACCCCGCGTTCCAACCGGGTCGGCCTGCGTCTCGACGGAGAACCCCTGGAGCGTCGGGTGCCGGGCGAACTCCCCAGTGAGGGAACGGTTCCCGGTGCGATCCAGGTCCCGCCGGACGGGCGGCCCGTCGTGTTCGGCGCCGACCACCCCGTCACCGGTGGCTACCCGGTCATCGCCTGCGTGGCCGCCCACCACCTCGACCTGCTCGCGCAGGTCCCCCCGGGGGCCCGCGTGCGTTTCCGGCCCACGACACCAGGAGGAACGTCGGCGTGAAGAAGGTCCTCATCGCCAACCGCGGCGAGATCGCGGTCCGCATCGCCCGCGGCTGCGCCGACTACGGCGTCGCCTCCGTCGCGGTCTACGCCGACGCCGACGCCGACGCGCTGCACGTCCGCACCGCCACCGAGGCGTGGGCGCTGCCCGGGACCACTCCCGCGCAGACCTACCTCGACGCGGCGAAGCTCCTCGCGGTAGCGCGCGCCAGCGGTGCCGACGCCGTCCACCCCGGGTACGGGTTCCTCTCCGAGGACGCGGGTTTCGCCCGCGCCGTCGAGGACGCCGGGCTCACGTGGATCGGTCCGACCCCCGACACGATCGAACGCCTGGGCGACAAGACCGCCGCCCGCGAGATCGCCCGCTCGGTGGGCGCACCGCTGGCCGCGGGCACCCCCGGGCCGGTGTCCGGGGTCGAGGAGGTCCTGGCGTTCGCGCGCGAGCACGGGCTGCCCCTGGTCGTGAAGGCCGCCTTCGGCGGTGGCGGTCGGGGGATGCGCGTCGTGCACGACCTCGAGGAGGTCCCCGAGGCCTACGACTCCGCCGTCCGCGAGGCCGTCGCCGCGTTCGGGCGCGGTGAGTGCTTCGTGGAGCAGTACCTGGAACGCCCGCGGCACGTCGAGGCGCAGGTCGTGGGTGACGGCCGCGGGGGCGTCGTGGTCGTCGGCACCCGTGACTGCTCGGTCCAGCGTCGCAACCAGAAACTCGTCGAGGAGGCCCCGGCACCGTTCCTCACCGCCGCGCAGCACGAGGCCGTCGTGAGTGCGGCACAGAGGATCTGCGCCGCGGTCGACTACCGCGGCGCGGGGACGGTGGAGTTCCTCGTCGGGGCCGGTGGGGTCGTCTCGTTCCTCGAGGTGAACACCCGCCTGCAGGTGGAGCACCCGGTCACCGAGGAGACCACGGGGATCGACCTGGTGCGCCAGCAGCTCCTCGTCGCCGACGGTCTGCCGCTGGAGGTCACGGAGACCCCCGCACCCCGCGGGCACGCCTTCGAGTTCCGCCTCAACGCCGAGGACCCGGGCCGGGGTTTCCTGCCGACCCCCGGCGCGGTGGAACGTCTCGACCTGCCCGGCGGTCCGGGCGTCCGGGTCGACAGCGGGGTCACGACGGGTTCCGTCGTGGCCCCGGCGTTCGACTCGCTGGTGGCGAAGCTCGTCGTCCACGGCCGCGACCGTCGGCACGCGCTGCGCCGGGCCCGCCAGGCGTTGGCGGAACTGCGCCTCGACGGTTTCCCGACCGTCGCGGGTTTCCACCGCCGACTCCTCGAGGACCCCGCGTTCACCGACGACTTCGCGGTGCACACGCGGTGGATCGAGACCGAGTGCGACTGGCTCGACGACCTCGCCGCGGACCGGCCGGTCCCCGACCCCGAGGCCGGAGTCGTGCGCAGCTGGGTCGAGGTCGACGGACGCCGCTTCACCCTCGCCCTGCCGGCGGACCTGGCCCGCACGAGCACACCCGTCGCAGGAAAGCCACTCCCCTCCGCCGATCCGGCGGTCCTCGTCGCCCCGATCGCGGCGACGCTCGTCGCTCGGCACGTCGACGACGACGTCCAGGTCGCGGCCGGGAACCCGGTCGGGGCGCTGGAGGCGATGAAGATGGAAACCCCTCTCCTCGCGCACCGCGACGGCCGGATCCGCTGGACCGCCCGTCCCGGCACCGTGTGCGCGGCGGGAACGGAACTCGCGCGCATCGAGTGAGCGGTGAGGCCGGGCCTCAGCCGGGCAGGGCAGGGTGGGCCGTCAGGAGCTTCGACAGCAGCGCTCGCAGCTGCTCCACCTCCTCGGCGTCGAGGGCGGACACCAGCTCGGCCTGGACGGCGTCGGTGAGGGTCTGGAGTTCGTCGAGGTACTGTCCGCCGTCGGGCGTGAGCGACACCACGTTGCGCCGCCGGTCCTGCGGGTCGACCTCCCGCTCGACGTGACCGGCCTTCTGGAGTCGACCCACGACGCCGTTGACGTCGTTGCGGTCCAGGCCGAGTCGGCGCCCCAGCTCGGCCTGGCTGACGGGCCCCGATTCCTCCAGGACCGCCAGCACCGCGAAGTCGCCGCGGGCGGCCAGGGGCATCCTGCTCGCGGTCAGCCGTGTCCCCACCGTGGTGACCTTGCTCGCCTGCCAGCTGACGAGGGAGCGCAGCCGCGCCGGAGGACGGGTCGACGGGTCAGCGGTCATGCCGGCGAGCTTAATCGTTGACACACCCAACGAACGTGCTTATGTTGGTCACACCAATGTTGTTAGAACCAACGAACCTGGAGACGTCGTGCCCACCGCACCCCTGCCCGATCCCCGCACCGACCTGACCGGCCACCGCGTCCTCGTTCCCGGCGGGACCGGCGCCGTCGGCGAGGGCGTCGTCCGCGCCTTCCTGGCGGCCGGCGCCGAGGTCGTCGTCCCCACCCGCTCGGCACAGCGCGCGGCGGAGTTCCGCGATCTCCTGGGCGACGCGGCCGACGCCCACCTGCACCTCGTCGTGCACGACTACACCACCTTCGCCGGCGCGGAGGAGCTCGTCGCGCGCGTGGTCGACCTCCGCGGCGGGCTGGACTCCGTGGTCGCACCGATCGGCGGCTGGTGGCAGGGCCGCACGCTGGCCGAGATCGACGAGGACGACTGGAACGACGCGTTCACGGGACTGGCGACGGCGCACGTGGCCGTGCTGCGCGCCGCGCTGCCGCGGTTGAGCGCCGCGGGCGCCTACACGGTGATCGTCGGGGACTCCGCCGACCGACCCGTCCCCGGGAGCGGCCTGGTGAGCATGGAACAGGCTGCGCTGCAGATGATGCAGCGCGTCGCCGCCGCGGAGTCGGGGTCCTCGCGCCGGGTGTTCTCCCTCGTCCTGGGCCCCGTCACCAGCCGGGTCGCGCAGGGTCAGGTCGAGGCCCGCGACGTCGGCGAGGTCGCCGTCGCGCTCACCGCCGGGACCTCGCCCAGCGCGTCGATCGGACTGCACGGGCCCGACGAGGTGCGGGAGGTCCTGGCCGCGCTCCGGACGGGGGTGGCGGCATGATCCTCGTGACCACCGCGGGAAAGGTCGGAGCGCACGCCGCCCGGACCCTCGCCGTCGCCGGGCACCCGGTCCGCCTCCTCGTGCGCGATCCGGCGGCGCACGAGGGGTTGCGAGCGATCGGCGTCGAGGTGTTCCCCGGGGACCTCGACCGCGCCGGCTCCGTCACCGCTGCGCTGTCGGGCGTCACCTCGGTGGTGCTGGTCACCGCACCCGCGGCGGACCAGGAGCTCACCGTCGTCGCGGCGGCCCGGACGGCCGGGGTCGAGCACGTCACGAAGATCACCGCCGACGCGTCGGCGGACTCGCCCATCGCCCGCCGTCGCGCCCACCACCGCGTCGAGCAGGCGCTGGCGGCGACCGGGATCCCGCACACCCTGCTGCGCGCCAACGCCTACCTGCAGAACGTCCTCGCGCTGGCGCCCAGCGTCGCGGCCACCGACACGTTCGCCACCGCGGCCGGGGACGGACGCATCGGGATGGTCGACGCGCGGGACGTCGCCGCCGTCGCGGCCGCCGTGGCGGCCTCCCCGGGGGAACACGCGGGGAGGACCTACCGGCTCAGCGGAGCCGAGACCCTCTCCTACGACGACGTCGCGACCGGACTCTCCCAGGTGCTCGGGCGCACCGTGACCCACGGTCGCCTCACCGTCGGGGAACAGGCCGCCGCGATGGTCCGGGCGGGTCTGGCGCCGGCGGTGGCCGAGGACAACGCACGCGCCCTCGGGCTCTTCGCCGCGGGGGACGCGGACTGGACCAGTCCGCACGTGGCGGAGGTCCTGCACCGCCCGCCCACGTCGTTCGCGCAGTTCCTCGCGGAACACGTCGACCGCTTCGGCGCCCCCGGGAGGTAGGTGCTCGGACCGGTCAGAGCCGGGTGCGGCGTTCCAGCGCCGACAACTGGTGCTGCAGGTCCGCCGTCACCTCGTGCAGGCGCCGGTAGGCCGGGTAGAGCTCGGCGTAGACCTCGGCGGCCACGGGATCGGGTTCGGTGACGGATTCGACGCGGTTCCAGGTGGCGTCCACGTCGACGGCGCCGAGGGCGACCGCGGCGAACTTCGCGTCGCCCAGGGCGGCTCCGACCCGTTCGGCGGGGAGTTCCTGGCGCAGGCCGGTGACGTCGGTGACGATCTGCGGCCACAACGGGGATCCCGTCCCGCCCCCGACGGCGACCACGCGGCGGATGTCGACGCCGGCGTCACGCATCACGTCGAGGTTGTGCCGCACCCCGTAGGCGGTCGCCTCGAGCAGTGCCCGGTCGACCTCGCCGCGGGTGCTGCGCAACGTCAGGCCCAGCAACGCGCCCCGGGCGTCGGCGTCCGCGAACGGTGTGCGCTCCCCGGCGAAGTAGGGCAGCGCCAGCAGCCCGTGGGAACCCGGCGGCACGGCGGCGGCCTCGGCGACGAGGTCCGTCACGTCGGGCGAACCGCTCGTCTCCCGCCACCACTCCACGGCGCTGCCGGAACTCGCCATGCCCGCGGCCAGGGTGTTCTGCCCCGGCCGTACCCCGGCCGTCCCCCACAGCGCCGGGTGGACCCGGGGGCCGTCGGTGACGGCGATGAAGAACGTCGTGGAGCCGTACATGACCATGAGGTCGCCGGGACGGCCGACGTCGACGCTCTCCGCCTCGGCCCACGCGTCGCAGGTGCCGGCCGCCACCGGTGTGCCCGCGGGGATCCCCGTCACCGCGGACGCCGCGGCCGTCACGGTGCCGACCCGTTCGGAGGGCCAGACGAGGCGCGGCATCGGCAGGCCCGCGGCGACCTCCTCGCAGCGGTCCTCGATCCAGGCGGCCTCGTGGCGGTCGTAGAGCGGGGTCGTCTGGCTGGCGGAGTGCTGGTCCAGGACGTACTCGCCGGTGAGCCTGAAGGCGAGGTAGGAGTTCGACATGAAGAAGTGGCGCGCCCGGGCGAACACGTCGGGTTCGTGGCGGCGCAGCCACTCCAGCTTCCCGCCCGCGGCCTGGGTGGACATCGTGGAACCGCAGCGGCGCAACAGGTCATCGGCGCCGTAGCGCTCCTCGAGCTCGGCGGCCTCCTGGACGGAGCGGGTGTCGACGCCGTAGAGGATCGCGGGACGCAACGGGCGCCCGTGCTCGTCGGCGAGGAGGACCGTGGGACCGATGCCGCTGGCGCCGACGGCCACCACCCGGCCGTGGGCGGCGTCCGTCGGGTCAGCGGCGCGGACCGTGAGTTCGCGGGAGACGGCGCAGAAGTCGTCCCACCACACGGCGTCGGCGTCGTGCTCGACGTAGCCGGGGCGGGGGTTGTCGGTGCGGTGCCGGCGCGAGGCCCGGGCCAGGACCCGTCCGTCGAGCGTCGTCAGCACGCCCTTGCTGCTGCCGGTGCCGATGTCGACCCCGAGCAGGAGATCCCGCTGCACCGTCCACGCCTCCCTGCGCCGATCCTGCGCCGCATCCTGTCACCCGGGGACGGGAGTCAGGACGCGGCGCCGGGCCGGGGGCTCAGCAGGAGGCGGCGGCCACGTCGGCGTCGGTGTTCGCGGTGGTCTCGTAGCCGCTGATGGCCTGGACCTTCTCCGCGGAGGCGGAGGTCTCGTCGAAGACGTAGCCCAGGAACTCCTTCGCCAGACGGCGGGCGAGCTCCTTGCCGATGACGCGCTCGCCCAGGGTCAGGACCTGGGCGTTGTTGGAGAGCACCAGACGCTCCACGGAGAAGGAGTCGTGGGCGACGGAGGCGCGGATGCCGGGGACCTTGTTGGCCGCGATGGCCACGCCCATGCCGGTGCCGCAGACGAAGATCCCGCGATCCGCTTCACCCGCGGCGATCTTGCGCGCACCGGCGACGGCGACGTGGGGGTAGGCGGTCTTGTCGGTGTCGCTGTCGACGCCGACGTCGAGGACCTCCTTGACCCGGGGGTCCTTGAGCAGGTCGGCCTTGATGGCGTTCTTGTAGGAGACACCGGCCTCGTCGGCGGCCAGCACCACACGCCACTGCAGATCAGTCATGTCCAGGTTCTCCCTCGATGCTCGGCGGCGGTGGTCCGGGTGACCAGGGCCGGGGGCGGCTCCCGCGGCGTCGCAGCGGTGGAGGCCCCGCGCGGGCACGCGGTCCGCGCTCACCGGGTTCAAGCGGATCGGGCGTCGTCTTGTTCCTCGCGTCCGCCCCTCCGGAGCGATACTCTGCAACCGGTTGACCAATCGAGCTCCGGGGACCCGGGGCGCCCAAGGAGGCATCGTGGCCGTCGGAGTGTCCACCTACGCGTACAGCCACCGCTGGAACCCGGCTGCACCGCAGCCGATCTCCCTCCTGGAGATGCTGCACGAGATCGCCGACCTCGGCGGGCAGGTGTTCCAGGTCTGCGACCACCCCGACCTCGAGGCCCTCACCCCCGAGCTCGCGGCCACGCTGCGCACGGCCACCGCGGAACGCGGCCTGATCCTCGAGACGGGCACCCGCGGAACCGGGGTCGAGCACCTGCGCACGCACCTCGCGCACGCCCTCGCCCTGGGGGTGCGCACGGTCCGCTCGATGGTCTACTCCGAGCACGGCGGGGTGAGCGACCGACCCACCGCCGGGGAGACCGTGGACCGCCTGCGGGAGGTCGTCCCGGAGTACGCGGCCGCCGGCGTCACGCTGGGCCTGGAGACCTACGAGCAGATCCCGACCACCGACCTGCTCGCGATCGTCGACGAGGTCGACTCCCCGCACCTGGGCATCGTGCTCGACCCGGCCAACTGCGTCGCCAACCTCGAGCACCCCCGCGACGTCGTGCGCCGACTCGCCCCCCGCGTGGTCAACATCCACGTGAAGGACTTCACGTTCACGCGTCGTGACGGGTGGGCGGGCTTCACCCTGGCCAGCTGCCCCCTCGGCGAGGGACAGCTCGACTTCCGCGACCTGCTCGCCGTCGTCCAGCCCGACCCGGCCAGGGTCCACCAGGTCCTCGAGCACTGGCTGGTGCCGCAGGATGACGCCGCGACGACGCGTGCGCTCGAGGCCGACTGGACCGCCCGATCGCTGGCGACACTGGCGAGCTACCAGACAGGCAACTGAGGCGCACAACCGGTTGACCAATCTGCGCGACGGTGCGACAGTTTCCTCGAGCCGACCGGTCCGACCGCGACGGCGACCACGACGGCGACCACGACCACCACCCGTGCAAGGGAGCACGCCTTCCCATGGACACCAGCACCTCCCCCACCGCCGGTAGCACCGCGCTGCGCAAGGCCGCGGTCCGGCTCATCCCCTTCGTCGCGGTGATGTTCTTCATCAACTACCTCGACCGGACGGCGATCGGTTTCGCCGAGCCCAACGGCATGGGCGACGACCTCGGCCTCACCGCGGCCCAGTTCGGGTTCGCGTCGGGGATCTTCTTCCTCGGGTACATCTTCCTCGAGGTCCCCAGCAACCTGGCCCTGCACCGCTTCGGGGCCCGCAAGTGGCTGGCTCGCATCATGATCACCTGGGGCATCGTCGCGACGCTGTTCACCTGGGTGCAGAACACCGAACAGCTCTACGCACTGCGGTTCCTCCTCGGCGTCACCGAGGCGGGGTTCTTCCCCGGCGCCATCCTGTTCCTCACCCTGTGGTTCCCGCGCGAGTACCGCCGCAAGGCGCTCGCGGGTTTCTACCTGGCGCAGCCGCTGACCACGGTCATCGGGGCCCCGCTCGCGGGTCTGCTCATGCAACAGGGTCACGGCGTCCTCGGCCTCGAGGGCTGGCGCTTCATGTTCCTCTGCGTCGGCATCCCCGCGATCGTCATGGGCATCGCGTGCTGGTTCTACCTCACCGACAAGCCCGAGGACGCGAAGTGGCTGAGCGCGACCGAGCGCACCTGGCTGCGCCGTGAACTCGACGCCGAGCAGACCGAGAGCGAGAACCGCGGGCACGTCCCCGCGCGCCGCATCCTCAGGGAGGGCCGCGTCTGGGCGCTGGCCCTGGCCTACTTCGGTCTCATCTACGGCCTGTACTCGCTGGCGTTCTTCCTGCCCACGATCATCTCCGGGTTCCAGGAGCGCTTCGGGACGACGTTCTCGGTCTTCGAGAAGGGCCTCGTCAACGCGGTCCCCTACGTCCCCGCGGCGATCGCCCTGTTCCTGTGGTCGCGCCACATCGCGAAGAACGGCTTCAAGAGCTGGCACATCGCGCTGCCGACCCTGGTCGCCGGCCTGAGCGTCCCGGTCGCGCTGTACATGAACTCGCCGTACCTGACGATCCTCGTCATCGCCGTCACGGCCTGCGGGATCTTCATGGCGCTGCCGAACTTCTGGTCGCTGCCGCCGCAGTTCCTCACCGGGGCCGCCGCCGCCGCGGGCATCGCCTTCATCAACACCCTGGGCAACGTCGGCGGGTTCTCCGCTCCCTACGTCACCGGGTGGCTGAAGGACCTCACGGGCGACGAGAAGATCCCGCTCATGATCACCGGCGGCTTCCTCGTGCTGTCGGCCGTCATCCTCCTCGTCATGTCCCGGCGCAGCCGGGCCGCGCTCGAGGAACCCTCCCCCCAGACCACCACCGCCTGAGAACCGACAGGAGTCGAACAGCATGACCGCAACGACCGAAGCCCCCGCAGTGACCGTCGCCGTCGTCGGCGCCGGCGGCAAGATGGGCATGCGGGTCTCCCGCAACCTCATGAAGTCCGGCCACACCCTGCGCTACGCCGAGAACTCCCCGGCCGGCAAGGAACGCATGGCCGCCGAGGGCCGCACCGCCGTCTCCACCGAGGAGGCCGTCGACGGCGCCGACGTCGTCATCCTCGCCGTTCCCGACACCGTGCTCGGCGTCGTCTCGAAGTCCGTCGTCCCGGCCATGAAGCCGGGCTCGATCCTGCTCACCCTCGACCCGGCCGCCGCCTACGCGAACCTCCTCGCCCAGCGCGAGGACGTCCTCCAGGCCGTCGCCCACCCCTGCCACCCGTCGGTGTTCCTCGAGCGCACCCGGCCCGAGGAGTACGCCGACAACTTCGGCGGAGAAGGCGCGCTGCAGAACGTCGTCGCCGCGTTCGAGAGCGACGACCTCAGCAAGCGCGACATCGCCGAGGACGTCATCCGGATCATGTACGGCCCCGTCGACACCGTGCACTGGGTCACCGTGAAGCAGCTCGCCGTCCTCGAACCGACCCTGGTCGAGACCATCGCCTGCATGATCGGCGCCCTGCTCAAGGAAGCCCTGCACGAGACCGTCCACACCGTGGGCGTCCCCGAGGAGGCCGCCAAGGCGATGCTCTTCGGTCACGTGCAGATCGCGCTGACCAACAGCCTCCGCGGGTCGAACCCGTTCTCCGACGCGTGCCTCATCGCCATGGACTACGGCCGCGAGTCGATCGTCAAGGACGACTGGAAGAAGATCTTCCGCGACGAGGAACTCGACAGCGTCATCACCAAGATGCTGAAGCTGGACAAGATCGAGCGCTGAGCCCCTCACGCACGGCGAACGCCGGAGGGCCGGGACGGTGTCGCCCCGGCCCTCCGGCGTCGAGGTGAACAGCGGTCCGGACGTCTGCCGAGAGGGTCACAGCCCCTGCCCGGCGGGTTTCACCGCCCAGGCCGTCGCGTAGTCGTCCCGGGGCTGCAGGTCCGAGGCGGCCGGCCCGTCGAGCAGGACCGTCACGTGCGGGTGCAGTTGCAGCACGGACGCCGGGCAGGACGCCGAGACGGGCCCCTCCACCATCGCCGCGACGGCCGGGGCCTTGGCCTCGCCGGTGGCGATCAGGACGAGGTGGCGCGCCCGCCGGATCGTGCCCAGCCCCTGGGTGAGGCAGAGCGACGGCACCTCCTCGACGTTCCCGCCGAAGAACCGGGCGTTGTCCGACCGGGTCCGGCGAGTGAGCGCCGTGACGCGGGTGAGGGAGTTCAACGACGACCCCGGCTCGTTGAAGGCGATGTGCCCGTTGCCGCCGAGGCCGAGGACCTGCAGGTCGACACCCCCGGCCGACACGATCGCCTCCTCGTAGTCCCGTCCGGCCCGGGCGAGGTCCTCCGCGTGGCCGTCGGGTCCGGTGACCGCGCCCGCGGGGAAGTCGACGTGGTCCTCGAGTTCGCGCCGGATCACCTCCCGGTAGCTCTCGGCGTGCCCCCGGGGCAACCCCACGTACTCGTCCAGGGTGAACGCGCGGGCCCGCGCGAAACTCACCCGGCCGGCCCGGTGCCGGTCGATGAGGGCCCGGTAGAGGGCCAGCGGCGACGATCCGGTGGCCAGACCCAGGACCGACCCGGGATCGTCCTCCAGGAGGCGGCAGACCGCGTCCGCGGCCAGCTCGGCCGCGTGCCGGGGGGTGGGGGTGATGACGACTTCCATCGCGCGGGACTCCTGGCGAGGTTTCGGGGTTCGAGACACGGTCCGGCGACGGGACGCCGAGGAGATCACCCCTTGACGGCTCCGCCGAGCATCCCGGCGATGAAGCGACGCTGCAGGAACAGGTACACCACGACGATCGGCAGGGCCACGATGGTGGCGGCCGCGGCGAGCAGGGACTGCTCGGTCGCGTGCTGTCCCTGGAAGAACGCCAGCCCGAGCGGTGCCGTGCGCAGCCCCTCCCCGGAGATCATGATGAGCGGCAGCAGGAACTCGTTCCACGTCCACATGCCGATGAGCAGACCCATCGTCATGACCGCCGGTCCCGCGCTGGGGACGAGGACGCGCCACAGCAGGGTCCGGTCGCCGGCACCGTCCATGCGTCCCGCCTCCAGGACGCTGTCGGGGAAGCTGAGGAAGTAGTTGCGCATCCAGAAGACGCCGAAGGCCAGCGACTGCGCGGTCTGGGGCAGCAGCAGGGCCCAGTAGGTGTCGGTCAGTCCCACGCCGCGGAGGTCGTAGTAGAGCGGGATGACGAAGGACTCCACCGGCAGCATCAGCCCGAGCAGCATGACGTAGAACAGGACCGTCCGGCCGGGGAAGCGCATGGTCGCGAACGCGTACCCCGCCAGCACCGACAACAGGATCGTCAACGCGACGACGCCCACGGTCACCAGCACGCTGTTCACCACGTAGTCGCCGAAGTGCCCGCGCCGCCAGGCCTCGCCGAAGTTCTCCAGCGCGAACCGGGACGGCAGCTGGAAACCGGAGCGGGACTCGTCGACGGGGGTGAAGGCGGAGATCAGGACCCCCACGAGGGGGACCACGGCGAAGAGCGCGAAGACGCCCAGGAGGACGTAGTTCACGCTCGTCTCGAAGCGGCTGATGCGCATGTCAGGACTCCTGCGGCTGCAGCTTGGAGATGAGGACCGTGACGAGCACGATCACCACGGCGAGGGTGATGCCGACGGCGCAGGCGGAGCCCACCTGGTTGGTCTGGAAAGCCCGTTCGTAGGCGAGGTAGGACGGCACCGTGGTGGAGTTCCCCGGCCCGCCGCGCGTCGTCACGTAGATCAGGTCGAAGCTCTTCAGGGCGGCGACGACGGTCAGGGTGAGGGCGACGGTGATCTGGCCGCGCAGTCCCGGGAGCGTGATGGCGAAGAACTCCCGGAACAGCCCCGCCCCGTCGAGCCGCGCCGCCTCGAAGAGTTCCGGGTCGATCTGGCCGACCCCGGAGAGGAAGAGCACCAGGCACAACCCGATGCCCACCCAGCTGCCGACGAACCCGACGGCCGGCAGCGCGGTGGAGAAGTCCCCCAGCCAGGCACGGGTCACCAGGCCCAGGCCGACGAGACGCAGCAGCCGGTTGAGCAGGCCGTCGGGGGCGTAGATCGCCAGCCACGACGTCGCCACGACCACCGACGCGATGACCTGCGGCAGGAAGAGGACCACGCGGAAGAAGCCCAGCCCTCGCAGCCGGGGCGCCCGGGACATCACCGCGGTGAGGAACAGGGCGACCACGACGGGGAGGACGGCGAAGAAGAGCACGAGCACGAGCGCGTGACCGAACGCCGCCCGCAGCGCCGGGTCGGTGACGATGTCCACGTAGTTCTGCGGGCCCACCCAGGTCGCCGCGGACAGGCCGTTCCAGTCGTAGAGGGAGTACCACGCACCCTGCGCCAGCGGCACGACGATGAAGGCGATGAGGACGACGAGAGCGGGGGCCAGGTAGAGGAAGGCCTTCCACTGCCGCTCCGGCCGGCTGGAGGTCACGACCGGGGTGCCCGGGGCCGGGACCGCTTCCTGGTCCGGACGACTGCTCCGGGGGGACACCGCGGGCATCAGCGGTCCTTGAGGAAGGCCGAGTAGTCCTTCTGCAGCGACTCGGTGAACTCCTCCGGGGTGAACTGCCCGCCGGTCAACTGCTGGACCCCGGCCGTGAGGGTGTCGTAGAACGTCGGGGTGGCGTAGTCGAGGTACGGGACGAGCCCGTTCTGCTGGCTCACGTCGTTCCACTGCCCGGCGATGTCGCCCGCGAGGGTGCCGGCGACGGCCTGGTACCCCTCGGGGAGGACGACGGGCAGGTTCCCCGTGTCGACCAGGACCTGGCTGGCGGCGGCGTTGGTGATGAACTCGATGTAGGCCGCGGCCGCGTTGGCGTTGGACGCCTTCGAGGTGATCGCCCAGGCGAGCCCGACACCACCCAGGGTCTCGGCCTTGTCGTCGACGCCGGAGAGCGCGACGAAACCGACGTTGTCGCCCATGGCCTCCTGCAGCGTCGCCTGCTGCCAGGTCCCCGTGAAGAGGAACGTCCCCTTGCCCTGCCCGAAGTCGGTGACCGCCTGGTCCTTGCCGACGCCGTTGTGGCCCTCCGGCAGGTACTTCTTCGTGGACCACTCGGAGAGCTTCGTCGCCGCCTGGACGGAGGTGTCGTCGGTCCAGGCGCCCCCGCTGCCGGACACGAGGTCGCTGGCGGCCTTCACCCCGGCGACGGCCGAGAGGGTCGCACCGAAGAGGTGGATCCCGGGGCTCTTGTCGGCGTCGCCGTACTGCATCGGCTGCAGGCCGGCGGCCTGCAGCACCGGCAGGGCCGCCTCGAAGTCCGCGAAGGTGACGGGCGCGGTCAGACCGGCCTGCGACAGTTGTTCCTTGTTGTAGTACAGCCCGACGATCTCCCCGGTCTGCGAGACGCCGTAGAGGTTCCCGTCGCGCCAGGTGGCACCGTCGGAGGAGAACTTGTTGAGGCTGAGCAGGTCCTCGGGGTAGCGGGTCGTCCAGCCGTAGACCTCCGCCCACGCGTCGACCGGCTGCAGCAGACCGGCCTGCACGAACGCCCCCATGTCCGGGTAGCCCTGGTTGGCCTGGACCACGTCGGGCGCGTCGTCACCGGACAGGGCGAGCTTCAGGGTCGTCTTGAGGTCGGCGAACGACCGCGACACGCGTTCGACCTTGATGTTCGGGTAGGCGGCCGCGAACTGGTCGTTGAGCTTGGTCTGGGCGTCGTCGATGCCACCGTCGGTGTTCTGGTCCCAGACGGTGAGGGTCACGTTCCCCAGGGACGCGGCGTCGGTGGTGACGGGTTCGGAACTGGTGGGGGCGGCGTCGGAACCGGAACCGCCGGGTGCGCACGCCGCGGCCACCAGGGCCGTGGCGCTCAGCGCGAGGGCGAGAACGCCTCGGCGAGGGAGGGGGAAGTCTCGGGTCGTGTCCACGGGGTCTCCTACGGGTGGGTCGGGAAGGTGGTCGCGAGCTGCGTGCGTGGTGGTCTCAGGACGTGGTGGTCTCAGGAGGGGATGGCCGGCTGCCGGGCGGCCCAGTCGAGGACGGTGGTCCAGTCCCCCTCGGGGCGTCGCGAGGCGAGGAACTCCGCGACCTCCGCGGGGCGGGGAGCACTGGCGGAACCGCCGAGCGAGCGGACCGAGAGGGTCGCGACGAGGCCGGCGAACGCGACGCGGGTCCGCAGGTCCCAGCCGAGGACGGAACCGGTCATCAGCCCGGCGGTGAACACGTCACCGGCCCCCGTGGGGTCGACGGCCCGGACGGGCACGGCGGGCACGTGGACCCAGGACCCGACACCCGCGGAGCCGGCGTCCACGGCGGTGACACCCTCCGCGCCCCGGGTGATGACGACCGAGCGGACGTGGCGGGTGAGCACCTTCGCGGCCGCTTCGACGGAGTCGGTGCGGGTGTAGCTGAGGGCCTCGACCTCGTTGAGGACGAAGACGTCCACCTCCTCCGCGCGGTGCAGGACCTCTTCGGACCAGAGCCCGGAACCGTCCCAGCCGACGCCGCCGAAGACCGTCGTCCCGGCCCGGCGCAGGTCCGCGATCCAGCCGGGGACGCCGAAGGCGATCCCGGTGTGGGCCGCCTTCACCACGGGCAGCGGTCCGGGCCACTGCCGGGGCACCTCCGCGCCGTCCTCCAGGTAGGTGATGAAACCCCGGTCGTGCTCGTTGGTCACGGCCACGGTGACGGGGGTCTGGTACCTGGAGGTGCGCTGCAGCCACCGCAGGTCGAGTCCCGGTTCACGCGCCAGGAGGTCGTGCAGGTGCTCGCCCAGGACGTCGGTCCCCAGCACGGCGAGGATCCCGGTGTGCATGCCCAGCCGTGCGGTCGCGACCGCGCGGTTCGCGGTACCGCCGGCCACCAGCGCGAACCCGTCGGCGAAGACCTCCTCACCCGGACCGGGCAACGGGGTGCCCGAGAGGACCAGGTCGCAGAAGACGGTGCCGCCGAACACGACGTCGGTCTCGACGACCGGTCCGGGCGACGCGGGGACGGTGGGAGGCACGGACGCTCCTCAGCGTGCGACGGGGCTAGGGCGGTAGCGCCCAGGATCCGCCGAGTATGAGCATCACGCGCAGAGTCACGCAAGGGACCGCGTCGATCCTGGGGTTACAGCTCGGTAAATTCGGCCGTCTCTGCTCGAGTCTGGTCAACTCCGCGCGAAGGTCCTACTCTGGACCGGTGATCTCCGCTGAGCGGCGCCGACGCATCCTGCACGCGGTGCACCACGAGGGCGCGACGAGCGTGCGTGACCTCGCCGAGCGGATGGAGGTGAGCGAGTCGACGATCCGCCGCGACCTGCAGGTGCTCGACAAGGACGGCGAACTGGTCCGCACCTACGGTGGCGCCATCGCCCTCGAGGACCGGACCGCGGGCGAGGCTCTGCGGGCGGAAGTCCTCCGGCCCCAGCCGGTGACCGGCGACGCGTCCTTCGAGGGGGGCAGCGAGAACCGCGAACGCCCCTTCGACCTCGTCGCCACGACCGACCGCCCCCTGAAGGAACGCGTCGCCGCCGCGGCCGCGGCCTCCATCGACGACGGCGAGGTCGTCATCCTCGACATCGGGACGACGACCCCGTTGGTGGCCGAACTCCTCCGGGGGCGCGACCTCACCGTCATCACCTCCAACCTCGCCGTCTTCGACGTCCTGCGCGACGACGACGCCGTCCGGCTCGTCCTGCTCGGCGGCGTCGTGCGGCGCAACTACCAGAGCCTCGTCGGCTCGGTGACCGGCCAGGTGCTGAGCCACCTCAACGCGGACACCGTCCTCCTGAGTTGCACCGGAGTGCGCAACAACGGTCGCGTGGTGGACAACATGGCGGTCGAGGAACCGATCAAACGCGCCATGATCGAGGCCGCCGAGAAGGTCGTCCTCCTGGCCACCGAGACCAAGTTCCCGGGCACCGGCTCCCTGCGGCTGTGCTCCGTCAGCGAGGTCGACGTCCTCATCACGACCAAGGGCGCCGACCCCGCCCCCCTCCAACTCTGCCGCGACGCCGGCGGAAAGGTGATCATCACGTGAAACTCTGCATCCTCGGCGGCGGCGGGTTCCGAACCCCCTACGTCTACCAGGCCCTCCTGCGCGACCAGGGAACCCCGCGGGTGGAGGAGGTGGCCCTGTACGACACCGACCAGGACCGCCTCGACGGCATGGTCCTCGTCCTGTCCCAGTTCGCCCGGGAGTTCCCCGACGCGCCCCGGCTGGTGCCGACGACCTCCCTGGACCAGGCGCTGGCGGGGAGCAACTTCATCTTCGCCGCAGTGCGTGTGGGCGGTCTCGCCGCCCGTTGCTGCGACGAGCGGGTCGCGTTGGACCTCAACGTCATCGGTCAGGAGACGACCGGTCCGGGCGGCTTGGCCTACGCCCTGCGGACCGTCCCGTTCATGGTCGACATCGCGCACAAGGTCCGCGAACTTGCCCCGAACGCCTACTTCCTGAACTTCACCAACCCGGCCGGGATCATCACGGAGGCCATGCAGGGCGTCCTGGGCGACCGGGTCCTCGGCATCTGCGACACCCCCTCGGGTCTGGGACGCCGCGTGGCGGGTGTCCTCGGCCTGGACCACCGCCGCGTCCAGATGGACTACGTCGGCCTGAACCACCTCGGGTGGATGCGCCGGGTCCTGTACGACGGGGTGGACGTGCTCCCGACCCTGCTCGCCGACGACGAGAAGCTCTCGGTCCTCGAGGAGGGCATCGTCTTCGGGCCGGAGTGGCTGCGCACCATGGGCCTCATCCCGAACGAGTACCTCTACTACTACTACTTCAACCGTGACGCGGTGCGGGCGATCGTCGACTCGGGCACGACCCGCGGGGAGTTCCTGCTCGAGACCCAGGGCGACTTCTACCGCGAGGTCCGGTCCAAGGGCGCCGACGCCGCGGCGTTCTGGCGCGAGACCGTGACCGCGCGCAGCGCCAGCTACATGGCCGAGGCCAAGGGCGGCGAGCAGGGGAGACCCGCGCACACCGACCAGGTCGAGACCGACCCCTCGCACCAGGGCTACGCGGGCGTCGCGCTGGGCGTGATGGCCGCCATCACCCGCAACGAGCGCGCGACGATGATCCTCAACGTCCGCAACCGGGGAACCATCGCCGGGATGCCCGACGACGCGGTCGTCGAGGTCCCGACCACGGTCGACGCCAACGGGGTCCACCCGCTGACCACGTCCGCCCCCTCCCTGCACCAGCTGGGCCTCATGCAGCAGGTGAAGGCCGTCGAACGGCACACCATCGCGGCCGCCCTGACCGGCGACCGGAACGAGGCGCTGCAGGCGTTCGCCCTGCACCCGCTCGTGGACTCGGTGACGGTCGGGCGCAAGCTCCTCGACGGCTACGTCGACCGCATCCCCGAGGTGGCCGCGGTCCTCGGGGCGCACTGACGACGGGCGTGCGGACCACCCGCCGGGGTGGCCCGCACGCTCTGCCGACGGGGTGCCGGTCGGGTATGGTCAGGCTGTCCTCAGTCGCATCCGCTGAGGTGGTCCCCCGATCGGAGCCTCCGTGCCGTCGCTGTCCCGCCGCACCCTGCTCGCCGGCACGTCCGTCGCGGGTCTCTCCGCCCTCGCCGCCTGCGGCTCGTCCGACGACGCGGGCGCCTCCGCGAGCAGCTCCGGGGCGGCGTCCTCGACCACCTCGATCGACACCCTGTTCGGCGCCGTGGAGGTCCCCGCGAACCCGAAGAACGTCGTCGCGCTCGGCTGGGGCGACATGGAGACCGTGCTGGCCCTGGGGGGTCAGGTCGTCGGCACCTCCGACTGGCTGGCCTTCGGGGGTGACGGCGTCGGTCCCTGGGCGAGCGACCTGGTGAAGCAGACCCCCGAGGTGCTGGGCACCACCGAACTCAGCTACGAGGCCGTCGCCGCGCTGACCCCCGACGTCATCCTCAACACCCGGCAGAGCAACGCCCAGGCCCAGCAGGACGAGCTGAAGCAGATCGCCCCCACGGTCGGTCCGCCGCCCGGCCAGAAGGTCACGTACGGCACCTCCTGGCAGGACCAGGTGGAACTCGTCTCCGCCGCCCTCGGCACGAGCGACGCGGGCGCGAAGCTGATCGCCGACCTCGAGGCGAAGTTCAAGGACGTCGCGGCGGCGAACCCCGGGTTCGCGGGCAGGACCGTCTCCGTCGCCGCGTTCTTCTCCGGCGCCTTCGGCGCCTACGTCACCGGTGACAGCCGCGTCGACTTCATGACCGAACTCGGTTTCACCCAGAGCCCGACGGTGCAGGCGCTCTCCACCGACGCCAGCTTCTACGTGTCGCTCTCCGACGAGCAGCTCGACCAGCTCGAGGCCGACCTCGTCGTCGTGTTCCCCATCGGCGCCACGGCGGCGGAGATCACCGCGAACCCGGGGATCCAGAACCTGCAGGCCACCCGGGACGGGCGCATCGTGGTGTTCGACGACACCACCCAGGCCAACGCGTTCTCCAGCGGGACCACGCTGGGCCTCGGCTACGCCCTCGACCACGCGGTGCCGCTGTTCGCGCAGGCCATCGCCTGACGTCCACCCAGGACGCCCTGCACCGTTGCGGTGCAGAGCGTTCGGGTTTCAGCGCGACCGGCGGGCGTGACGCGGAACCAGCGGCGCGGCGGCCGACGTCGCCGCCGCCGCGAGTTCCCTCCCGGGCAACCCGTCGGTGAGCCTGGTCGCCGGGGAACCGTCCAGCGGCTGGCGCCAGACGCCGGGTTCGGCCGTTCCCCGGTCCGACCCGACCGGGGCCACGGCGCTGACCGCGGCGAACAGCGCGGCACCGTCCGGGGAGACGACGACGTCCTCGACGCGGCCGGGCGTCGGCGCGAGGTCGCGCACCGGCGAACCGTCGAGACCGACGACGGCGTAGCGCTGCGCCCCGCCGGCCGTCCGCACCACGACGAGCTGCGACCCGTCGGGGACGAACCGCGGCAACGTCTCCCCGACCCCGGGGGTGGCGACCCTGCGGGCGGTGCCGCGCGCGACGTCGACGAGCACCACGTCCCCGCCCTCCTCGTCGTCGCGGGTCGCCGCGATGGTCGAGGAGTCGGGCGAGAACGCCGTCCCCCGGGTGCCCTCCGCGCCGGCGACGACCCGCTGCTCCCCCGTCGTCACATCGGCCACGACCAGTCGGGTCGGCGCCTGCACGCAGGGATCGTCACCCCCGGACTCGCGCCAGGTGAGGGTGCGACCGTCCGGCGAGAACTCCAGGCCGTCAGACACCGGTGACGCAGTACCGAGGACGCGGCGGGCTCCGTCCGGCGCCTGCAGCACCACGTCCACCCGGGTGAGGCGGTCGTCGGTCGTGCAGTCGGTGGGGTTCCAGGTGCTGCGGTGGAACCACGCGAGAGTTCCGTCCGGTCCCCAGGTCAGCGCGCGGGAATCCCCCTCGGACTCGAGCGGGGTGACAGCACTGCCGTCGACGTTCGCGACCTGGACGTGGCCGAGGTAGTCGTCGTCGAAGGAGATCCACGCGATGCGGGTTCCCGTCGGCGACCAGCTCAGGTCGTGCGTGAACCCGGCCGCGATGCCCCACTGCCGGCCGGTCCCGGTGTCCAGGCCGAACAGCGCCTGGCCGCGTCCTCCGTCGTCGCCCACGAAGGCGAGCACCGGCCCCGACGACGCACTGTCGTCGGTCACCGCCGTCCCGCCACCGGTGAGCACTCCCGCCCCGAACAGCACCGTCGCTGTCGCGGCCACCACTGCGTGTCGCACGTCGCCCCCCGTGTCTCGAACGTCCCCGACGACCATCAGAGCAGGTGCGGGGCCCCCTCCGGGGGACGTCGACCGGTCCACCACGTTCCGGACGGCCGACCGGTCGTGCTGGGATGTCCCCGTGGCCGACGTCATCGTCCTCGTCAACGGTCTGCCGGGTGCGGGCAAGACCAGTCTCGCGACGCGACTGGCCGGACTCACGTCCTGGCCGCGGCTGTCGAAGGACGATGTCAAGGAGTCGCTGGCCGTGCTCGCCGGGGACGCGTTGGCGTCGCGGCCGCTGGGCGCGGTGGCCATGGAGACGGTCTGGGCCATGGCGGCGGGGATGTCCGGAGTGGTCCTGGTGGAGTCGTGGTGGTTCCGGCCACGGGACCTCGAGTTCGTCCGGACCGGGGTCCGCGACGCGCGCACCGTCGAGGTCTGGTGCGACGTGGACTCCGCAGTGGCCCGGCAACGGTTCGCGGCGCGGCACCGCCCGGCCCTCCACGAGGACGCGGCCCGGCTCGCGCAGGACTGGGACCGCTGGGCGGCGCAGGCCGAACCGCTGCGGCTCGGACCGGTCGTCCGGGTGGACACGAGCACCACCGTCGACGTCGCCCGGGCGCTGGCCCGGATCTCCGACGCACTGCCGCCCACGTCAGCGCAGGATCGCGGTCTCGAACACTGACCGGTTCGCCCGCACGTAGGCGGCGTCCCGGACGTAGAGCCGGTCGTGGCCGTCGGCGACGTGGGACGCGAACGCGGCGCTGCCTGCGGCGGCCTGCTCGTGCATGTACCGCACGAGCAGGTCGAGGTGTTCGAGCACGGCGTCGACGACGCCGGCCCGGTCCGCCGCCGTCGCCCCGTAGGCGTCGCAGAACTCCGCCAGCCGAGAGGCCTGTTCCGCGGTGCCGGGGCGGACGCCGTCGTGACCCGGGTCCGAGAGCGGCACCCAGCGGTAGACGGCGACGCCGAGGTCCGTGCGGCGTGGACCCGGTCGTGCGGTGTCGAAGTCGATCAGCCCCGTGACGCGTTCCCCCTGCAGCACGCAGTTGTGCGGGGCGAAGTCGCCGTGGCAGACGACCTCGACGGGTTCCTGCGCGGGGAACAGCCACCCGTCGCGCGGGAGTTCCGCGGCGAAGACCGCCGTCGCCCGGTGGTAGTCGCGCAGGAGTTCCGCAGCGCTCAGGAGGGCCGTCCGGGAGGCCGCCTCGTCACCGACCGGGTAGTTCGGGACGGTCCCGGGCAGGAAGTCGAGGAACTCGAAACCGTCGACGAGCCCGCGGACCCGGGGAACGGGGGCGAAGCCCTCGAGACGGCGCAACAACTCGTGGACCCTCGGGGTGTGGGGGCCGGTGGGACGACGAACGGCGTCCCCCGTGCGGACCACCTCGTTGACCCCACCACCGGTGAGCACTTCCTCGTCCGACGCCACCGGAACCCCCTCTCGCTGCGCGCCAGCCTGCCGCTGCGGACGGGCGCGGTCCAGTGGGCTCAGAGGGGCAGCACGTACGTCGGCGACCCGACCTCCACGACCGAACGGTCGACGACGGTCAGGTCGTCGTCCAGCGTGAGGTGCACGACGGCGTCGGAGTCCTGGGCGGCGACGTAGAGGTGGTGGCCGATCACCAGGACGTGGCGGGGGTTCGCGACCCCGATCGTCACGTCGCGCACGGCACGGGGGACACCGTCGACGACCTCGAACAACGTGATGACGTCAGCGCGGCGGTTGGCGACGACGAGACCCCAGGGCGCGAGGGCGATCTCCGAGGGGTACACGGGTTCGTCGACGGAGCCGACCAGCGCGGAGGTGCGGACGGGGTCGGACCACCGGCCGTCCTGCAGCGTGAACGACGTGACGCTCGCGTCGAGTTCACCCGCGACGTGGACCCGGCCGGCATCGACGACGGCGTGCCGCGGCCCGGTCCCCGGCGCCAGGTCGACGACCTGCACCGGGTCGGGCGAGGCGCCGTCCGCGCCGAGGGTGTGGACCCGGACCTCGTCGGTCCCGAGGTCGAGGACGGCGAACGCGTCCGGCGTCAGCAGTCGCGTGGAGTGCGGGTGCGACGCCTCCTGGCGTTCGCGGTCCGGCCCGGAACCGTTGCCGTGCAGCGTCTGTCGCAGTCCGGTGACGACTCCCCCGGTCAGCCCGAGGACCCCGACGCCCCCGCCGTAGTTCGCGGCGAGCACGACGTCGGGCGTCACGGTGAGGTGACAGGGCGAGGAACCGCCGCTCGGCTGTTCACCGAGCAGTTCCCAGCGGTCGCCGGCGTAGCGGCGGGTGGAGACGAAACCCTCGTCGACCTCGTGGGCCGCGTGCACGAGACCGGGCGCTCCCGTCGCGAGGAAGGAGGGTGAAGCGCAGTCCGCGACGTGGCCGGGACGGCCGAGCCGGCCGGAGGACGGGTCGCGCGGCACCAGCGTGATGCCCTGACCGCGACCCCCGGTGGCGGAGGTGTAGGACCCGATGGCGAGGACCGTGGAACCGGTCGGCGATGACGTCACGGCCAGATCATGCCCCACACCGGGGGCGGGGGCCGGGTCAACGGCGGGGTTCGGGCCGCCACACCACCAGGGCGTTGGAACGCTGTGACTCAGGGCGACGACCCATCGGGGTCGCGACGATGTCCCCGGCCATCCCGGCCGCGAAGATCCGCCGCGCCTGGGACCGCACGAGCGCCACCTCGGCCTCGAGCTCCTCGACCCGCTGACCGAGGGCCAGCACGTGGTTCTCCAGGTCCATGATGCGTTTGATGCCCGCGAGGTTCACGCCGTCCTCCTGGGACAGCCGCTGCACCTCGCGCAGTTGCGCGACGTCGCGGGCGGAGTAGCGCCGCCCGCGGCCCCGCGCCCGGCTGGGCGAGACGAGGCCGAGGCGGTCGTACTGACGCAGCGTCTGCGGGTGCATGCCCGCGAGTTCGGCCGCGACCGAGATCACGAACAACGCGGTGTCGTCGTCGTACAAGCTCCCTCTCCTCTCGTCTCGACCCTCCTGACCCGTGATCCCGCCGGGTTTCCCAGCGGGATCACGGGTGGAGGGGGTGGGTCAGCTGCGGGCGCGGTCGGCGAGACCGGCCCGCGGGTCCTCGCCGGCGGTGGCCGCGGCGAACGCCTCGACGGCCTCGCGCACCGCCCCGTCGACACGTTGCGGCACGACGACGTCGAGGGTGACGAACAGGTCGCCCCGGTCGTCGTCCGTGCGTGACCGCTTGACGCCGCGGCCCTTGAGCCGCAACGACCGTCCCGACGGGGTTCCTGCCGGAACCTTCACCTTGACGACCGCGCCGTCCAGGGTCGGAACCTCGACGGTCGCGCCCAGCACGGCCTCGTCGAAGGAGACCGGCAGGGTCATCCGCAGGTCGTCGCCGTCCCGCTTGAACACCGGGTGCGGTTCGACGTTCACGGCGACCAGCAGGTCGCCCGCCGTCCCGCCGGGGCCGGGCATCCCCTTGCCGCGCAGGCGGACCTTCTGCCCGTCCCGGACGCCCTGGGGCAACCGGACGTTGACGTTGCGGGCCGGGCCGCCGCGCGGGTCGGGGACCCGCAGCGACACGGTCTTGCCGTCGAGGGCGTCGCGGAAGGACACCCGGGCCGAGGCCTCGAGGTCCTGACCGCGCTGCGGCGGAGCCTGACCGCCCGGGAACCCCGCGCCGCCGCCCTGACCGAACAACCCCCCGAGCAGGTCCTCGAAACCGCCCGCGGAACCCCCACCGGGGGTGCCGAAGCGCACCCCGCCGGGGGCGCGCCCGCCGCCCTGGTTGAACAGACCACCGAGGAGGTCCTCGAACCCCGCGCCGCCACCGGCCGCACCGGGCCCGGAACCCCCGGAGGAGAACCTGGCCCCGCCGCCGACCATCGCGCGGACACCGTCGTACTGCCGGCGTTGCTCGGGGTCGGAGAGGATCGCGTACGCCTCCCCGACCTCCTTGAACCTCGCCTCGGCGGCCGCGTCACCCGGGTTGGCGTCCGGGTGCAGCGTCCGGGCCTTCTTGCGGTAGGCCTTCTTGATCTCCGCCGTGTCCGCGTCGTGGGCGACGCCGAGAACGGCGTAGAAGTCCTTCTCCGCCCAGTCCTGCATGCTCACGAACGTCCCCCCTCCTCAGACCTGGTCGAGTTCATCCCTGCGGGTCGGCCACCGCGACGCGGGCCGGACGCAGCACCCGTTCCGCGAACCGGTACCCCGGCTGGAGGATCTGGACGCACGTCGCGACCTCGTACTCGTCGGAGTGGCTGTGCATGAGCGCCTCGTGGACGGCCGGGTCGAACGGTTCCCCGGCCTCGCCGTAGCGCTCGAGGCCGAAACGCGTGAGCGTCGCCTCGAGCTTGTCGGCGATGGCGACGAACGGACCGGTGAGGTCGCCGTGCTGCCGCGCGAGGTGGACGTCGTCGAGGACCGGCAGCAGCGACTCGGCCACGCCCGCGAGCGCCGTGTTCTTGGCGACGTCGCGGTCGCGTTCGACGCGCTTGCGGTAGTTCGCGTACTCCGCGTTCAGCCGCTGGAGCTCGTCGAGGCGCTGGGCCGCGAGGGTCTGCGCCGCGTCGAGGTCGGCCTCGGCCGCGCCGTCGTCCGGGCCGCCCACGGTGGGCGCGGCCGGAGCGGGTTCGGCCGCGGGTGCGCCCCGGACCTCACCCGTCTCCGGGTCGAGCCTGCGGTTGTCGCGGACCACGACGGGTTCGTCCTGCTGGTGGTCCTCCGCCATCACTTGTCCTTCTCGTCGTCGACGACCTCGGCGTCCACCACGTCCTCGTCGTTGGAGGACGACGACCCTTGGGCGGAGGCGCCCGCGTCGGCGGAACCCTCGGACTGGGCGGCCGCGTACATCGCGGAGCCGAGTTCCTGCGAGGCCTGCGCGACGACGTCGGACTTGGCCTTGATCTCGGCCGCGTCGGTGCCGGCGAGGGCGGTCTTCAGTTCCGCCACAGCGGCTTCGACCTTCGCCTTGCCGTCCTCGGGGAGCTTGTCGGAGTTGTCCGCGACGAACTTCTCGGTCTGGTAGACGAGACCCTCGGCCTGGTTGCGGGCCTCGGCCTCCTCGCGGCGCTGCTTGTCCTCGTTCGCGTGCGCCTCGGCGTCCTTGACCATGCGGTCGATGTCCTCCTTCGACAGCGCGCTGCCGCCGGAGATGGTCATCGACTGCTCCTTGCCCGTGCCGCGGTCCTTCGCGTTCACGTGCACGATGCCGTTGGCGTCGATGTCGAAGGTGACCTCGACCTGCGGCACACCGCGCGGGGCGGGGGCGATGCCGGTCAGCTCGAACGTGCCGAGCGGCTTGTTGTCGCGGGCCAGTTCGCGCTCACCCTGGAACACCTGGATGAGGACCGAGGGCTGGTTGTCGTCGGCGGTGGTGAACACCTCGGAGCGCTTGGTCGGGATCGCGGTGTTGCGCTCGATGAGCTTGGTCATGATCCCGCCCTTGGTCTCGATGCCCAGGGAGAGCGGGGTGACGTCGATGAGCAGGACGTCCTTGCGCTCGCCCTTGAGGACACCGGCCTGCAGCGCGGCGCCGATGGCGACGACCTCGTCCGGGTTGACGCCCTTGTTGGGCTCCTTGCCGCCGAGCAGTTCCTTGACGGCGTTGGTCACGGCCGGCATGCGGGTGGAACCACCGACGAGCACGACGTGGTGGATGTCGGCGAGCTTGACGTCGGCGTCCTTGATGACGTCGTGGAACGGCTTCTTGGTGCGGTCCAGCAGGTCCTGGGTCATCTGCTCGAACTGGGCGCGGGTCAGCGTCTCGTCCAGGTGGACGGGGCCGTTCTCGCTCATCGAGAGGTACTGCAGGGAGATGCCGGTGCTGGTGGCCGTCGAGAGTTCCTTCTTGGCCTGCTCGGCGGACTCGCGCAGGCGCTGCATCGCGATCTTGTCCTTGGACAGGTCGATGCCGTAGGCGCTGGAGACCTTCTTGAGCAGGTGGTCGACGACGCGCTGGTCCCAGTCGTCCCCACCGAGGTGGTTGTCACCGGAGGTGGCGCGGACCTGGATGGTGGAGAACCCGTCCTCGTCCTTGCCGACCTCGAGGAGGGAGACGTCGAAGGTGCCGCCACCGAGGTCGAAGACGAGGATGAGCTCGTCCTCCTTGCCCTTCTCGAGCCCGTAGGCGAGAGCGGCGGCGGTGGGCTCGTTGATGATGCGCAGGACGTTGAGGCCCGCGATCTCACCGGCCTCCTTGGTGGCCTGGCGCTGCGCGTCGTTGAAGTACGCGGGGACGGTGATGACGGCGTCGGTGACGGCCTCGCCGAGGTAGCTCTCCGCGTCGCGCTTGAGCTTCTGCAGCACGCGGGCGCTGATCTCCTGCGGGGTGTACTTCTTGTCGTCGATCGTGGTCGTCCAGTTGGTGCCGACCTCACGCTTGACCGAGCGGACGGTGCGGTCGATGTTGGTGACGGCCTGGCGCTTGGCGATCTCGCCGACCAGCACCTCACCGTTCTTGGCGAAGGCGACGACGGAGGGCGTGGTGCGCCCACCCTCGGCGTTCGCGATGACCGTCGGTTCGCCGCCCTCCAGGACGGAGACGACGGAGTTGGTGGTCCCGAGGTCGATGCCGACCGCACGTGCCATGGCTTGAGGCCCTCTTCCTGCGCTTGGTGAGTGTTGAGCGTTCTCCACTCAAGTCTGCCCGGCGCCCCGGATCTGTCAAGCCGGAACGTCGGCAACTTGAGTCTGATGGGCTCAACTCGCGAGGAGGGGGTCTTGTTCCCGACGGGGACCCCGGGGAACTCGGGAGGAGAGCCGTTCGCTCTCAGGACGTGGAACCCCTGCGCCGGCTGCCCCTGCACTTCGACGAGGCGTCGAGGGCCAGGACGACCCACGTGAACCTCTCCGCCGTCCGCGCCGACGGCCCCCACCTCTGGGTGGCGGGCGACGAGACCGCCACGGTCGAACGGCTGACGGCCGTCGTCGAGGACGGCCGGGTCCAGGGCTACGACCGTCAGGTCAGCGTTCCCCTGGCCGAGCTCGTCGACCTGCCCGGACCGCACGACGAGGAGGCCGACGTCGAAGGCCTGGCCCGCAGCGGTCCCTGGCTGTGGGCCATCGGTTCGCACAGCCTGAAGCGCAAGCGGATCCGCGACCACGACCCCGACGACAAGGCCCGCCGGCGCCTCGGCCGGGTCGTGCGCGAACCCAACCGGTTCGTCCTCGTCCGGCTGCCGATCGACCCGGCGACCGGCCTTCCCGCCCGCGAGGTCGACGTCGACGGTGAGACCCGCACCGCGGCCGTCCTCGGGGCCCACGACGACGACCTGAGCACCCACCTCGCCGACGACGACCTCATCGCACCGTTCCTCGCGATCCCCTCGAAGGACAACGGCCTCGACGTCGAGGGCATCGCCGTCCACCACTCCCCCGACGGCGACCGGCTCTGGGTCGGTCTGCGCGGGCCGGTGCTGCGCGGCTGGGCGGTCCTGCTGGAACTGCGCCCCCGCACCCACCGCAGGAACCCGGGCCGCCTCGTCCTCGAGGAGTTCGCGGACGGCGCGACCTACCGGCTGCACCTGCTCGACCTGCGGGGCCTCGGCATCCGCGACCTCTGCCCCGACGGGGACGACCTGCTCGTGCTCAGCGGCCCCTCGATGGGTCTCTCGGGGCCGGTGCGCGTGCACCGCTGGGTCGGCGGGTGCGTCACCGAGGCCGCCGACGTCGTCCGGGCCGCGGAGCTCCCGGTGGTCCTGGACCTCCCGCACGGCCAGGGTGAGGACCACCCCGAGGGGATCACCCTCCTCCCCGCCGACGTCACCGGGACCGGCGGGCGACTGCTGGTCGTCCTCGACTCCCCCGCGCCGCAGCGACACACCCCCGACGGCGGGATGCTCGCCGACCTGTGGGACCTCACCTGAGGCTCAGCCCGCCACTCAGCCCACCGACGGCGACGAAGGCTCACCCCACCAGTCGGAGCACCAGCGGCAGGGCGGCGACGACCACCCCGACGAGCAGCAGGACGGTGTCCGCGCGTCGCCAGGGAGCGGGCAGCGCCCAGCTGCGGCGCAGCGCCGTGTCGCCGGCGAACCCCCGGGCGTCCATCGCGACGGACGTCCGCCCCGCCCGCCGCACCGCGTCGACGAGCAACCCGAACGCCGTCGAGGCCGACCACCGCAGGCGCGACAGCGGACCCCGTCCGGGACCGAACCCGCGGACCCGGCGGGCGGCGGCGATCTGCGCCCAGGACGCGGCGAGGGTGTCGAGCTGACCGAGGGCGGCCACGACGGCCACGACGACGCGTCCGGGCAGCCGGAGCCGCTGGGCGAGGTGGTCACCGGCCTCGGCCGGGTCGATCCAGCCGAGCAGGAGCGCACCGGGGAGGACGAGCACGAGCAGGCGCAGGGACGCCGTCAACGCCGTCCACAGGGGTTCGGGACTGCTGCCGGCGACGACCGTGGACCACCCGACGGAGACCGCGGCGACCAGCAGCGGCAACGACCGCACCAGGAACGCACGCCGGTCACCGACGACGAGCGGGAGGCAGAGCAGTTGCACGGCAAGCGCTCCGGCCGCCTGCCACCACTCCTGGACGGCGAAGGCGCCGACGGCGCAGAGCACCCCGACGACCAGCAGCGGGAGGGGTCCGCAGTGCCGCACGAGAGGCCCGGGACCAGCGCTGCGACGTTGCGCAGCCGTCGGCGGAACCCCGTCGTCCACAGGCGCGGGGGGCAATCCCACAACCTTGTCCACAGGTGTGTGCACAGTCCTGTGGACATCGCTGTGGAGGACTTCTCCGTCCTTCACGCCGCTGCCGCCCCACGCGAGCTGCGACCGGCGACGAGGTGGACCCCGGCGCCCGAGGCGACGGCATCGACCAGACCGGCGTCGTGCGTGCTGACGGCGACGGCGGCCCCGTCCCGGGCCGCACCCGCGAGCAGTCCCGCGACGACGGCCCAGGTACCCCGGTCCTGCCCGACGCTCGGTTCGTCGGCGAGCAGCAGCGCCGGGCCGGCGGCCAGGGCGGCCGCGAGCGCCAGTCGTCGTTGTTCACCACCGGAGAGCCGGAAGGGGTTGACGTCGGCGCGGTCGTGCAGGCCGAGGACGTCGAGCAGGGCGTCGGCCCGGGCGGTCTCCCGGCCGAGGACCCGGGGGGTCGCGCGGACCTCGCCCCGGACGTCGGTGGCGAGGAAGGAGTGCTCCGGGGACTGCGGGACCCACCCGGTCCGGGCGGCCAGGTCGCGCGAGCGCCAGGTGTGCGGTGCGGGACGTCCCGGCGGGGCGAACCCCGTCACGGCGACGAGGTCGCCGGTGGGACGTTCGAGCCCGCCGAGGACGGCCAGCAGGCTGGACTTCCCCGACCCGCTGTCGCCGGTCAGGGGGGTCGTGACGCCGGCGCGGAGGGTGACGTCCACGTCGTGCAGCACGGTGACGGGTGGGGTCGGGCGCAGTCCACGGCGGCGGCGGACCAGTCCCAGCCCGTGGCCGCGCAGCACGTCTCCCACGACGTGCAGGTCCGGGCGGAGCAGCCCCGCCGGGAGGTCCAGCGGCTGCGGGGCGGGGACCCCCGGCAGCCAGAGCCCGTCGGCCAGCAGGGCCGGGTCGGCGAGGACCCGGTCCGGGGGGCCGTCGGCCCGGACCCGGCCGTCGCGGCCGAGGACGACGACGCGGTCGACGTGCGGGGCCCACCCGGCGAGGTCGTGGTCGACGACGACGAGCCCGCGGTCGCGGGCGGCCTCGAGCACCGCGGCGCGCACGGCCCGGGCGGTGGGGGCGTCGAGCATCGAGGTGGGTTCGTCCAGCAGCAGCACGGCGGGGTCGGCGGCCAGCGTCCCGGCGAGGGCGAGCCGCTGGCGTTCCCCCCCGGACAGCGTGACGACCTCGCGGTCGCGACCGGCGGTGTAGCGGGCGGCCGCGTGGGCGCGGGCCACCCGCTGCCAGATCAGCGACCGGTCCAGGCCGGCGTTCTCGGGACCGAACGCGGTGTCCCGGCCGGCGAGCTCGGCGACGACGGCGTCCAGGGGATCCTGGACCAGCAGCCCGACCTCCCCGGCGCGCGGGGCGCGACCGTCGAGCAGGACCTCGCCGCTCGCGTCGACGTCGTCCTCGAGGAGTCCCGCGAGCGCCCGCAGGACGGTCGACTTCCCCGCCCCGCTGGGCCCCACGAGCAGGACCCGTTCCCCGTGCCGGAGGTCGAGGTCCACGTCGGCCACCACGGGTCGACGGGACCCCGCGGGGGTGACCGTCAGGCCGCGCAGGGTCAGGTCAGCCACGGTCGCGGGCGCGGCCGTGGTGCTCGCGGCCGGCGGCGAAGGCACCGAGCGCGCCGGAACGTGCCAGTCCCCGCACCAGCAGCCAGCCGCCCAGGCCGGCGACGACGGCGCCGGAGACGGCGAAGGTGCCGACGTAGAACAGGCGCCAGCCGAGGTCCCAGGTCCCGTCGTAGCGGTAGAACTGCTCGAAGAGCCCTTCCAGGACCCCGGCGAGGATCCCGCCGAGGACGGCAACGGGCGGTCCGAAGCGGCGCCAGGCGAACAGCGCGACGGCGATCTCGACCCCGACGCCCTGGATGGCGCCCGAGACCAGGGTCGTGATGCCCCAGTAGTTGCCGAGCAGCGCCTCGACGGTCGCGGCGACCATCTCGGCGAACAACGCGGCGCCCGGGCGGCGGATCACGAGGGCGGCGACGACGGCCGGCAGCAGCCAGACCCCGGCGACGAGGCCCTTGAGCGGCGGCAGCGCCGCGAACAGCGGTTCGATGGCGAGGTACAGCACGTCCCAGCCCCAGAAGACGACGCCGAACGCGACGCCGAGGACGGCGGCGGTGACGAGGTCGACGGTGCGCCAGTGCGCGGTCCCGCGCGAGCGGGTGAGGGTGGTGCTCATGGTGGTCCTCCTGTGGTCCAGGAGGGGGACCCGCCGCCACCGTGGCCGCGGGTCGAGGACGTCCCGACTCCCTACGCCGGTGTGACCCGGATCAGGTTCGAGGGTCTGCGGGAACCCGCACTCTCAGCGCCACCCGGCGCTCCCCTGTCGTTGTCCCGCGACCCTACTACCCCCGCTCCCCACCCTCGCCCGTGATCTCGCCGGGATTCCCCGCGGGACCACGGGTGGGGTGCTGCGACCATGGCCGGGTGCTCCGGATGATGCGTGGACCCGACGGCGGCCCCTCCCGGGCGGTCCGGCTGATGACCCTGATCGTCGTGATCGCGGTCCTCGGGGCGAGCGCCGCCGCCCTCACGCCGGTCCTGGGCTGGCTCCTGGACCTGCTGTAGGGCAGGGTTCGGGCCATGAGTTCGATCGTCTGGAAGCTGGTCGGCCCCGGTGCCGGCATCATCGCGACGGCTGTCGCGAGCCGCGTCACGAAGAAGGCCTGGGTCGCGGTGACCAAGTCGCCGCCGCCGGACAACCCGGAGGACCCGGACGTCGCGTGGAAGGAGGCGCTGATCTGGGCGCTGGCCTCCGGCGCGATCATCGGCGTCACCCGCCTGATCGTGGAGCGTCAGGCCGCGGTCTGGTACCGCAAGAGCTTCGGTGAGCTGCCCCCGGGTCTCGGCCCGGGCGACGACGGAGCGGTGAAGGCCAACTCCTGACCTCCCGGGTGCGGTCACGTCGCGCACGTGCTGCGATGTGACCGCACCGGGAACGGGCCTGAGCGGGTGTCCCACCCGTCACCTCCCCGGTGTTCTGGAGGAGGAACCGTGAGCGCTGCGGACAAGATCAAGAACGCCGCCCAGGACGTCGCCGGCAAGGCGAAGGAAGCGGTCGGCGGGGCGAAGGACGACGACGCCCTGCGCCACGAGGGTCAGAAGGACCAGGCTGCGGCCGACCTGAAGCAGCGCGGCGAGCACGTCAAGGACGCCTTCAAGGACTGATCCTCAGCCGAACAGTTCCACGAGCCGGTCCTGCCGGGTCTCGACGGTGTCGTCGACGACCCGCAGGGCCGGGTTCGCGTCGTGGTGGGCGATGATCTCGCGGGCTCCGTCCGCGAACGACGTCGTCGCCGCGAAACCCGGGACGAGCCGCTTGAGCTTGGTGTTGTCGAAGACCACCGAGTGCGCCTTGTCCCCCAGCAGACCCGCACCCCGTTCCGGTGCCTCCCGTGCGATGACGTCGCTCGGCACGTGCACGATCCGGGGTTCGGGCACGCCCGCCGCGGTCGCCAGCCGGCGCGCGATCCCGTCCCAGGTGAGGACCTCGTCACCGGTGATGTGCACCGCGTCGCCGACGACGGCGGGTTCCCCGAGGAGCGGGACGAGACCTTTCGCGAGGTCGGTGTGGTGGGTCAGCACCCACGTCGACGTGCCGTCCCCGTGCACGACGACGGGCTTCCCGCGACGCATCCGGTCGATGGCCGTCCAGCCGTCGTCGAGGGGGATGGACGCCCGGTCGTAGGTGTGGCTGGGGCGCACGACGAACGCGGGGAAACCGTCCTCGCGGTAGGCCCGGGTCAGCAGTTCCTCGCAGGCGATCTTGTCGCGGGAGTACTGCCAGAACGGGTTGTGCAGCGGCGTCGACTCCGTGATCGGGAGGTGGGCGACGGGTTTCTGGTAGGCGCTCGCGCTGGAGATGAAGACGTACTGCCCGGTCTTGCCGCGGAACTGCTCGACGTCGGCGCGGACGTGGTCGGGGGTGAAGGCGACGAAGTCGACGACGACGTCGAACTCGCTGTCCCCCAGCACCTCCCGCACGGCCGCCGGGTCACGGACGTCGGCCGTGAGGACCTTCGCGTCGGCAGGGACCTCCCGCCGGCCGCTGCCCCGGTTGAGGATCGTGAGGTCGATCCCGCGTTCGACGGCGAGCGTCGAGCACGCCGAACTGATGATGCCGGTACCGCCGATGAACAACACGCGCAACGCCATGGGGGGTTCTCTCTCCGTGTCTCGACTTCCTCGTCCGTCGGGGAGGTTACGCCCCCGGTCCGGCGCTAGCGTGTTCGAGTGATCCGCCCCGCCGGTCCCGAGGACCTGCCCGCCGTCCTGGAGGTCTTCCTCGCCTCGGCCCTCCGCGACGCGGAGTACCTGCCGCCCTGGGACCGGACGGTCGAGGCCCTGCACCGGTGGTTCACCAAGAAGAGGCTGGACGCGCAGTGGGTCGCGGAGGTCGAGGGCGAGGTCGTCGCCGTGGTGGGCGCGACCCGCCGTCCCCCGACGGTGGAGAAGTCGTTCCCCGCGCACGCGGTGGAGCTCTGCCGGCTCGCGGTGGCGCCCGGGTTCCGACGTCAGGGCATCGCGGCGGACCTGACGGAGGTGGTCGCACGGTTCGCCGACGGGATCGGTTCGCAGGCCGTGTGGCTGCGCTGCGTCGACGACTCCGCCGCCCACCGGTACTACCTGGCGCGGGGCTGGCAGTTCCTCGGGCACGAGGGGTTCGGTGAACCCGGGAACGACCAGCTGGGGACGATCCTCGGTGCCGAGACCACTCAGCTGCTCGGGCGCCGGGTGACGTAGACGTCGGAGGGACGCCGGACGCCGTGGCGGACCTGGTGGTCGGTCGTCGCGACGTGCTCGAAACCCCGGGCCAGCAGCACCCGCGCCGACGCGTGGTTGTCGGGGTCGACCGCACCCCACAGGACGTCGGCGTCCTCGATCGCCCAGGCCCGTTCCTCCAGGGCGGCGACGAGGAGACGCCCGAGACCCCGCCCGGTCCGGTCGTGGCGCAGGGCGAACCCGAGGGTCACGTGGTCGGGGGCCGGGTGACCGATCCAGTCCTTCCCCTGACCGAGACGCCCCACCCCGACGACGTCACCGTCGAGTTCGGCGGCGTAGTGGTGGACCGTCCGCGGTCGCGTGGCGTGATCCGTCTCGACGGCACGCAGGACGTCCTCCACCTCGCTCCGGCTCTTCGCCACGAAGCTGAGGAACCGGGCCGTCTCGTCATGGCCGTAGATGCGGTGCAGGGCGGCCGCGTCCGCCGTCGTCAAGGACCTCAGCCGCAGAGGATCGTCCGTTCCCACGGGAGCGACGATGGCACACGTCCCGTCCCCCTTCCACCCATCCACACCCCCGCCCGCTCCGAAGCGAGGCGTGGAGTTCATGACACTCGAACAGCACCCCCGAGCGGTGACGACGGCCCGTCACTGGGTCGTGGACGTCTGCGGGCGACGCGGTCTCGACACCTCCACGCAGGACGCGGTCGAACTCGTGACGGCCGAGATGGTCGGCAACGCCGTCCGGCACGGACGCGGCGGGATCGTCCTCACGGTCGACGCCTCGACCCCGTTCCTGTCGTTGCTGACGGGTGACACCCGGCCCGCGTCCGCGCCGGTGCTCGCGGTGTCCGTGACCGACGCGGGCTCCTCCCGACCCCACCCCCGCGACGCGGCCGACGACGCGACCTCCGGACGCGGACTGGCCCTGGTCGACGCGTTGTCCCTGCGGTGGGGCGTGACCGCGGTGACGTCCCGGGGCGCCACCGGTGCGGGGAAGACGACGTGGGCAGTGCTCGCCACGGCGGCGTCGGGCGCCGGGCCGCGGGAGAACGTCGTCCCCGACGGCGGGCAGGTTCCCTGAACCTTCAGGACGGGCCGAAGGGTCAGGTCTTGAAGACGTCGGCATCCTCGGGTGGGACCGCACCGGCACCCGGAAGCGCCAGCAGCCGCCGGCTCTCGCGCAGCAGGTCGATCCAGAAGATGCCGTAGGCGACGGTCGCGATCGCCAAGCCGACGAAGATCACGACGACGACCGTCGGAGAGTCGAGTCGGCGGAGGAGCAAGGCCTCCGCCGCGAGCACGAGCCCCAGGGGCAGCGCCGCCCACACGGCCCAGCGGCGGACACGAGGGCTGCGAGTCCGGTCTCCCGCGGGGTGGAGGCAGAACACGGCGAACTCCTGCGCCGCCCGGACAGCCGCCTCGTCCGGATGCCGCCTCCCCGCCTTCGCCCACTTCGTGACCTCGAGACGACGGCGGAGGGGAACCGCTCGCCAGGCCGCGAGGACCGCACGCCTCTGCTGTCGTCGTACCGATCGAGGACCGCCGTTCACGTCCCCGAGTGTCCGACAGCTCGGCAGGCCGGTGGCCACTGCGCACACGAACGGGTGAGTCCGGGGACCTCGTGGCGCAGGAGGTGCGGGGCGCGAGGAGTCCCGAGCGTTCCCGCTGAGCCGACGACAGGACCGTCCTCCGACTGCGATCCGGGAGAACGACGAAGGCCCAGGTCGGCGCTCGCGTCGCGGACCTGGGCCTTCACGGTGGAGCGGGTGACGAGAATCGAACTCGCACTATCAGCTTGGGAAGCTGAAGTTCTACCATTGAACTACACCCGCGAACACGGTCACGAGGACCGGGCACAGCCATCGTAACGGACACCGGGAGGTGGTCCAACCGACGGTACCGTGACGCCGTGCTGCTCTCCGACCGCGACATCCGCGCCCAGCTCGCCTCCGGCCGCGTGGTCCTCGAACCGTCCGAACCCTCGATGGTCCAGCCGAGCAGCGTCGACGTGCGCCTGGACCGCTACTTCCGGCTCTTCGACAACCACAAGTACTCCGTCATCGATCCGGCGCAGGAGCAGCCCGACCTCACCCGGCTGGTCGAGGTCCCCGCGGAGGACCCGTTCATCCTGCACCCGGGCGAGTTCGTGCTCGGCTCGACGTACGAGGTCGTGTCGCTGCCCGACGACATCTCGGCCCGGCTGGAGGGCAAGAGCAGCCTCGGGCGGCTGGGGCTGCTGACGCACTCCACGGCGGGCTTCATCGACGCGGGGTTCTCCGGGCACGTGACGCTGGAGCTCTCCAACGTCGCGACGCTGCCCATCACGTTGTGGCCGGGCATGAAGATCGGGCAGCTCTGCTTCTTCCAGTTGTCCTCCCCCGCCGAGACCCCGTACGGCAGCAGCAGCTCGGGCTCGCACTACCAGGGTCAGCGCGGTCCGACGCCGAGCCGGTCGGCGCAGAACTTCCACCGCACCACGATCTGAGCGAGTCACAACTGCCACACTGGTCACACCCGGACGACGCCGCGGTCGGGTCTGCGACCGCACCCCTGGAGAGCCCCGTGACCCGCACGCCGATCCACCGCTCCCGGTCCGCACGGGCCCTGCCGGTCGCCCTGCTCGCGGCGCTCGCCCTGACCGTGGGACCGGCTCCGGCCACCGCGGCGCCCCAGGCCGGTTCCGAGACGCTCACTCCGCTGTGCTCCCCCGCTCCGCCGGTGCAGCACCCGGACTGCGGCACGGCCCACCGGGGCGCCCCGCTGCCCAGCGGGATCCCCAACGAGGTCGTCCGCCTCGCCGGCGCGGACCGGTTCGCGACAGCCGTCGCGGTGGCCGAGCACGGGTTCCCCGAGGCCGACGTCGCCGTCCTCGTGAGCGGGGCGGACCGCCACCTCGTCGACGCGTTGTCCGCCGGGCCGCTGGCGCGCAGCCTCGCGGCGCCGGTCCTGCTCGCCACCCGCGACGAGGTCCCCGCCGCCACGACCGCCTACCTGCGCGAGCACGCGGTGCGTTCCGTCCTGCTCGTCGGGGGCGAGGACGCCCTGTCCGCCTCGACCCCGGACCGGTTGCGGGCGCTGGGGATCGGCGACGTGCAGCGGATCGCCGGCGCCGACCGGTACGCGACCTCGCGAGCCGTCGCCGCGTTCATGCCCACGGCGACGCACGCCTGGGCCGCCTCGGGCGAGGACGCGCACCTCGTCGACGCCCTCGCGGCGGCCGGCCCGGCGGCACGACTGGGTGAGGCCCTGGTCCTCGTCGACGACGCCGACCCGGTCCCCGCCGGTGCGGCCCTGCGGGAGCGCGGCGCCACGTCCACGACCGTGGTCGGCGGCCCCGAAGGCGTCCTCCCGGAGGCTCTCGCCACCCTGCCGACGCCGCACCGCGCCGCGGGCGCCGACCGCTTCGGGACGGCCGCCGCCGTGGCCGTCGAGTCGCTCCAGCGCGGCCTGCCCGCGCAGGACCTCCTGCTGGCGCCGGGCCTGAGCGGTCACCTCGTCGACGCCCTGGCCGCCGGCCCCCTGGGCCGCACGACCCTCCTGGTCGGCGACGACCAGTCCGCGCGCGACGTCGTCGAGGCCTGGTTCGAGACCTACGGCGCCGGGCGCACGACGGCCGTGGGAGCGGTCGAGATCGCGGGCTGACCCCGCCACCGGGTCGAGGAGCCGAAGATCACGCGCTCGTTCGGCCCAAGGTTCGCGCTCCAAGGCTTCAGGAGCGGGCCGCACGAGCCGTTGACACTCAGGTGAAGCCCGTGGTGACGACGCACGGGGAAGCCGCCAGCAGCCACTGGCCCTCCCCGCCTGCAGACGCAGACGACCTGCCGGGGTCCGTCGCGCCCGTACGCGTCGGCCGCCAGGGGATCTACGACCGGGACCGCCAGCTCGTGGCCTACGAGCTGCTCTTCCGCAACCACGGTCGGGCGAGCGCCGAACTGGCCGAGGGGTCCGAGCAGGACCACGCCACGTCGCAGGTCATCAGCGCCACGTTCGGCGACTTCGGCGTCGAGCAGATCGCCGGGGACAAGCTGCTCTTCATCAACCTCACCCGCGGCTTCTTCACGGGTGAACTCCCGATCCCCTGCTCCCCGCACCAGGTCGTCCTCGAACTCCTCGAGAACGTCGAGGTCGACGACGAGGTCATGGCCGGGTTGCAGCGGGTCAAGGACCAGGGCTACCGGATCGCCATCGACGACTTCATCGGCGAGGTCGGCCGACTGCCCGCCCTGGGCCTCGCCGACTACGTGAAGATCGACATCGAGGCCGCCGGCGACACCTTCGACGACGTCCTGGCCCTCGCCCGCGAGCACGCCCCGACCGCCCTGGTCGTCGTGGAGCGCATCGAGGACGACGCGCTGTTCACCCGGTGCCGCGAGGCGGGTGTCGACCTGTTCCAGGGCTACGGCCTGCAGCGGCCGGTGACGTTGGAGGCCGTGAGCCTCACGCCGTCGCAGCTGGTCTGCCTCCGCCTGGTGCGGGCCCTCACCGGTGCGGAGGTCCCGATCCGCGAGATCGAGGAGCTCGTCGCCTCCGACCCGGCCCTGAGCCTGCGCGTGCTCAAGACCGTCATGTCGGCCGCCGTCGGTTCCAAGAGCGAGATCACCTCGCTGCGCCAGGCGATCGTCCTGCTCGGGCGCCAGCAGCTCTGCTCCTGGGTCGTGCTGATGCTCCTCGGCGGGGTCACCAGCGTCGACACCGAGGCCCTGACCATGGTGCTCGCCCGGGCCTCGGCCTGCGCGCGGCTCTCCCCGGCCCACGAGGACCTCGCCTACACCGTGGGGCTGCTCTCCGGGGTCGCCGGTGTGCTGGGCATGCGCGACGACGAGCTCGTCGACACGACCGGCGTCTCCCGGACGGTGCGCAACGCCCTCGTGGAGCGTCGGGGGCCGGCCGGCTCGGCCCTGCGGGCCGTGCTCGCCTACGAGGACGACGAACCGTTCGTCATCGCCGACGCCGGACACGCCGTCTACGAGGTGTCCCGCGCCTACTTGGCAGCACTGAGTGGCGCCATGGTCACTGTCGGTTCAGTTCTCGAACGATCCTGACGCCGGACACGCGACCGGGATGCACTCCGACCTGCCCCCGTCCTACCCTCGTGGCGTGACGGAGCGCCGTGAGGAGACCCCCGCCGGGCCACCCCGGACCGACCCGGTCGGACCGGCCGACGAGGGCGAAGAACGAGCCCTCGAACTCGCACACCGCGTCTTCGAGCACGCCCGCAACGGCCGGGCCCGGGAACTGTGCGGATACCTCGACCTCGGCATCCCCGTGAACTCGACCGACAGCGAGGGCAACTCCCTCGTCATGCTCGCCGCCTACCACGGGCACCCGCGCACCGTGATCGCGCTGCTCGAACGCGGCGCCGACCCCGATCGGGTGAACGCCCGCGGCCAGACCCCGCTGGCCGGCGCCGTCTTCAAGGGCGAACGCGACGTCGTCGCCGCCCTCGTGGCCGCCGACGCCGACCCCTACCTCGGAACGCCCAACGCCCTCGAGGCGGCGCGGTTCTTCGGCCGCGCGGACCTCCTGGAACTGCTCGAGGTGCCCGGCGAGGACTAGGACCTGGGTAGCCTGACCCGGTCGACGCGCCCGCGTCGTGCGATCGACGCAAGCGGAGGCCCTGCCGGTGGACGCCAGTTCCCCGCGTCGACCGCGCATCATGCGCCACCCGGCCCAGATCGTGGCGCTCGCCTTCGCGGCCGTCGCCTCGGTCGGCACGGTCCTGCTGCTGATCCCCGTCTCCCGGCGCGGTGAGGGCGGCGCGACGCTCGTCGAGGCGCTGTTCACCGCCATCAGCGCGCTCTGCGTGACCGGCCACGTCGTCGTCGACACCCGGGAGCACTGGTCGAACTTCGGGCTCGTCGTCATCCTCGCCCTCGCCCAGATCGGTGGGTTCGGCATCATGACGTCCGCCTCGCTGCTGGGCGTCTTCGCCTCACGTCGCCTCGGGCTGCGCTCGCGCCTCCTGACGGCGACGGAGTCGCGCGGGCTGGACCTCGGCGACGTGCGGACGGTCCTGCTCGGCGTCGTGCGGGTCTCGGTGGCACTGGAACTCCTGACCGCCGTCGTCCTCTCCGCCCGGTTGTTCCTCGGGTACGGGCGGCCCTTCTCCTCGGCGTTGTGGGAGGGGACGTTCCTGGCGATCTCGTCCTTCAACAACGCGGGGTTCGTGCTGCGCGGGAACAGCATGACCGACTTCGTGAGCGACCCGTGGATGTGCCTGCCGGTGGTCGTCGCCTCGTTCCTGGGCGGCCTCGGCTTCCCCGTCCTGCTCGAGCTCAGACGGCAGTTCCGGTTGCCGCGGCGCTGGTCGCTGCACACGAAGCTGACCCTCGCGACCACCGTCCCGCTGCTGGTCCTGGGGACGCTCTTCCTCACCGTGAACGAGTGGCGCAACCCCGCGACGCTGGGCCCGCTGGACTGGTGGGCCCGCCCGCTGGCCGGGTTGTTCCAGGCCTCGGCGACCCGCAGCTCGGGGTTCAACTCCGTCGACATCACCCAGCTGAACGGGGGTTCGTGGCTCGTCATGGACGTCCTGATGTTCATCGGCGGCGGGTCCGCGAGCACGGCGGGCGGCATCAAGGTCACGACGTTCGCGCTGCTCGCGGTGGCGGTGTACGCGGAGGCCCGCGGCGAGCCCACGGTCAGCATCTTCACCCGTCGCGTCCCCGACCGGGTGGTGCGCCAGGCCCTCACCGTGGCCCTGGTCTCCGTCGCGGTGGTCGTCGTCGCGACCACCCTCCTGGTCGAGATGACCCGTGCGCCGCTGGACATGGTCGTCTTCGAGGTGGTGTCCGCGTTCGCCACCGTCGGGCTCTCCTCGGGGTTGCTGGTGCAGCTGCCCGACTCCGGGCAGGTCATCCTGGCGTTGTTGATGTTCATCGGCCGGCTCGGGCCGATCACCCTCGGCGCAGCCCTCGCGCTGCGCGAACGGACCCGCATGTACGAGTACCCCGAAGGGAGACCGATCATTGGCTAAGCGCTCGGCTCTGGCGAGTCCCCGTTCCGTCGTCGTCATCGGCCTCGGCCGGTTCGGACGGTCCCTCGCGCTGGAGCTCATGGAGGACGGTCAGGTCGACGTGCTCGGCATCGACAACGACCCGGCCCTCGTCGACGAGCTCGCGAGTTCGCTGACGCACGCCGTCGTCGCGGACTCCACCAAGGAGGAGGCACTGCGGCAGCTGTCCGTGCAGGAGTTCGACCGGGCCGTCGTGGGCATCGGGACGAACCTCGAGGCGAGCATCCTCACCGTGTCGCTGCTGCTGCAGTTCGGGATCCGGAACGTGTGGGCGAAGGCGATCAGCGAGTCCCACGCCCGGATCCTCACGCAGCTCGGGGCCCACAAGGTGATCCGCCCCGAGCACGAGATGGGGTTGCGGGTCGCCCACCTGGTGCGTGGCCGGATGCTCGACTACATCGAGTTCGACGACGGCTTCGCCATGGTCAAGACGACCCCGCCCGCCCCGATCGTGGGCAAGAGCCTCGGGCAGGTGCGGCTGCGCAGCACCTACCGCGTGACGGTCGTCGCGCACCACTCCCCCGGCACGGGGTTCACCTACGCCACCCCGGAGACCGTCCTCGCCGCCGAGGACGTGATCATCGTCTCCGGGCAGATCCGCGACGTGGAGGCGTTCTCAGCCCTCTCCGGCTGAGTCGTCGGGGGTCTCCTCGTCGGGTCCCCGGCGCTCGACGCCGGGTAGCCGGCGCCGTTCGGGCTCGCCCCGTTCGACGCGGGTCAGGTCGATGAGACTGCGCCGGTCGTCCCGACGGCGTCGTTGGGCGTCCTCGTCGGTCGGCTCGACCGGCTGATCGTCACTCACCGGACAAGCTCACCACGCTGCGTGCTCGCGTGTCACCTCACCCGTCTCGTTCCCGGCTCGACGACCCACCGAGAACGACATATAGTGTCCCTATGCAAGTACGTGAGGACCTGGCCCAGCGCCTGCTCCTCGCCTGCGCGGACCTGACCCGCGCGGTGACCGCGGCCGCCGACGACACCCGCCTCTCCCTCACCCAGGCCCGGGTCCTCGGCAACCTCGACCGGCACGGCCCGCTGCGCGTCAGCCGCCTCGCCGAGCTCGAGCACTGCGCCCAGCCGAGCATGACCGGCCTCGTCGGTCGCCTCGCTACCGCGGGCCTCGCGAGCCGCAGCACCGACCCCGACGACGCCCGGGCGGTGCTCGTCGCCGTGACCCCCGCCGGCCGCGACGAACTCGCGCGGCACCGGGTCCTGCTCCGCGAACCCCTCGTCCGCGCCGTCGGGGACCTCGGCCCCGACGACCTCACCGAACTCGCCCGCGTCACCGAACTCGTCGAGGGGCTCTCGAGGTCGGTCCGCGCAGGCGTCCCCGCACCCCGCTGACACCACCTGGAAGGATTCCCGTGTCGTCCTCCGACACCGATGTGAAACCCGGACTGCTGAAGCAGCCCATCGCGGTCTGGGCCGTCGCCTTCGCCGCCGTCGTCTCGTTCATGGGCATCGGTCTCGTCGACCCGATCCTGCCGGCCATCGCCGGACAACTCGGCGCCACCAAGGCCCAGACGCTGCTGCTGTTCACGTCCTACCTGGGCATCACCGGCCTCGCGATGCTGCTCACCGGGTGGGTCTCCAGCCGGTTCGGGGCCAAGAAGACCCTCATGACCGGCCTCGTCCTCATCGTCGTCTTCGCAGCTCTCGCAGGGTCTTCCGGTTCCATCGGCGAGATCGTCGGGTTCCGTGCGGGCTGGGGACTGGGGAACTCGCTGTTCATCGCGACCGCCCTGGCCACCATCGTCGGTGCCGCCAGCGGCGGGATGGCGAACGCGATCATCCTCTACGAGGCGGCGCTCGGGCTCGGCATCGCGACCGGTCCGCTGGTCGGTGGCCTGCTCGGCGAGGTGTCCTGGCGCGGACCGTTCTTCGGCACCGCCGTCCTGATGGCCATCGCCTTCGTCGCCATCGTCACCCTGCTCCCCGCCACCCCGAAACCCGCCGTCAAGGTGTCGATCACCGACCCGATCCGGGCGCTCGGCCACAAGGGCCTGCGGACGGTCGCGGCGATGGCGTTCCTCTACAACTTCGGCTTCTTCACCCTGCTCGCCTACACCCCGTTCGCCCTCGAGATCTCCTCACCGATCCGGCTGGGGCTGGTGTTCTTCGGGTGGGGCCTCTGCCTGGCGATCGCCTCGGTGGCCATCGCCCCACGCTTGCAGCGCCGGTTCGGAACGGTCCCCGTGGTGACGGCGATGCTCGCACTGTTCGCGGTCGTCCTGCTGCTCGAGGCCGTGTTCGTCCACGACAAGGCCGTCCTGGTGATCGGGACGATCGTCGCGGGGCTCTTCCTCGGCGTGAACAACACCATCGTCACCGAGCTGGTCATGGAGGTCTCGCCGGTCCAGCGCTCGACGGCGTCGGCCGCCTACTCCTTCGTCCGGTTCATCGGCGGCGCCATCGCCGCCTGGGCCGCGGGTGAGCTCGGCGAGGTCTTCACCGACTGGTCCCCCTTCGTCCTCGGCGGCGTCGGCGTCCTCGTCGGGCTGGTCGTGCTGCAGAGCGGGCGTCGCCACCTCGTCGTCGTGCACGACGACCCCGCCCCGCACACCCCCGCCGAGGCCCAGGCCGTCACCGCCGGCGACGCCTGACGCCCCACCTCACGCGCCCCACCCGTCCCAGCGGAGCGGGTGGGGCGTGGTGGTGCGGCAAGATGGCCCCTCGTGGCTGAACTGGTGTTCTTCTCGGGAACGATGGACTGCGGGAAGTCGACGCTGGCGTTGCAGACGGATCACAACCACCGCGTCCAGGGACGTCGGGGACTGCTCTTCACGCGCTTCGACCGGGCGGGCACGGCGACGATCTCCAGCCGGATCGGTCTCGCGCGGCCGGCTCTCGAGGTCGGGGACACCACCGACCTCTGGGCCGAGGTGAGCCGCCGGCACGCCGAGGAACCCCTCGACTACGTGGTCTGCGACGAGGCCCAGTTCTACGACCCGGAGCAGGTCGAGCAGCTCGCGCGCCTCGTCGACGACCTCGACATCGAGGTCTTCGCGTTCGGGATCACCGCCGACTTCCGCACCAGGCTCTTCCCCGGCTCGGCCCGCTTCATCGAGCTCGCCGACCGGGTGCAGGTCCCGCAGGTGGAAGCGCTGTGCTGGTGCGGGCGACGGGCCACCCACAACGCACGGACGGTCGACGGGGTCATGGTCGTGGCCGGTGAGCAGGTCGTCGTGGGCGACGTCGTCAACGGGGGGCACCCCGAGGGGACCCTCGACGTGGGCGACGTGGGAACCGTCGAGTACGAGGTCCTCTGCCGCCGCCACCACGGCCGACGTCAGACGAAGGCGCACCGTCCGGTGACGGTGGACGTGCGGGAGACGCAGCCTCAGCCCTCGTAGCCGAGCGCCGTGGCGTCGGGGACGTCGACGTCGCCGGCGGCCGCCGCGAACCGGGCGAACCCGTCGCGCACGACGGCCCGGTCCTCCGCGCCGAGACGGCCCAGGACCTCCTCGAACTCCGTGCGCCGCCGGTCCAGCACCTGCCCCACGAGCACGCGCGCCTTGTCCGTCGGCGCGACCAGGACCTCGCGGCGGGTGTCCGGGTTGTCCTCGCGGGTCACCCAGCCGGCCGTGACCAGCCGATCGACGGCGCGGGTGAACGTCGAGGGGTGCACGCCGATCGCGGCCGCGAGCGCGCCGCTGCGCAACGGCCCGCGGCTGCAGATGAGCACCAGCACGCGGTACTGCTGCAGCGTCAGGGACTCGAGGGCGTCGGCCAGCGAACGCACGCTGATGCTCACGACCGCCCGGGACCCCGCGAGCACGGCGTCGACGTCCTCGTCGACCAGCTGATCAGGTGACTGCACGCGTGGATGCTAGTAGTTCTGCACGTCCACGCGGGGGGAGTTGGCCCAGCTGGTCCGCGGTCCACTCGCGTGGACCGGGGCTGACCCCGTGCTCGTCCGCGTGCGGGGCTCGCGATCGCGACGCCGAGGCGGGATGATCTCCTCCGACCGAGAGGAGACCCTTGTGAACGAGCACGACATCCACGTCAAGATCAACGACCTCGTGGCCGAGGAGCACCGGTTGCGGCAGGCGCTGCAGTCCGGGGAACTGACCGCCGCCGAGGAGCACGCGCAGCTGAAGGCCGCCGAGGAGGCCCTCGACCAGTGCTGGGACCTGCTGCGCCAGCGTGACGCCCGTCGCCACGCCGGGGAGAGCCCCGACGCGGCCGAGGCCCGGCCGGTCAGCGAGGTCGAGCACTACCAGCAGTGACTCGCGCGGAAACCCCTTGCCCGCGGGTGGGGGGTTTCCGCCACAGTGACCGGGTGGCCCAGCGACCGGTGGTTCTCGTGACGGGTGTCGGACGACGGGTGGGCATCGGGGCGGGGATCGCGGCACGCCTCGCCGCGGACGGGTGGGACGTGGCGACCAGCCACTGGACCGCCTACGACGACCGGATGCCCTGGGGCCGCCAGGAGGACGATCCCGACGAGGTCCACGCGCAGCTGCGTGCGCACGGTGCCACGACGGTGGCCGTCGAAGCCGACCTGAGCCGGCCCGAGGCTCCCGCGGAACTCTTCGACGCGGTCGAGTCCGCGCTGGGGCCGGTGACGGCCATCGTGATGGCGCACTGCGAATCGGTGGACTCCTCGATCCTCGACACCACCGTGGAGAGCTTCGACCGGCACGTCGCCGTGAACGCGCGCGCCGTGTGGTTGCTCGTCGCGGAGTTCGCCCGCCGCTACCGGGGAGAGCCCGGCGCGGGCCGGATCGTGGCCCTCACCAGCGACCACACCGTGCACAACCTGCCCTACGGCGCGAGCAAGGGTGCGCTCGACCGGATCGTGCTCGCCGCCGCCCGGGAACTGCAGGAGCTGCGGATCACGGCGAACGTCGTGAACCCCGGCCCCGTCGACACCGGCTGGATGGACGACGGGTTGCGGGCGAGCGTCCTCGACCGGAACCCGCTGGGCCGCGGCGGTACCCCGCGGGACACCGCCAACCTCGTGTCGTTCCTGCTCTCCGAGCAGGGCGGGTGGATGAACGCGCAGCTGCTGTTCTCCGACGGCGGCTGGAAGGCCTGAGCGCACGGTCTAGCGTCGCGGCCGCAGGGTCATCGCCTCGTGGAACTCCTCCTCCGACAGGGGCGCTCCGGGCAGCCGGTGGGGGCGGTCGCGGGCGGGGGCGAGTCCGTCGAGCAGGACGCCCAGGGTCCGTCGCCAGTGCTCGGGGCTCACGGTGCCGCCGATCTGGGCCGCCGCCTGGACGGCGTGCAGCAGGGTGGCGACGTCGGTCCCCGCGACGTCCGGTCGCAGGACCCCGGCCTCGCGGCAGCGCGCGGTCAGCCGGTCGACCAGCGGCCCGAGCTCGGCGCGGGCGAGGGCGACCCCGACCTGACCGTGCGCGGGTGAGAGGACCGCGTCGCGCAGGCCCCGGTCGGCGGCCATCCGGGAACTCGCCGCCTCCAGGTAGGCGACCAGACCGTCCCACGGATCCTCTGCGGCACAGGCGGTCTCGGCCAGACCGACGAGCGCGCGAATGCGGTCCTCGAACAGCGCCTCGACCAGGGCGTCCTTGTCGGCGAAGCGCCGGTACACGGTGGCCACCCCGAGACCCGCGTGGTGGGCGACGTCGTCGAGGGTGGCGGCGAGGCCCCGCTCGGCGAAGACCTCGACGGCCGCTTCGAGCACGCGCCGGAGGTTGCGTTCGGCGTCGCGGCGCAGCGGTCGCTGGAGCGTGTCGTCGGTGTCCACGGTCACATCCTACGCCGAAGCGGAGGTGTGTTCTCCCTTTTCGCTGGTACCCTCGACGTGAAGCGGAGAAGTCGTCTCCGCTGAGTTGGAGGAACCCCAGGATGAGCAGTACCGAGCAGGGTCGCCACCTCGCGCGACCGGACGCGACGACCGCGGACGGAGCCCGGACACCCCGTCCCCGCACGCCCGGCGACGGCGCGCACGTGGCCGTGACCGCGGCCCCCGGCAAGGCGCAGTGGATCGTGCTGGCGGTCCTGTCGCTCGCCCAGCTGATGGTCGTCCTCGACGCGACCATCGTGAACATCGCGCTCCCGACCGCGCAGCAGGCCCTCGGGTTCTCCGACGAGAACCGCCAGTGGGTGGTGACCTCCTACGCGCTGGCGTTCGGCAGCCTCCTCCTGCTGGGCGGTCGGCTGTCCGACCTCGTCGGGCGCAAACCCATGTTCCTCGTCGGGCTCGTCGGGTTCGGTCTCGCCTCGGCCCTCGGCGGTGCCGCCCAGGGTTTCGGCCTGCTCATCGTGGCCCGCGCGCTGCAGGGTGCGTTCGGGGCGATGCTCGCCCCCGCGGCCCTGTCGCTGCTGACGACCACCTTCACCGATCCCGCCGCCCGCACCAAGGCGTTCGGCATCTTCGGCGGCGTCTCCGGCGCCGGCGGCGGCATCGGCCTGCTCCTCGGCGGGATCCTCACCGAGCACCTGTCCTGGCGCTGGTGCCTCTACATCAACGTCGTCCTCGCCGTCGTCGCGGTGATCGCGGGCGCGCTGCTGCTCACGCACGAGAAGTCCCCCGACCGTCCCGTGCTGGACTGGGCCGGAACGGTTCTCGCGATCCTGGGCCTCGTCGGGGTCGTCTACGGCCTGGCCGGTGCGGAGTCGAACGGCTGGGCCGCGCCGTCCACCTGGGGCTTCCTCACCGCCGGGGTCGTGCTGCTCGCCGTGTTCTGCTGGTGGCAGTCCCGCGCGGAACACCCGCTGCTGCCGTTGCGCGTCGTCCTCGACCGCGACCGCGGCGGGGCGCTCATCGGGATCGCCGTCGTCGGCGCAGGGATGTTCGGCATCTTCCTGTTCCTGACCTACTACATGACCTCGACGCTGGGGTACTCCCCGGTCCAGACCGGCCTCGGGTTCCTGCCGATGATCGCGGCCATCTCCGTCGCCGCCGGCGTCGTGGGTTCGGTGCTGATGCCGCGCTTCGGGCCGAAACCCCTGACCCCGACGGGGTTGCTCCTCGCCGCGCTCGGGATGGTCTGGCTGACCGGCATCGACGTGGACTCCGCCTACGCCTCGGCGATCCTGCCCGGGTTGCTGGTGACCGGGCTCGGTCTGGGTTTCGTGTTCGCCTCGGCCATGGCGACGGCGACCCTGGGCATCCAGGCCTCCGACGCGGGCGTCGGCTCGGCGATGGCGAACACGTCCCAGCAGATCGGCGGCTCGATCGGGACCGCCCTGCTGTCCGCCTTCGCCGGCAGCGCCGCGTCGAACTGGTTGGGCGAGAACGTCACCGGTGCCCCGACGGCGGCGGACGCGGCGCACGCCGCCGTCGCGAGCTACCACACGGCGTTCTGGTGGTCAGCGGGCTTCTTCGCCGTCGGCGCCGTCGTGACGGTGCTGCTGCTGCGCCGCGGGGCTCCCTCGATCGATCCCGACGCGGCACCGGTCATCGCCCACTGACCCTGATCGCTCAGAGCTCGACGGTCTCGTTCTCCCCACCGGAGTACGGCTGACCGGTCACCTTCGCCTTGGCGAAGCTGACGAGCGAGGCGATGCGACCACCGGGCGTGTCCCAGTACTCGGCCGACTCCCCCGTGACGTGGAGGAGGACGACGTCCACGTCGTCCTTCCCGTCGGGGAACCACGCCTCGACGACCGCGTTCCACAGGTCGGCCTTGCGGGCGGGGTCGACCACCAGCATGCCCTTCCCGGTCAGCGACACCCAGCTGCTGTCGGTGGCGACGGTGACGTTCACCAGGGGGTTGCGGGCCAACTGCTCGAACTTCCGGGACGTGCGCTCGGCGAAGAACCACAGGTCCCCGTCGAAGTCGACCTGCTGGACGGCCATGGGACGGCTGATCGGCCTCCCGTCCAGGTCGCTCGTGGTGAGGAAGGCGGTGCGGCTGCCCTTGAGCAGCTTCGCGACGGTGCTGACGTCCTGCGGGACGGACGGCTGATCGGACACGGTGGACCTCCAGGTCGAAGGGCCCCACCGTCCTCCACCGGCGCTCACCCCGCACGCCGAACGGCACCCGCACCACCCCCACCGCGTTCGCCGGTGGTGGATCTCCTACCGGCAGAAACCCCTTCCCGCACGCCCGGGGCGGGCCGACGGTGGAGTCATCCACTCACCGAGGGAGGCACCGATGAGCACGACCACCCTGGCCGGCCCGTTCGACGACCAGTTGTCCCAACGCCTGCTGTTCCAACGCATCGTGGTCCTGGGTCAGGAGGTCGACGACGCGATCGCGAACCGCGTCGCCGCGCAGCTCCTTCTGCTGTCGGCCGACGACCCGAAGAGCGACATCGCGCTGTACGTCAACTCCCCCGGGGGCTCGATCAGCGCCGGGCTCGCGATCTACGACACCATGCGGTTGATCCCCAACGACGTCTCGACGCTGGTGATGGGGATGGCCGCCAGCATGGGGCAGTTCCTGCTCTGCGCGGGGACCGCCGGCAAGCGCTACGCCCTGCCGCACGCGCGGGTCATGATGCACCAGCCCTCGGGCGGGATCGGCGGCACCGCGGCCGACATCGCGATCCAGGCGGAGAACCTCGCCCACACCAAGGCGACGATGCAGCGCCTCATCGCCGAGCACACCGGTCAGGACGTCGAGACGATCGAGCTCGACTCCCAGCGCGACCGGTGGTTCACCGCCGAGGAGGCCCGGCGGTACGGGATGGTCGACCACGTCGTCACGGGGGTCACCGACGTCCGGCTGGGCAGCGCCCGGAAGGTGGGGCTGTGACGTGGCTGCGCAGATGAGCTACCCGATCCCCTACGTCGTCGAGACCACCGCCCGCGGGGAACGCACCTCCGACGTGTTCAGCCGGTTGCTGTCGGACCGGATCGTGTTCCTGCACGGCGAGATCGACGACGGGGTCGCGAACGTCGTCATCGCCCAGCTGGTCCACCTCGCCTCGGAGTCGCCGACGGCGGAGATCAACCTCTACATCAACTCCCCCGGCGGTTCCGCGACGGCGTTGATGGCGATCTACGACACCGTGCAGTTCGTCCAGCCGGACGTGGCGACGTTCTGCGTCGGGCAGGCGGCGTCGGCGGCCGCGGTGCTGCTGGCCGCGGGCGCCCCGGGGAAGCGCTCGGTGCTGGAGCACTCACGGGTCCTGCTGCACCAACCGTCGGGCGGCGCGCAGGGAACGGCCGCGGACCTGCAGATCCAGGCGAAGGAGGTGCTGCGGATCCGCTCGGAGATCGAGGAGGTCCTCGCGCGGCACACCGGTCACCCGGTCGAGCGGCTGCGCGCCGACCTCGACCGCGACCTCGTCCTGCCGGGCGCCGCAGCCGTCGCCTACGGCGTCGCCGACCGGGTGATCACCCCGTCCCCGGCGCTCCCCGCGTGAGAGCGGGTCGTCAGGCGACGAGGGAGAGGGAGACCGTGGGCGCGGCGGACGCGGGGGCGAAGGCCGTCGTGCTCGTCACGTCGGTGACGTAGGAACCGGTGCGCTGCAGCAGTTCCGCGAGCGGGAGTTCCAGGGCAGAGCAGATCGCGGCCAGCACCTCCGAGGAAGGTTCCTTGCGCCCCCGCTCCACCTCGGAGAGGTACGGCAGCGACACCCTGGCCCCGACCGCGACGTCGGAGAGCGTGCGGTGCTGCTCGAGGCGTTCGGTGCGCAGGACCGCGCCGATCGCGTGGCGCAGCAACGGATCCGGGCGGCGACGGACCCGGTCGCGGGAGGCGCGGGTCGGGACGAGGGTCAGCTTCGGCACGGGAACCTCCAGGCGAGGGAACCCTCGTGAAGCTACGCCCGGAGTTGGGACCGCCGCGCTGCTGTCCGCTCAGGGCGGACAGCAGCGCGGCGGGTTCTGGGGGGCGTCAGCTGCGCCCGTGGACCGTCGCCATCTCGACCTGCTCGTCGATGACGTCGGAGATGCGGGCCTGCACGGTGTCGAGCTCGCGGATGATCGCCGCGGTCTCGTTGATGCCGCTGGACACCGCGTTGCTCGAGGCCTGGATCCCGGCGATCTGCTGCGCGACCCGCTGGGTGGCGTCCGCCGTCTCCCGCGCCAGGTCCTTGACCTCACTGGCGACGACGGCGAAACCACGGCCGAGTTCACCGGCACGGGCGGCCTCGATGGTCGCGTTGAGCGCGAGGAGGTTCGTCTGGTCGGCGATGGCGGAGATGATCTTGATGACCTCACCGACCGCGGCCGAGGCCTGGGTGAGGGCGTCGACCTCGCCGGTCATGTTCGAGGCCTGCCCGACGGCGGCGTCGGCGACCCGGCCCGCGTCGGTGACGGCCTCGCGCAACCGGGAGACGGTGTCGAGCAGCGCCGCCGAGGACGCCGCGTCGTTCTCCGAACGGCGCAGGACGTCGAGGCGCTGGGACACCAGCTGCTGGACGTTGCGCAGCGCCGAGGCGCGGGACTCGGAGAGGTCGATGACGTCGGTGGTGAAGAAGTCCATCGTCCCCACGACCTGCCCCTCGGACACGATCGGGAAGCAGACCCCGGACTTCACCCCGGCACGCTGCGCCGCGGGAGCCCGCACGCAGTCGGTCATCTCGGCGAGGTCGTGGACGAAGACGAGGTCACGGGCCCGCCAGGCGCGACCGGAGAGGCCGACCCCCTCGGCGAAGCTCGCGGCGAGGGTGACCCGGCGGAACTCCTCACCGGCCGAACCCGACTCCACCTGGAACTTGAGGGTGTTGCTGGCGGGGTCGAGCGCCCAGTAGGACCCGTAGGCCCAGCCGAAGGCCTCGCGCACCGTCTCCAGCGCCCGGCGCAGGGCACCCTCCTGGTTGCGGGCCTCACCCACGCTGGAGACGACGGACGTCACGGCGGCCCGGTCGTTGAGGGTCTCCTGCAGGCCCGCGGTGTCGAGCGCGCGCCGACGGGCGTGCGCGGCGACGCGGGCGATGGCCCGCCACTTCTCGGAGCGACCGCCGAAGAACGGCAGCTCGTTGTAGGAGTAGTACTCCTGCAGGCCGATGACTCGGCCGTCCTCGACGATGGGGACCTTGGCGCCGCTGCCGGCCCCGGCCGCGTGGGCCTGGTGCCAGCGTGGGGAGTTCACGGCGTCCGGGGTGTCGTCGCACTGCACCGGTTCGCGGGTCGAGATGGCGCGACCGCCGCAGCCCTCCCCGGGCGTGATCAACGTGGATCGGGACCCGGCGAGGGCGGGGGCCAGCGAACCCACCTCCCCGGCGAGGCGGAACCGGCCGTCGGGACCCGGGACCCAGATCGCCCCGTAGCAGAGGTCCAGCGCCTCGACGAGCGCCCGGACGCAGGCCAGCTGCGCCTCGAGCTCGGTGGTGATGCCGGAGTCGAGGGCCGACAGGACGGCCTCCAGCGCCTCGACGTCGCGGGGCATGGGGCCGGTGAAGGCCGCGCCGCCGGCCGAGGCCGAGCCCTTCTTGCGTCCGAACACGTCGGTCCCCCCGAGTCACGAAGCTTCTAGAAGCATTGCTCCCCTCTCATCGGCGGGACCGTCGCAGGGCTTGAGGGGAGTCACCGGGACAGGTGTTCGCGCAGCGCCGCGAGCCCGCGGTGGGCGTTGCTGCGCACGGTGCCCGTGGTGACGTCGAGCAGGTCGGCGATCCGCTCGTCGGAGTAGTCCTCGAAGTGGCGCAGCACGAGGACCGTCCGCTGCTTGGTCGGCAGCTTGCGCAGCGCCTCGAGCAGCGCGTCCCGGTCGGCGATCTGGTTCGTGGAGTCCGCGAGACCGGCGTCGGGGAGGACCTCCGTCGCGTGCTCCCGGCGGGCCGCCCGCCGCCAGAACGACGTCGAGGCGTTGACGACCATGCGGTTGACGTAGGCGACCGGGTCGTCGGCCGTGCTGACCCGGCCCCACTTCAGCAGGGCCTTCGCCAGCACGTCCTGCACGACGTCCTCGGCCGTGTGCGGGTCGCGCAACAACCCGCGCGCCAGGCGGACCAGCGCGGGACCACGGGCCTCGACGAACTCCTCGAAGGTCAACCTGGCGACCTCCTGGTCACTGCGGGTGCTCACGGTCATCGTGGCGCACCGCCCGCGTCCTGCAGCGCCGCGGCCCTGTCGAGGGCGGTCTTCGCCAGTTCGGTGGCCTGCGTGAGGGCCTCGGAGGACGTGGAGACCGGGGTGGTGATGTTCACCCGGACGACGAGCTGTCCGCGACGAGCGACGACGGCCGCCGTCCACTCCGCGCCGGTGCTGACCGTCTGCGCGGACCCGGCGACGACCTGGTCGGCCTCCAGACCCAGGTCCGACGTCAACGTCCAGGGGCCGGACTCGGACGCCTCCGTCCGGCAGGAGTCGGCCTGGGTCTGGGTCTGGGCCATCCAGTCCTGGGCCGCCTGGCCGCGGAAGAGCAGCACGTCCACCTGGGCCGAGGGCGGGATCGGGGCGACCATGACGTTCGCCGGCGCCCCCCAGCCCTTCGACCGGACGTCGACGACCGACGCGGTGTCGGCGTAGGTCTCGTCGGCGCACAGGCCGTAGTTCGGGGCCACGTTCGGGTCGAGGGGCTCGAGCCCGGTGATCACCGCCGCGACGTCCGCGTCCGTCAGCAGCGCACCGTCCGGGATCGACGCGACACTCGTCGCCGTCGCGACCGGCACGTTCGTCGGCGGCGTGCCGGGCCACTGGGAGATCCCGATCGGCACCCCGAGGGCGAGGACCGCGACGACGCCGGCCATCCCCTGCCGACGCCGTCGGATCGTGCGGGCGCGCCCCCGCGCACCCGCCGCGAGAGCGTTCACGTCGACCCCGGTCTCCGCCGCCCCGGCGCGCTGCAACGCGCGGACGACGTCCGCCTCGTCGACTCCCCTCCTGTGCTCGCTCATGCCGGTCCCCCTCTGCGAGAGCCGGACTGTCCGGCGTCTCCGTGCAACAGACGCGCTGCTCCGTGCGTCTGTTGCACGTGAGCTCCAGGAGAATCACCCAGATCCTGACCGTCGCGACGATGACCGTGGCCCTCGGGGCGTGCAGCGCCGGGTCGGGCGACTCGCCCGCTGTCCAGCCCTCCAGTACCAGCCCCCGTCTCAGCAGCGCGAGCAGCCCCACGACGACGGCACCGGTCGCCGATCCGGCAGCGCAGGAGGCCCTGCCGCAGCTGGCCCGGCAGCAGGGTGCGCAGACGTCGGCGCTCGCGCCCGCCGTGGGTCAGGACTCCCCCGACCTCGCGGTGCTGGCGAGCACGACCGACGACATCAGCACCTCGATCTCGTTCTGGGCCTGGGACGGGTCGGCCTTCCAGCCGGCGGGGAGCGTCACCGCCGACGAACCCCTGCTGCCCCGACGCTCGCCGGAGTGGCACTACCTGACCGGCGGTCTCTACCCCGACGCCGTCGTCTACCTGCAGGGCGGCTCGATGAGCGGCGGCGTCGACGCCGTCATCGCCCGCCACGAGACCGACGGCTCGTGGCGGTTCGTCCCGCTGGAGGGACAGAGCGGGGACGGGATCGCCGTCGAGGACGACGTGTACGCGCACAACCCCGTCTTCGACGAGGGGTTCACCTTCGTGACCCGTGTGCAGGGGGGCGGTCCGGTGGCGGTGACCTACTGGCGCTACGAGGAGGGCGCCGGGAAGAGCTGGTTCACCCGCTCCCCCGCCCCGGACCCCGAGGCCACGAGAACCCCGTGACGGCGACACCGCGGTGGCCGTGAGCACTCACCCGGCGGCGCGCACGGCCAGACGGCCGTCCGCTGGTTCGTCCGGGTGACAGGACCTCGTCACACCAGTTGAACCCTCAAGCAACTAGTGCGGTACGTCGAACTGATGCACATGCGCAAACGACTGGGTGACCTGAAGATCGCCGGCAAGCTCGCTCTCGGCTTCGGGGCCGTCTGCCTCCTCCTGATCGCGGCGGTCGGCCTGGGCGTGCAGACCCTGCACACCTCGCAGTCCACCATCGCGGCGATGTCGGACGTCGTCGTCCCCGGCGTGCAGTACAGCGGGACCGTGAAGTACGCCTTCGCCCAGACGCGGCTGGACCTGACCTCCACCGCGCTGGCCTCCGACCCGGCCGCGCTGGGCACGGCGCAGTCGGCGCTGGCCTCCGACGACGCCACGCTCGACACGGCGTGGAAGGGCTACCTCGACACCTCGCCCGTCTCCACCCAGGCCGACCGCGACTCCTTCGCCGCGGACCTGGCGGCGTTCCGCGAGGCCCGCAAGGACCTCGTGGCCGCCGCGACCGCCGGAAACCTCGACGCCTTCAAGGCGGCGCGCGACAGCGAGATCCTGCCCCTGGCCACCCGGATCAACACCACGCTGGACCGCATCCAGAAGGCCGAGGTCGACAACGCCAAGGCCACCTCGGCCCTGGGAGCCGCGCGCTACCGCCAGTCGTTCCTGCTCCTCGTCGGGCTCGGTGTGGTGGCGCTGCTGGTGGCCGCGGTCATCGCCGTCGTCGTGGCCCGCTCCATCACCCGCCCGCTGGCGCGGACGGCGGCCGTCGTCCGGGGGCTGGCCGAAGGTCGCCTGGACCAGCGCGTGGCTCACCCCGCCGCCGACGAGATCGGCCAGCTCGCCCACGCCGTCGACACGACCATGGACAAGCTGACCGCGACCCTCACCGAGATCACCGCCACCGCCGACGTCCTGGCCGGCTCCAGCGAGGAACTCTCCGCCGTGGCCACCCAGCTCTCCTCCGGCGCCGAGGAGTCCGCCGCCCAGACCCAGGTCGTCTCCGCGGCCGCCGAGGAGATCAGCGCCAACATCGGGACCGTGGCCGCTGCCGGTGAGCAGATGACCGCGGCCATCGGTGAGATCGCCACCTCCACCGCCGACGCCTCGACCACGGCGGCCTCCGCCGTCGGCGCCGTCGACGGTGCCGTCCAGACCCTGCAGCGCCTCTCGACGTCCAGCCAGGAGATCGGCGACGTCGTCAAGCTCATCACCTCGATCGCCCAGCAGACCAACCTCCTCGCCCTCAACGCCACCATCGAAGCGGCCCGCGCCGGGGAGATGGGCAAGGGCTTCGCCGTCGTCGCCGGTGAGGTCAAGGAGCTGGCCCAGCAGACCGCGCGCGCCACCGAATCCATCACCGCCCGCGTCGCCACCACCCAGAACGACGTCGACCAGGTGGCCGGTGCCATCGGCCAGATCACCGAGGTCATCGCCCGCATCGACGCCCTGCAGTCCACCATCGCCGCCGCCGTCGAGGAACAGTCCGCCACCACGAACGAGATGGTCCGCAACGTCAGCGAGGTGTCCACCGGCAGTCAGGAGATCGCGCTGAACATCTCCGGTGTCGCAGCCGCTGCCGAGCAGACCACCAGTGGTGCCCGGCAGACCGCCACCACGGCCTCGGAGGTCTCCCGGGCCGCGACCCGCCTGAAGCAGCTCACCGGCGCCTTCACCCTCTGACCTCCCGCCCTCCCGGGTCAGGCGCCCTGACCACCCGTCACCGGCAGGACCGCCCCGGAGACGAACGACGCCCGGTCGCTGAGCAGCCAGCAGGCCGCCTCGGCCATCTCCTCCGGCTGGGCGATGCGCCCCAACGGGATCGCCGCGGTCCCGGCCTCGATGATGCCGGGGCTCACGACCTCCCAGTCCCGCACCATGTCCGTCAACGTGAGGCCCGGCGCGATGGCGTTCACCCGGATCCCGTCGGGCCCGTAGGTCACCGCGGCGCTCGCGGTGAGGGAGTTCACGGCCCGCTTCGCCGTCCCGTACGCGGGCAACATGGGGTTGGCGTGCAGCGCGCCGATGCTGGAGGTGTTGACGATGGCGCCGCCACCGCCGGCGCGCATGGCCCGGACCTGGGCGGCGACGGCGAAGAACACCCCCTTGTGGTTCAGCCGCTGGACCCGGTCGAAGTCCTCCTCGGAGAACTCCGCGATGCCCTGCGGGGGGACGTTCATCCCCGCGTTGTTGAAGGCCGCGTCGAGGCGGCCGTGCCGTTCGAGGACGACGTCGACGACCCGCTGCACGTCCGCGACGTCGCCGAGGTCAGCGGTCACGCTCGAGACGGTGGAGCCGTGCTCGCGCAGCTCCTCGACGAGGGCGGTCATGTCGCTGCGGGCGGCGAGGACGAGCGTCGCGCCCTCCCGGGCGAACAGCCGGGCCGCGGCGGCACCGATCCCCCGGCTCGCCCCGTTGATGAGGGTCACTTTGTCCTGCAACATCTTCTCGGTCATGTCCCCACCGTGCGCGGGCCGGACGGGGACAGCCAGGTACACCGCGTACCTGGCTGGGTCGGCGTCCGGGGCGCACCCTGGGGGCGTGGACCGCAGAGCACTCGCCGACTTCCTGCGCAGCAGGCGGGAACGGATCGCCCCGCACGACGCCGGTTTCCCGGTGGGCCGTCGCCGGACCCCGGGCCTGCGTCGGGAGGAGGTCGCCGCGCTCGCGCACGTCTCGCCGGAGCACTACACCCGCCTGGAGCAGGCGCGGGGCTCGCGGCCCTCGCGGCAGGTGCTGACGGAACTGGCCCGGGCGCTGCGGTTGTCCGACGCCGAACGCGGGCACCTCTTCGACCTCGCCGGGGAACCGCTGGACCGTCCGGACGAGATCTCCACCGACGTCCCCCCGCACGTGCGGGAGCTCCTCGACCGGCTGCCCGGGACCGCCGTGCTGGTGTTCGACGCGCGGTTCGACGTCATCGCCTGGAACCCGCTGGCCGCCGCTCTGCTGGAGGACTTCTCGGCGGTCGCGCCGAAGGAGCGGAACCTGCTGCACCGCTACTTCCTGGGTCTGGACCCCGCGACCCGGCACTACGGCCTGTCGCACGGTGAGGACTTCGCCCGCTACGCCGTGGCCCGGTTGCGCTCGGCCCTGGCCCGCTACCCCGGCGACCGCCGTCTGCGGGTCCTGTTGCGGGAGTTGCGGTCCGGTAGCCCGGAGTTCGTCGAACGCTGGGAACGCGACGACGAGGTCGTCGTCACCCGGCACCTCACCAAGGCGGTGGACCACCCCGTCGTGGGACGCCTCGACCTCGACTGCAGCGTCCTCCTGGTCCCCGACCGGGACCAGGAGGTCGTGCTCTTCACCGCGCCGCAGGGCTCCGCGGCCGCGGAGGTCCTGGAACTGCTCGGGGTGGTGGGGAACCAGTTCAGCGGGGCTCGTGCCGGGCGATGACGGAGAAGTCGTCGTCACCGTGACCGGCGCGCTGGGCCTCGAGCAGGGCCTGGGCCGCCGCCGTCAGCGACGGCAGCGGCAGCGTCGAGGTGTCCAGCATCAGCCCGGCGTCCTTGAGCAGCAGGTCCGCGGAGAACTGCGTGTTCCCGAACTCCCCGCTGCGCAGGTTGTCCCCCTTCATCCCCGCGATGAGGCCCAGCCCGGTGCCCTTGAGGGTCGTGAGGACCTGCTCGAGGTCCAGACCGCCGGACGTGCCGAGCCGGACGGCCTCGACGAGGCCCTGGAAGGAGACCGCGAGCGCCAGGTTCGCCACGAGCTTGCCGGTCGCGGCGGCGGCCGCCTCGGGCAGCACCTGCAGGCGTTCGGGGTCGGCCCACAGCGACACGAAGGGGAGCGCCGCGTCCGCGTCCGGACCGCCGACGAGGACGCCGAGGGACCGGTTCGCGGCCGGTCCCAGCGATCCGACGACCGGGGAGTGGACGTGGCGGACGCCACGGTCGTGCGCCCAGGCGGCGTGCTCGGCGGCGTCGGCGGGCGAGATCGTGGTGACGTCGATCCACAACGTCCCGGCGGCCAGGTCGAGCCCGTCGAGCACGACCTGGCGCACGGCGGCGGGCCCGAACAGGGCGGTGACCACGACCTCGGACCCGGTCACGGCGTCCTGGGCGTCGCGCGCGGCGCTCGCCCCGGCGGCGATGAGTTCCGCGTCGGATCCGGGGGTCCGGTTCCAGACGTGGATGTCGTGTCCGGCGGTGACGAGGTGGCCGGCGAGGACGCGCCCCATGCGGCCGAGACCGAGGAAGGCGATCCGGCGGGGCTGATCGGTGGGCGGTTGCGTGGGCACGGCCGGATGCTACGGGCGGGTCTCCCCCGCGGCACCCCACGGTTCGCCGCGGTGCGCTGGCGAGCGACGGAGGCGGGAGACGACGAGGGACGATCGACGGACGTCGGACACCGGGCCACGTCCCTAGGCTGACCCGGTGAGCGCCCTCGTCACTCCCGTCGACCCGTGGGTCACCCGCTGGCGCTTCGCGCCGCGGGTGCGGGACGTGCTGGCCATCCTCATGTCGTTGTTCTTCGCGTTCGCCTGGTTCCACGCCGTCGTCGTCGGCCCGGAGCGCAGCCAGGCCGGCGGCCCGCCCGCGTTCGTCTCGCACGGGATCCCGTGGGGCTCGGTCACCCCGGTCCAGGTGGGCATGGCCGTCGTCGTCGTGGCGACGTGCCTGGCGCTGTGGTGGCGGCGCAGCCACCCGGTCCTGCTGTGCATCGTGACCTTCGCCGTGGCGTTCCTGTTCGCCTTCGACGGTGCGCTCTTCCTCGCGCTCCTGACCCTGGCGGTCCGGCGCCGGGACCGGTTGCTCGTGCTGGCGGCGGTCGTGGCCGGGGTGGCGGTGACCTCCTCGAGCCTGCGGACCTCCGCCGACGGGTGGACGCTCGCGATCACCTGGTCGCTCATCGGGGTGTCCCTGGGCACGTTCGTCGGGGCGTTCGTGGGTGCCCGTCGTGATCTCGTCCGGTCGCTGCGCGAACGTGCCGAACGGGCCGAGCACGAACAGGTGCTGCGGGCCGAGCAGGCCCGGTTGGCCGAACGCACCCGGATCGCGCGGGAGATGCACGACGTCCTGGCGCACCGGATCTCGCTGGTGGCGCTGCACGCGGGCGGGTTGGAGGTGCGTCCCGACGTCGGGCCGGACCAGGTCGAGTCGACGGCCGCGACGATCCGCGAGACGGCGCGCTCGGCCCTGGAGGACCTGCGCCGGGTCTTGGGTGTCCTGCGGGCTCCCGGGACGTCGTCGGCCGCGACGTCCGCCGCCGAACTCACCCCGCAACCGACGCTGGTCGACGTCCGCCGGCTCGTCGAGTCGACCCGCGAGGCGGGGGTGGCGGCGGAGTTCCGCACCGACGTCCCCGTGCACGCCGACGTCCCGGCCGAACTCGGGCGCACCGTGTACCGGGTCGTGCAGGAGGGGCTGACGAACGTCCACAAGCACGCGCCGTCGGCGCAGACCGTGGTGACGATCTCCGGTGAGGTCGGCCGCGAGATGCTGGTGTCGGTGGTCAACGCGCGGCCCAGCGGCCAGGCGACGGGCCTGCCCGGGGCCGGTTCCGGTCTCGTCGGGCTCTCGGAGCGGGTGGGGCTGGCGGACGGGACGATCACCTCCGGTCCGGAGCCCGGGGGCGGTTTCGCGGTGCGGGCCCGGTTGCCGTGGGCCGCCGCGGACGGCCGTCCCCGTCGGCCGGGATCCGCGGCCTGGACGCCGCCGGATGCGAGGATCGTCCGGACCCCGGCCGGGACCGGTCGGGCCGAGGAACCGTGAACGACGTGACCGAGCAGAGCAGAACGACGAGGAGAACCCGGTGAGCGGACCCGACGGGTCGCAGCAGGACGGCAGGCCCACCCGGGTGCTGCTGGTCGACGACGACGCCCTGGTGCGGGCGGGGCTGCGGATGATCCTGTCCAGCGCCACCGACATCGAGGTCGTCGGCGAGGCCGAGAACGGGGCCCAGGCCGTCGAGGGGGTCGCGGCGCACCGCCCGGACGTCGTGCTGATGGACGTGCGGATGCCCGTGATGGACGGGCTGACCGCGGCGAAGGCCATCACCGAACGCCCGCAGGCCCCGAGCGTCGTGATGCTCACGACGTTCGACCTCGACGAGTACGTGTTCCAGGCCCTGCAGGCCGGGGCGACGGGTTTCCTGCTGAAGGACACCCCGCCGCGCGAACTCGTCGCCGCGGTGCGGATCGTCGCCGCCGGCGAGGCGATGCTCTCCCCCACCGTGACCCGTCGCCTCGTCGGGCACTACGCCGCGGACGCCGTGAACCCCCGTCGCCGCGAGGCGACCGAACGGCTGACCCTGCTGACCGAACGCGAACGCGAGGTCCTCGCCTGCGTCGGTCAGGGGATGTCGAACGCCGAGGTCGGCAAGGAACTGTTCATGAGCGAGGCGACCGTGAAGACCCACGTGTCGCGCCTGCTGACGAAGCTCGAGGCCCACAACCGGGTGCAGGTCGCGATCGTCGCCCACGACGCGGGCCTCCTCGACGTCTGACCACCCGTGATCCCGCTGGGGGAACCCAGCGGGATCACGGTCGGGGGTCAGCGGCCGGCGGTGGCGAGGGTCTCGAACTCCTCGTCGGTGAGTTCGACGTCGGCCGCGGCGAGGTTCTCCTCGAGGTGGGCGACGGTCGAGGTCCCGGGGATCGGGACGATGACGGGCGAGCGCCGCAGCAGCCAGGCGAGCGCGAGCTGCGAGGTGGACGCCTCGCGGTGCTGCTTCGCGATTTCGTCGAGCGGCCCACCCGGTCGGGCGAGGGTCCCGGCGTCGACCGGGGCCCACGGGATGAAGGCGATCCCCTGCTCCTCGCAGAACTCGAGCAGGTCCTCGGCACGACGGTCGCCCAGGTTGTAGCGGTTCTGGACCGAGGCGATCGACAACCCGGCGGCCTGCGCGGCCTTCACCTCGTCCACGCCGACCTCGGACAACCCGACCTGCAGCGCGAGGCCCTCGTCGACGAAGGACTTGATCTCGCCGAACTGCTCCTCCGCCGGCACCTTCGCGTCGATGCGGTGCAACTGCCACAGGTCGATCCGCTCGACGCCGAGGCGGCGCAGCGACATGAGGAGGCACTGGCGCAGGTACTCGGGGCGACCGAGCGGCGGCCAGACGTCGGGGCCGGAACGGGTCAGACCGCCCTTGGTGGCGATGACGACGTCGCCGTACCCCGAACCGTCGTGGAGGGCCTCCTTGATGAGGTCCTCGGAGTAGTAGGGGCCGTAGGAGTCGGCGGTGTCGATGAAGGTGACGCCGAGTTCGACGGCCCGGCGCAGGACACGGACGGCTTCGTCGTGGTCCTTCGGCGGACCCCAGACACCGGGGCCGGTGATGCGCATGGCGCCGTAGCCGAGTCGGTGGACGGTCTTGCCGCCGAGGTCGATGGTTCCACTGGCGGAGACGGGCACTGGTCCTCCTGCGGGGAGTTCACGAGAGCTGGCCCCGGAACGGTAGGTCGCGCGCCCCGGCCCCGCATCCGGGAACCCCACCCGTGATCTTGCTGGGAAACCCAGCAAGATCACGGATGGGGAGGTGGGCGGTTCGAGGAGACCTCAGCGCAACAGCTCCGGCGTCCGGAACGGCACCCCGTGCACGTGGGTCGCGAGGAACGCGAACACCGTCTCGTACCAGAGCGCCGTGTGGCCCGGGGTGAGCACCCAGTGGTTCTCGTCGGGGAAGTAGAGGAACCGGTGCGGCAGCTCGGCCGGGTCGCCGCTCCCCTGCTGGTTCAGCGTCCACCACAACCGCAGCCCCTCGCCGATGGGGACGCGGTAGTCCTTGTCCCCGTGGATGACGAGCATCGGCGTCACGATCTTCGCGGCGTGCGCGGCGGGGTCGTTGGCCGCCTGCATCTGCTGCGTCATCTCCCGCGACCAGTACCAGGCCGCGTCCGTGGTCGGCCCGAACTGGTCGAGCGCGAACAGGCTGGCGTGGGTGACGATCGCGCGGAACCGGTCGGTGTGACCGGCGATCCAGTTCGCCATGTAGCCGCCGAAGGACCCGCCCATCGCGGCCGTCCGGGCGGCGTCGAGGTCGGGACGCTCCAGCGCCGCGTCCGTCACCGCCATCAGGTCGGTGTAGGGCTGATCACCCCAGGCTCCCCACCCGCGGGCCAGGAACTCCGCGCCGTAGCCCGTCGACAACCCGGGGTCGGGCAGCAGGACCGCGTACCCGCGGGCGACGGCCAGCCACGGGTTCCACCGCCACGACCACGCGTTCCACGACCCGAGCGGACCGCCGTGGATCCACAGCAGCAACGGCGCCGGTGCGGCGTCGCTGGCCCCGGCCGGGAGCGCGAGCCACGCCCGCAGCGGGCTGCCGTCGAGCGCGGTCGCGGTGACCTCGGTGAGCGATCCGGGCAGGTCGGGCACCGTGGTCGGCCCGCGGAGGACGACCGGTTCCTGACCGGCCACCCGCGCGTCGAGGCGCACGACCGCGGGCGGGGCGTCGACGGCGGAGCGCACCGCGAAGACGTGCGCGCCGTCGGGGGAGACCTGCAACGACCCGTAGGCGCCCGCGTCACCGCTCAGCCGGGTCCTGGACCCGTCGGCGAGCGCCACCCGGAACACCGGTGCGGCGCCGTGGTCGTCCACGGCGAGGAAGAGTTCGTCGGAGCCCGGCCCCCACTGCGGCGCGGCACCCCACACGTCCCAGTCGGCGACGACGTCACGGGCCGGGGCCGAACCGTCGACGGGCACGACGACCAGCCGCAGGCGGGGCGGCAGCGTCGGCGTCGAGACGGACTCCGCGACCGCGGCGACCCAGCGACCGTCCGGGGACACCGACAGCGCACCGAACTCCCGTTCGGGGTCCTCGGCGACGACGCGGACGGAACCGTCGTCGGTGGCGATCGCCACGACGCGGACGTGCTGCGCCCCGTGCCCGCTGAACACCGTCTCGGTGGTGAGGAGTTCCCGGCCGTCGGGGGTCAGCGCGGCCGAGGCCTCGTCGTAGCGGCGTCCCGGCGTCGGCGTGAGGTCCTGCCAACGGCACGAATCCCGTTCTCCCGCAGAGGGTTCAGACGGGACGTCGGCCACGAGGTAGCGCGGTTCGTCCGGTCCGAGGTCGCTGTCCCAGTACCGCACGGGGTAGCCCGCGTGCAGGATGGCGTTGACGCCGGCGTCCTTGCGGGCCGTGCGCCGGGCGGCGTCCGACGTCGGACCCTCGGTCGCGTCGTCGGACCCCGGCAGCGTCGACGACGTGACCACCACGCGGTCCCCCCGGCGGGCGGTGAGCGGGGTCGCGACGCCTCCCGGGCGCGACCCGACGGCCCGGGCCTCTCCGCTGACCGGCAGGGCCCACAACGCCGCCGGGGCGTCGTCCTTCGACTCGGCGTCCGGATCCGGGCGTGCGGAGGTGAACAGCAACGTGCCGTCGGCGACGAACGCCGGTGACCCCTCCGCGGCGGAACCGCGGGTCAACCGGTGGGCCGGTCGCCCTCCCGTGGGATCGACCTCCCAGAGCGCCCCGCGCCACCGGGTGCGTTCGCGGTCGAGCGTGGCGACCGTCGTCACCAGCCGCGAGCCGTCCGGGGAGAGGGTCAGCCCGCTGAGGCGGGGCAGGGCGAGGAAGGCGTCGAGGTCGGCGAAGGGTCCGGCGGCAGGACCGGTGACGGGATCGGTGGCACGGGGCACGACGACAGTCCTACTCCCCCGCCGGTCCGAACTGCCGGGCGGCTCCGACGGTGCGACAGTTCGCGCGTGACCATCACCACCACCGGCATCAGCCACCTCCGCCTCACCGTCCGCGACCTCGCCGCGTCGCGGCACTTCTACGACACCCTCTTCGGCTGGGACGTCGCGGTGGAGATGCCCGCGGACGCCGACGAGGCGACCCGCGAGCAGCTCTGGTTCCTCTTCGGCGGGATCATCTACAGCTCCCCGAGCGGGCTCTTCGGGTTGCGTCCCGTCGCCCCCGGGACCGATGGGTTCTCCCCGGACCGGGTCGGACTGGACCACCTGTCGCTGTCGGTGGCCTCCCGGGCCGACCTCGACGCGGCGGTCGAGGTGCTCGACTCCCTCGGCGCGCCGCACGGTGAGGTGAAGGACATCGGGTCGATGTTCCTGCTGGAGTTCCGCGACCCCGACGGGATCGCGCTGGAGCTGGCGGCGCCGAAACCCTGACCCCCGCCCCCTCCGGCGGTGTCGGAGGGGACGGACAGACTGTCCGGGTGGACGTGACGACTGACCTTCGCGCTCTGGGCCGGGTGCCGGAGCTGGGACTCGTCGTCGTGCCCGGCGGTCTCGGGCTGGCCGCGGGCGGCCACCGCTGGGCCGTGGCCACCACCGAGCCCGCCGACCTGCTGCGCGTGCTGGAGGCGGAGTTCGCACCCCGCTGGACCTGGTGGTCGGCGTCCGCCGCGCTGGGCCGGGTCGCTCCCGTGCACCTGGCCCGGTGCCACGACCTCGCCGCGGTGCACCGGCTGGCGTTCGGCGGCTCGCGCGAGGACGCGGGCGCCGTCTGGGCGGGCGCGCACGACCGTCCCGCTCCCCCACCACCCTCGCGGCGGCCCCTCGCCGCCCACGGCACCGGTCTCCTCGACCTCGACGGGGCGGGAGCCGACGACGAACCCGTCCGCGAGGACGGCCAGGTGTCGCCCACCTGGGCCGAGGGGTCGGCCTTCGACGTCGACCTGCCGCTGCGGCTGGAACGGGCCGCGCGCTGGGCCGAGCTGGCGCTGGCCGTCGCGTCAGCGCAGTCCCGGGTCCTCGCCACCCTGCCCGACGGGCGGGTCACCCCCGGTGGGCCACCCCTGGCGGTCCAGACGGGGTTCGCGGAGTCGGCGTCGGCCGTGCTGGCCGTGGAACTGTCGCGGACCGGGTTGCCGCTGGACCGGAGCACCGCCGAGGCGATCGTCGCGGACGCCGTGGGTCCACGTCCCTCCTCCCCGGGTGACGAGCAGCGGTTGCGCGCCCTGCGCGACGCACCGGTCCGCGAACACCTCGGGGAGATCGACCTGCGCAACCCCGCCCAGGTGCTGTCGGGGCTGCGCGGTCTGGGCTTCGACGTGAGCGACACCCGGGCCTGGCGCCTGGAACGGCTGCGTGACGCGCACCCGGGGATCGCGGCCCTCCTGTCCTGGCGCAAGGGCGAGCGGCTGGCGACGACGTACGGCTACCGCTGGCTGGACGAGCACGTCGGCCCGGACGGCCGGTTGCGGGGCGAGTGGTCCTCGGCCGACGCGGCGGCCGGGCGGATGACGGCACAGGCCGGTCTGCACAACCTGCCGGCGGAACTCCGCCCCGCCGTCGCGGCCGAGCGGGGACACGTCCTCGTCCGGGCGGACCTCGGGCAGGTGGAACCCCGGGTCCTCGCGGCCGTCTCGCACGACCCGGGCTTCGTCGCCGCGACGCAGGCCGACGACCTCTACGCCCCCGTCGCCACCGCGCTCGCCGTGGACCGCCCCACGGCCAAGGTCGCCGTCCTGGCCGCGATGTACGGGCAGACCTCCGGGGCCGCGGGCGAGGCCCTGAAGCGGATGGACCGCGCCTACCCGAGCGCGCTGGGTTACCTGCGCGCGGCGGAGGAGGCCGGCCGCCAGGGGCAGGACGTCAGGACCTACGGCGGGCGGCGGGTGCGGATGTACGAGATCGCCGACGGCGGCGACGCGGGGGCCGCGATCGCCGCCCGGGGGCGGTTCGCCCGCAACGCCGTCGTCCAGGGTGCCGCCGCGGAACTGTTCAAGGCGTGGGCGGCGACGGTCCGGGCCGGGTTGTCCGGCACCGGGGGAGGGATCGTGCTGTGCCTGCACGACGAACTGCTGCTGCACGTCCCGGAGGCCGAGGCCCAGCAGGCCGCGGAGCTCCTGACCGCCGCCCTGGACCAGACCGCCGCCCGCTGGTCGGCGGGCAGCGGGGTGCGCTTCGTCGCCGACGTCTCGATCGTCAGGCGGTGGTCGGAGGCGAAGTAGGACACCCCGACCCCGCCCGGGACCGGGGTGCGGTCACTGGCCGCCGAAGGCGCTGACGTGCTCGGCGGCGAACTCACCGAAGGACCACGGCTGACCCGTCGCCTCCAGCACCGACCACCACAGGTCGCCGTGCGGGTCGACCTGGTTGCGGGCCGAGACGGCGAGGGCGATCGGGATGTGCACGAAACGCCGGCGCCAGCGGCCGACCACCATGTTCGTCCGGCCGGCCATCGCGGCGTGGACCGCGGCGTGCGCGAGGCGGATGCAGTAGACGCTGTCGTAGGGGTTCGCGGGGACGCTGCGGATGACGTAGCTCGGGTCGATGTAGCGCATGTTGAGCTCGAGGTCGTGCTTGGCGAAGTCGTCGGTGATGGCCTGGCGCAGCAGTCGGCCGACGTCCTGGAGCTTCTTGTTGCCCGACGCGTCCTTGAGGCCGTCGTCGTCGAAGAGCTCCTGCCCGGCACCCTCCGCGGCGACGACGAGGGCGTGGCCCTGGGTCGCGACCTTCTCGCGGAGCTTCTCGAGGAACCCGCCGGGGCCCTCGAGGCTGAACGGCACCTCGGGGATCAGCACGAAGTCGGCGTCGTTCTGGGCGAGGGCGGCGTAGCAGGCGATGAAGCCCGAGTGGCGCCCCATGAGCTTGACGATGCTGACGCCGTTGGGCGCCGTCCGCGCCTCGACCTTCGCCGAGCGGATCGACCGGGTGGCCTCGCTGAAGGCCGACTGGAAGCCGAAGCTCTGGTCGATGAAGGGGATGTCGTTGTCGATCGTCTTCGGGATGCCGACGATCGCGATCTTGAGGTCGCGTTCCTTGATCTCGGCGGAGATCTTCTGGGCGCCGCGCATGGTGCCGTCGCCGCCGATGACGAAGAGGATCGAGATGCCCATGCGCTCGAGGCAGTCGACGACCTCGACGGCGTCCTGCTGGCCGCGGGAGGTCCCGAGGATCGTGCCGCCCTCGCCGTCGATGTTGCCCACCGACTCGGGCGTCAGGTCGACGACGTCGTGGCCGTAGCGGGGGATGAAGCCCTGGTAGCCGTTCTTGAACCCGTGGATCCGGCGGACGCCGTAGTGGGTGGTGAGTTCGGAGACCAGGCCGCGGATGACGTTGTTGATGCCCGGGCAGAGCCCACCGCAGGTGACGATCCCGACGCGGGTCTTGGAGGGGTCGAAGAAGATCTTCTTCCGCGGCCCGGTGGGTTCGAGGCTGGGCAGGTCCTCGAGGTCCCCGTCGCGACGGGACACCTTGGAGAGGGTGTCGTCGAAGAGGACGCGGTCGGTCTCCTCGATGTAGTGGTGCGTCGTGCGCCGGGCCTGGAGGCGGGGGGCGAGCGGGGAGTCGACGGTGCGCGGTCCGAGCGCCTCGACGGTGAAGTCGATCGGCTCACGACGCGCGGGACTGTCGATGGGCTCAGCCATGGCTGCGCTGGTCCTTTCCTGGCGACGACGTCGAGGTTCCATCATCGGGCACCCGTCGTGACTCCCGTCACGGCGGGGTCCCTCAGGAGTGCGGTTCCTTCCGGTCGGCGAGGCGCTGCAGCATCGCGTTGTAGTCGTTGAGCTCGGCGTCACCGTCTCGGGCGGCCTTGCGGTCGCTGCGGCGGTTCTCGCGGGTGTCCGAGCGGGACCAGCCGATGGCCACCCCGAGCACCAGCAGCAGGGTCGGGAACTCGCCGATGCCCCAGGCGATGTCGCCGCCCTCCTGCTGCTTGGCGAGCAGGTTCGCGGTCGGGGTGATGTGGGCGAACCATTCCGGTGCGAGCAGCGTCGTGCCCACCATCAGCGAGACGCCGAAGAAGGCGTGGAAGGCCATGGTCGCCAGCAGCAGGATGAGCCGCAGCGGGTACGCGGGCCGCTGCGGGCCGGGGTCGACGCCGATGAGCACGGAGGCGAAGAGGTACCCCGTGCTCAGGAAGTGCACCATCATCAGCTCGTGCCCGACGTGGGTGCGCAGCGCGAGCTCGAAGAGCGGCGAGAAGTAGAAGACGATGATCGACCCGGCGAAGAGCACGGCCGCCACCAGCGGGTGCCCCAGGATCGCGAAGTAGCGCGAGTGGACGACCACGAGCAGCCACTCGCGTGCGCCGCGGGAGTGGTCGCGACGGGCGGGCAGCACCCGCATCGCGAGCGTGACGGGGGCTCCGAGGACGAGCATCGGCGGCACCGCCATCGTCAGCAGCATGTGCTGCATCATGTGCGTGCTGAAGCTGATCCGGCCGTAGGCGGCCGGGCCCCCGTTGGTGACGAAGAGCAGCGCGAGGCAGCCGATGACCCACCAGATCGTCCGGCCCACGGGCCAGCCGTCGCCGCGCCGGCGCAGCCGTCGGACCCCGACGAGGTAGCCGACCAGCAGCAGGCTGCCGATGGTCAGCCACAGCAGGTCCGGGCTGGTCCGGGTGAACCAGCGCACGATGGTGAACGCCGGCGGGACCGGTTCACCGAGCAGCGTCGCGGCCGCCGAGGAGCTGGGGTCGCTGTCCGGGACGGGGGTGGGGCTGCGGCTCAGCGCGACGCCGAGGCCCGTCGCGGCGCCCATCAGGACGAGTTCGCCGGCGGCGATGCGGAGGAAGGCCCGGGGCCGCTCGGCGAGCAGCGGGATCGTGCGGCGGCGGTGCCAGACCCCGAACGCGCCGAGCCCGACGAGGGCGACGACCTTGCCGACGACGAGCGCGCCGTAGGCCGAGTCCAGTCCGGACCAGCCGCCGAGGCGGACGGAGGCGTTGAGGACCCCGGACAGGGCGACGGCCGCGAAGCACCACAGGGCGACGGTGGAGTACCGGGTGGCGAGGGTGGTCAGGTCGACGGCACGGCGCCCCTTCGCGGGCCCGGCGGAACGACCGGTCAGGGGTGCGACGAGGAGCACGGCCCCCAGTCCCCCCACCCAGAGGGTCACGCCGATGAGGTGCATGGCCAGTGAGCTGACGGCGGTCTCGTGCGAGGACGACCCCGACGCGTGCCCGGACAGGGAGAGCGGGAGGAGCGCGATCACGCTCACCGCCGTCCCCCAGGCGGCGCCGGTGGGCCCGGTCGCGGCGGCTCCGATCGTCGCGGCGACGGCGGCGAGGACGGTCGTGACCAGCAGGGCGCGTCCGAGGTCGATCGACTGGGCGAACTGCGCGAACTGCGCGCCGAAGTCCGAGCCCCCGGGGGCCGCGCCGATGATGTCCATGGCCGTGAGGACCAGGACGAGGAGCGCGGCCACGGCCCACACCCCGGCGGCGACCCCGCCGATCCGCACGGCGCGGGTGAAGGCGTCGCTGGGTTGGGGGAGCAGGAACGTCGCCACCGCGAACCCGCCGACGGCGAGCGCCGCGGACAGGTCGTGGACGGTGCGCGCGATCGGCAGCCCGTAGCGGACGAGGGCTCCCGGGTCACCGAGGGCGGGGACGGCGAGTCCGCCGCCGAGGGCGAGGGCGGTGAGCAGGACCGCGAGCGCGGCGAGGAGGACGGCTGCCGAGGTCAGCAGGGCGCCGGTGATCGGGGTTGCGCTGCGGGCCGGGCGGGTAGGTGCGGCCACGTGGCCAGGGTAGGTCGTCACCCTGGGGATCGCCGCCCCGTCCGGGGCGTCCTCGGTCACACCGGCCGACGGGTGGCTCGCCAGGAGGGCCCGGAGGGTCAGGCGCTGGCGCGGACGGGGGCGACAGCGGTCGCGACGTCGAACCAGACGGTCTTGCCGTAGCTCTCGACGTCGACGCCGTGGGCGTCGGAGAGCGCTTCGACCAGGGCCATGCCGCGGCCGTTGAGGGCTTCGGGGTCGACGTCGCGGCGCTGCGGGAGACGGGTGTTCTCGTCGCCGACGCCGACGCGGACGTGCGACCCGGCGTGCCCGACGCGCAGGACGACCTCGCTGCGGCCGTGCAGGACGGCGTTGGTGACGAGTTCCGCGGTCAGCAGCAGCAGCGTGTCGACGACGTCCCCGAAGATCCCCTCGGCGATGCACCAGTCGGCGACGAAGTGCCGGGCCGCGCGCGAGGACATCGGGACGGGCGCCAGCGTCGTCTCGTGCGACCAGTCCGTGAACGACACTCCGTGACTCTCCCGATACGTAGGGTTACAAAGCACCGTAGCGCAGCGTCGCTCGAACGGCGTAGTCCGTCGCGTCGGTGCGTGCGGGAGCCCGCGCGAGGACCCGGACCGGGCCTGTTGATCCATCACCACGCTGTACCCCCCGATACGTGCTTGCGGCTGGTAACTTGTTTGTAGTTGCATGTAGCAGTCAAGGATCCGACCACCGCGTCCGATGACCTCACAGACACCGTCTGGGCGGTCATCTCCCGGGTGGTACTTCGTCCCGCCCGCACTCACCGTTACACCCGGTGAGCGGCGGGACGCACCGGCAACGTCAGCCCACCTCCCTGGAGTCCACGCATGACCTCTCCCACCCGGAGCGCACGGCGGTGACCACGACCACCGAGCCTCCCCGCACCGCGGCGCAGCCGACCCCCGCGACGCCGGTGCCCACGCACGAGCAGCAGCTCGCCGCGCTCTCCGACGAGGTCAGCCGCCAGGTGCGTGCCCTGCACTCCCTCAAGGCCCGGATGGCGCGCGGGCAGTCGGAGGTGGAACGTGCCATGCACGTCGTCCTCTTCGTGCTCGCCGACGCCGGACCCCTGCGGGTCAGCGCCCTCGCCGAACGCCTCGGCACGGACCCGTCCACGACGAGCCGCCAGACCGGCGAGCTGGTCAAGCGCGACCTGCTCCGCAAGCTCCCCGACCCCGACGACCGTCGCGCCAGCCTGCTCGCGGTCACCGACGCCGGCCACGACGTCGTCGTGACCATGAAGCAGCGCCGCCACGAACAGCTCGCGGCGGCCGTCGACGGTTTCGACGCCCACGAGCTCACGGTGTTCACCAGCCTGCTCGCCCGGTTCGTGGACGGCCTCGAAGGGGCCCACCCCGAATGCCTCCGCCCCACCTCCACCCCCGCCGCCCAGGAGAACGCATGAGCAACACGACCGCCGGTTCGTCACCGGCGCACTCCCCCTCGGCTCCGGAGATGCCCGTGCTGACGCACCGGCAGATCCTGGCGATCCTCTACGGGTTGCTGCTGGGCATGTTCCTCGGTGCGCTCGACCAGACGATCGTCTCGACCGCGATCCGCACCATCGCCGACGATCTCGACGGGTTCTCGCTGCAGGCCTGGGCCACGACGGCGTTCCTCATCACGTCGACGATCTCCACGCCGCTCTACGGCAAGTTGTCGGACATGTACGGACGGCGGCCGTTCTTCATCGCCGCCATCGTCATCTTCGTCGTGGGTTCCGCGCTCTGCGGCATCTCGACCTCGATGTACGAGCTCGCCGGGTTCCGCGCCCTGCAGGGTCTCGGCGCCGGCGGTCTGATGTCGCTGGCGCTGACGATCATCGCCGACATCGTCCCGGCCCGTGAGCGTGCGCGCTACCAGGCCTACTTCATGATGGTCTTCGGCACCTCGAGCGTGCTGGGCCCCATCGCCGGCGGTTTCCTCTCCGGTCAGTCGACGATCCTCGGCCTCACCGGATGGCGCTGGATCTTCTGGATCAACGTACCGCTGGGCGCCCTGGCCCTGACCGTGGTCCTGAAGAACCTCAAGCTGCCCAAGCGTTCCACCAAGCACCGCATCGACTGGCCGGGTGCGCTCACCCTGATCATGTGCCTCGTGCCGCTGCTGCTCGTGGCCGAGCAGGGCCGCACCTGGGGCTGGTTCAGCGCCGGTTCCATCGCCTGCTACGCCGTCGGCCTCGTCGGTCTCATCGGTTTCATCCTCGCCGAACGCGCCTACGGCGAGGAGGCGCTGCTCCCGCTGCGCATGTTCCGCGGTCGCACGTTCTTCGTGGGCAGCCTCAGCAGCCTGATCCTCGGCATGGGCATGTTCGGTGGTTTCGCCGTCCTGCCGCAGTACCTGCAGGTCGTCAAGGGCTCCACGCCGACGGAGGGCGGTCTGCAGATGCTGCCGATCGTCCTGGGCATCATGTCGGCCAGCATGATCTCCGGGAAGGTCATCGCCCGGACCGGGAAGTACAAGTTCCTGCCGGTCATCGGCACGGGCCTCATGGTCATCGCGCTGTTCGGGTTCTCCCGCGTCAACGCGGACACCCCGATCTGGCAGACCATGATCTGCATGCTGCTCATGGGCTGGGGCCTCGGCGGCAACATGCAGCCGATCATCCTGGCCGTGCAGAACGCCGCCGCCCGCACGGAGATCGGTGTCGCCACGAGTTCCGTGACGTTCTTCCGCCAGATGGGCGGGACCCTCGGTACCGCGGTGTTCCTGTCGATCCTGTTCTCCTCGCTCGGCGGCCACATCGCCGACGAGTACGCCAAGGCCGGCCCGACGCCGGCCTTCCAGGCCGGGCTCGCGCAGGCGAAGCTCGACCAGCCCGGACTGCAGGCGACGCTGGCCAAGGCGACGGACAACACGTCGATCCTCTCGACGCTGCCCGACGCGGTGACCCACCCGTTCAAGGTCGGTTTCACCGACTCGACGAGCCTCATCTACCTCGTCGCGGCGTGCGTCATGCTGCTCGGCTTCATCACCGTGCTCTTCCTGCCGGCGCTCCCGCTGCGGGGCGCACCCGGTGCGGCTCCGGCCGGCCCCGGCCCGGAGGGTGCCGCCGCGGCCCCCGTCGAGGCAGCCGGCGCCCCCACCGAGGCGATGGCCCTCACCGCGCAGGGGAAGGCGCCGTCCACTGGCGGCTCTCCCTCCTCCGCCGGTACGGTCGCTGCCGTGGACGGGATGGCACCGGGAGAACTGGCCGAACGCATCCGCAGCGGTGTGCAGCAGGCGAAGGCCGCGCAGCTCGCCATGGAGGAACTCGCTCTCGAGGCGGGACGCCGCGAGGCCGCGTTCGACACCGCCGTGGAGAACCTCCGCGAACTCGGACTCGACGAGTCCTCGATCGAGGCCGCCCTCGGCGAGGAGGCCTCGGCTCCCCGGGGTCGCCACGCGGGTGCCCCCGAGGAGGCAGCCGAGCCGGCGCGCGAACAGCTGGGTGCGCAGAGCTGACGCGCTGACCTGACACGCCGACCCGACGCAGGACGGCCCCGGAACGCACCCGCGTTCCGGGGCCGTCCTGCGTTCCCCGTCGTCACGGAAGACAGCCTTCCCTTGCCATGCGTAGGCTCACCTTATTTTGACAAAAGCAAAAGAAGAGGTAGGTTCGTCGTCGTGAGCCCGCTGGACGACACCGCGACCGAGGAGCTGCTGCGCACCGCAGGACTGCGCAGCACCGCACCCCGTCGCGCCGTCCTGCAGGTCCTGGAGGACCACCCGCACCAGACCGCCGCGGGTGTCGCGGAACTGCTCGGGGAGGCGGGAGCCGGCATGTCCCGCCAGAGCCTCCACAACGTGCTGGAGGACCTGACCCGCACGGGAGTCCTCCGCAGCATCCAGCCCGTCGGATCCGCCCCGCGCTACGAGACGGAGGTGGACGACAACCACCACCACATCGTCTGCCGCGAGTGCGGTGCCGTCTCCGACGTCGCCTGCGCGACGGGGCGAGCCGCCTGCCTGACCCCGGCGTCGACCCCGGACTTCCCGGTCGTCGAGCACGCCGACATCACCTGGTGGGGGTTGTGCGTGAACTGCGCTCCCACCACGCTGACCCGCCCGACCCGCTGACCCCACCGAAACCCAGGAGGACACCGTGACCACCCTCGACGACGTCAAGACCGCCGGCCTCACCCAGGAGAAGGTCGCGGGCTTCAACGCCAGCTCGCGTCTGAACAGCGGCCTGCAGGAGGTCCTCGTCGACCTCACGGCACTGCACCTGCAGGGCAAGCAGGCCCACTGGAACATCGTCGGCGCGAACTTCCGCGACCTGCACCTGCAGCTCGACGAGCTGATCGACGCCGCCCGCACCTACGCGGACGACGCAGCCGAGCGCATGCGCGCCGTCGGCGGCATCCCCGACGCCCGCCCGGGCACCGTCGCGAGCACCACCAGCATCGGCGACTTCGGCGCCGACGAGATCTCCACCTCCGCCGCCGTCGAGGCCATCGTCGCGATGACGCGACGCACCATCGACACCATCCGCCGCGTGCACGACCCGATCGACGCCGAGGACCCCTCGACCGCCGACCTGCTGCACGGTTTCATCCTCGGCCTGGAGAAGCAGGCCTGGCTGATCGGTTCGGAGAACCGGGCGCCGCGTCGCCGCTGACCTCCGTCCACGCCGCAGCCCCGGTGGGCTGAGACGACACAGCCCCGGTGGGGCAGGATCGGCACCATGCCGAGCCTGCTCATCACCGGGGCCGCCGTCGTGACGGTGGACGCCGCCGGGACCGAACACCCCCAGGGGTACGTCCTCGTCCGCGACGGGGTGATCGCCGAGGTCGGTGCGGGTGAGCCTCCGGTCGGGACGACCGCCGACCGCGTCGTGGACGCCCGGGGCCACCTCGTGACCCCGGGCTTCGTCAACACCCACCACCACCTCTACCAGTGGGCGACACGGGGTTTCGCCGTCGACAGCGGGCTCTTCGACTGGCTCACGACGCTCTACCCGATCTGGGCGCGCCTGGACGCGACCGACGTCGAGGCCGCAGCGCGTGCCGGCCTCGCGCGGTTGGCCCTCACCGGCTGCACCACGTCGATGGACCACCACTACCTGCACCCCCACGACGGCGGCGACCAGCTCGCCGCGAGCATCGAGGCCGCCCGCACGGTGGGGCTGCGCTTCTCCCCCACCCGCGGGTCGATGGACCTGGGGAACTCCGCCGGCGGTCTGCCGCCCGACTCCGTCGTCGAGACGATCGACACCGTGCTGACCGCGACGGCCGACGCGGTGGCGCGCCACCACGACACCTCGGCGGGATCGATGGTCCGCATCGGGGCGGCTCCGTGCTCGCCGTTCTCGGTCACCCCGGACCTGCTGCGGCAGACGGCCGCGCAGGCGGCGGAACTCGGCATCCGCCGGCACACGCACCTCGCCGAGACCGACGACGAGGAGGAGTTCTGCGCCCGCACCTTCGGCGCCCGCCCGGTCGAGGTGCTCGAGGACCTCGGGTGGCTCGGGCCGGACGTCTGGCTCGCGCACTGCGTCCACCTCTCCGACTCCGACATCGCGACGCTGGCCCGGACGGGGAGTTCGGTGGCGCACTGCCCGAGTTCCAACGCCCGTCTCGGCGCGGGGATGGCCCGCACCCGCGACCTCCTCGCCGCCGGGGTGACCGTCGGCCTGGGCGTCGACGGCGCCGCGTCCAGCGAGCAGGGCAGCCTCGCCGACGAGTTGCGCCAGATGGTCTACACCGCCCGCCTGCGCGGCGGTCCCGACACCATGAGCGCCCGGGACGCGTTGCGCGCCGCCACGATCGGGGGCGCCACCTGCCTCGGACGGCAGGAGGAGATCGGTTCCCTCGAGGTCGGCAAGCGCGCCGACCTCGCTCTCTGGGACCTGCGCGGCCTCGGTCACGCCGACCTCGACGACGCCGTCGTCGCGCTCGTCATCGGCCCGACCCCGCCGTTGGCGTTGTCGACCGTGGAGGGCCGGGTCGTCGTCGAGGACGGCGAACTGCGCACCACCTCGCAGGAGCAGGCCGTCACCGACCTCGTCGCCGCCCGCCGCCGCGTCCTCAGCCGGCGTTGACCACCGGCCGCCGGCTCCGCGCCACCAGGAGACCGGCGGCCACCGCCCCGAGGGCGAGCGCCGCCCCGCTGGCGAACACCGAGGTGTGCACGCCGACGACCGCGCCGAGCAGTCCGACGGTGAAACCGCCCCCGACCCGCAACCCACCCGACGCCATCGAGTAGACGCCGATGGTCCGGCCCCGCACCGCCGGATCGGCCTTGAGCTGGACGATCGTCTGGGTCACCGAGACCGACACGATGTTGGCCAGGCCGCCGACGACCAGGACCCCCACGGCGAGCGGGAGGTTCCCGCTGACCGCGAACGCCGCGACGGCAGCACCGAACAGGAACGTCGAGACGACGGCCGCCGCGAGGTTGGGGCGGACCCAGCCGGTGGCCTCCAGGACGATCCCGCCCACGACCCCACCGAGGCCGTTGGCGAACAGCAGCACCCCGTAGGCGGTGTCCGCGGTTCCCGTCCCGAACTGCTCGGCGAACTCGGGCATGACCGTCTGCAGCGCGGAGCCGATGAACAGCGAGGTCAGGCCGGCGACGGCGATCGCGCCGGCGATCTCCGGGTCGCGCATCACCTGCCGGGCCGAGCGCAGGGCACCGAGCGCACCGATGCGTTCGCGGGCGACGATCCCCGAACGGGTGTGGCCGGTGAACCTCGTGCGCAGCAGGAAGACCGTGAGCGGCAGGTAGACCAGGGCGTTGACGAAGATCCCCGTCTCGGGTCCGAACCCGACGAGCAGCGCCGACCCTGCGACCGGGCCCAGCAGCACACCGAGCCCCTGGAACGTCGAGTTCATCCGCACGGCGCTGGGGAGTTCGTCGCGCCCGACGAAGTCCTGCAGCATCATCTGCTCCGCCGGTCGCCAGAGCGAACCCGCCGTCCCGTGCAGCACCAGCAGGACGCAGGCGGCGGGAATGCTGAGGTGGTCGGTCACGAACAGGACGCCCCAGGAGATCGAGACGGCCATGAACAGCAGCTGGGCGACCTGGATCACCCGCCGGCAGTCGTAGCGGTCGGCCAGTCCACCGAACCACACCGAGAGCAGCAGGAACGGCGTCCAGTGGCTGATGACCTGGAAACCCGTCAGCGCCGGGGAGTGGAACTGCTGCCAGAGCACCCAGTAGGTGATGACGTGCTCGACGTTGTCGGCCATCATCGACAGCATCCCGCCGACGAGGTAGGGGCCGCAGTCCCGGTTGCGCAGGGCGGCGAACCGCCGGACGGGCGAGGGCCCGGCGGCGACGGGTTCCGGGACGTGGGTGGGGTTTCCGCAGCCGGCGCACACGGCGGGCCCTCCTCTCGACGGTGGGTCAGTGCCTCGGCAAACTACCACCGTTCCGAGACACGGTGTACCGGTATGGTCGGGGGATGACCACCGGACCCGTCGGCCGCCCCCGCAGCGAGTCCGCGCGCCACGCCGTCCTGCGCGCCGTCGACGACCTCCTCGTCGAGGTCGGCTACGCCGGGGTGACGATGAAGGGGATCGCCGAACGGGCGGGCGTCGGGCGCCAGACGGTGTACCGGTGGTGGTCGACGACGGCCGAGATCCTCCTCGAGGCCTGCGTGGACGACGCCCGCGAGGAACTGGCGACGGCCCCGCAACCCGACGCCCACCGCGAGGTGCACGGGTACCTGCGGCTGCTGGAGGCGTTCCTGCTGCACTCCCACGCCGGCGCCTGCTACCGCGTCCTGCTCGGGGAGACGCAGCACGACACGAGGGTCCGCGACCTCGTCGCGCGCGCCGACATCCTGGCCCCGAGCGCCCGGGCCTGCCTGGAACGGGTCGGCACGCACCTGGGACGGGACCGCCTCACCGACGACCTCCACGTCGCCGAACTGGTCGGTCCGCTCGTCTACTCCGTCCTCACCACCGGCCGCGGCCCCGACCTCGACGCCCTCACGACGCACCTCCTCGCCGCCTGGGCGTGAGACTGGCCACTCGAACGGGCGTGGGGACGGACCGGGCGGCGCGTCAGCGCTACCGTCGGTGCCCATGACCGCTGAACGCAAGGTGCACATCGTCGAGCCCCGCTACGCGCGCACGTGGTTGCTCGTCAACGCCACCCGGACCGAGCTGTTCGACGTGGCCGCCGCCTCCCGGGCCGACCAGGTCGTGCTCGACCTCGAGGACGCCGTCGACCCGAGCCACAAGGACTCCGCCCGGGACGACGCCGTCCGCTGGCTGAGCGACGGCGGAGAGGCCTTCGTCCGGATCAACGACGTGACGACGCCGCACTGGCGCGACGACGTCGACGCCCTCAAGGGTGTCCCCAACCTGCTGGGCGTGATGCTGGCCAAGACCGAGGCCGGTGAGCAGGTCGAGGCGACCTACCACGCCCTGGGCGGTCAGACTCCCGTCGTCGCGCTGTGCGAATCGGCCCTCGGCATCGAGGAGGCCCGCGAGATCGCCTGCGCCCGGGGGACCTTCCGCCTCGCCTTCGGCTCCGGGGACTACCGCCGCGACACCGGCGCCAGCGCCGAGGACCTCGCGATGGCCTACCCCCGCAGCCGTCTCGTCATCGCCAGCGCGATCGGCAAGCTCCCCGGGCCGATCGACGGCCCGACCACGGGCGGCGGCCACCCCGAGCTGCGCGAGGCCTCCTCGGTCGGGGTCGCGATGGGGATGATGGGCAAGCTCTGCCTCGACGCCGAGCAGTCCAACGTCATCAACGAGGTCATGAGCCCCAACGTCTCCGACGCCACCTGGGCCCGCGACTTCATCGAGAACTTCGAGAAGAGCGGCGGGGTCGTCCGCGACGGGTCCGACCTCCCGCGCCTCGGCCGCGCCCGGCGCATCCAGGAACTGGCCGACGCCTTCGGGATCCAGCCGCTCTGAGCCCGTCGGCAGGTGCACGGGGAATCTGAACGAACTAGCGCGAGCTCCACCCGGACGGCGTAGTTTCTACCCTGGATACTACTGAGCGTCGTCCAGGGAGAACAGATGGTCACAACGATGACGCACGGACGGAAGCGGCGCTCCGGGCGGGCGGTGCTCGCGGGGACGGTACGGACGCTCGGACGCTCGGGCGCCGCCCGAGGACGGGCCACCGCCACCGCCACCGTGCTGCGACGCACGGCCTACGGCCTCGCCACCCTCGCGCTCGTCGCGGGCTCGACGACCGCGCTCGCCACCTCCGCGAACGCCCTGGACGCGGGCGCCCGACCCACCCTGAAGACGGTGCGGTCCCTGCCCTTCACCGGTCACGGCGACGAGTACGGCAACGGGGACGGCGGTCGGGGGACGGTCCGGGCGAACGCCGCCGTGAGCGCGGCCTGCAACGGCGGGAACCCGATCTCCGCGCCGCAGTGGTACACCCTCGGGAAGCAGCCGACCGGTTCGCTGCGGGTCGTGGTCGACGGGGTCTGGTACCCGCGCGGCATCGACCAGTTCCCCACCGGCTCCGCCGTCGTCGACCACTGGAGCGGGGAGGTGCTGGCCTGCACGGGGCAGACGCTGCCCCGGGCCAGCCGTCCCGTGGACGTGGTGGGCTTCACCACCGTGCCCTACAGCTACTCGCCCTACAGCCCGTTCGACCTCGTCACGACCATCGTCCCGGCGGCCTCCGCGCCACCGGTCAACGACGAGGTGATCGACGCCCAGCCCATCCCGGCGCTGCCGTTCACGTCCCGCGTGGACACCTCCCTCGCCGACGCGGACGGTCCCGACCTGGTCGACTACGAGCACTGCCTGCTCTCGGCGATCAACCCCGTCAAGGCCGGCACGGCCTGGTACCGGTACCGCCCGACGAAGACCGGTCCGGCGCCCGTCGTCTCCGTGTCCCCGTCGACGAACTGGACCGCGGGCAACACCGACGGCGGGGTGGGTCTGCGGACGGGGATCCTCGAACTGCGCACCGACGGCAGCACCCGGCTCGTCACGAACGACGACCCCTGGGACTGCGACACCCCCGTGCGGCTCACCAAGGGCAAGACCTACCTGATCGGCGTCGCCTACACCTGGGACGAGTACAGCGACTCGATCCCCCTCACGGGCGGACCGATCGACGTCTCGGTGTCCGCTCGCTGAGGTGCGCCCGGGCCGTCTTTCCATGATCTTCGGCAGCAATGTCACGGAAAGTACCCGAGCGATCACCTTGAAGCCGTAACTTCCTCCTGGGGAGTGACAGAGGGTCAAATCAGGGGGATCTCATGAACGCACGTCCGTCCGTCGCCGCCGGCCGCCTGCGGTGGTCGGGAATCGTCGTCGGGGCCGCCCTCGCCGGTGCCGTCGTCGCCGCGGCGCCGGCGCAGGCCGCCACCTCGAGCTCGACGGCGGCGAACGTGCGCACCCTCCCGTTCAGCGGGAGCGGCAGCGCGGACGGCACCGGCACCGGCGGGCACGGCACGGTCCGGGCGAACCGCGCGGTGGCCGCGGCCTGCAACGACGGCCGGGCCCTCAGCGCCCCGCAGTGGTTCGCCGTCGGCAAGAAGGCCGGTGGGTCCCTCGTCGCCACGGTCACCGGTAGCGGCACGGGCACCGCGGTCATCGACCACTGGAGCGGCGCGGTCCTCGCCTGCACCGGCGGGACGGTGGCGCGCGCCAGCCGCCCCGTCGACGTCGTCGCCTACTTCAGCGCCCCGGCCGGTGGCTCCCACTTCGACGTCACGATCGCCGGACCGTCCGCGACCGCGCCGTCGAACGACCGGCTGGAGAACGCGCACCCCATCTCCGCGCTGCCGTTCACGACCACCGCCGACACCTCAGCCGCCGACGCCGACGGCCCGGCGCTGAAGGACTACGAGCACTGCGAACTCTCGAACTGGTCCCCGACCCAGGGGAACACCGTCTGGTACAGCTACCGCGCGACCGTCACGGGCCCGGCCCCGGCGATCTCCGTCTCCCCCGCCACCGGCTGGGCCGACGCGGACACCCACGGGAGCTGGGCGCAGCAGGCCGGGATCCTCGAGGTGCTGCCCGACGGTGGGACCCGGCTCGTCACCAACGACGACCCGTGGGACTGCGACACCCCGGTCACCCTGCAGCAGGGCACGACCTACCTCATCGGCCTCTACTACGGCTGGGACGCCGACCAGGACAGCGTCCCGGTCAGCGGCGGCCCGGTGAAGCTCTCCGTCACCGCACGCTGACCGGGAGCCCCTCAACTGCGGACGAACGCCGAACCGTCCACCCGGACGACCTGGCCGAGGTGCGCGCCGAACCCGAAGATCCCGGCCGTGCTCCACGCCGTGGAGTAGAGCTGACCGTCCACGACCTTCAGCGACAGCGGCATCGTCACCTGCGCCGCGGTGCGCACACCCGCGCGGTCGACGCGGACGATCCGGCCGACGGTGCTCGGGTCGAAACCGGCCGGCGGCGGCCCGTCGCCCGCGGGCAGTCCCTCCAGGAGTTCGGAGACGTAGACCGCACCGGAGTCCCCGACCGCCACCCCCGTCGGGGCGCTGAACCCGGAGATGGTCCCGAGGACCTTCCCGCCGAAGGGATCGAGCACGTAGACCCGGCCCTGTCCGGGTGCCTCTCCCGAGAGGGTCGAGACGTAGAGGTTCCCGTCCGGGCCCCACGCCAGACCGGTGGGGACCGGGTCGCAGCCGGTGTGCTGCGGGTCGTTGTTGGGGCGTCCCTTGCAGGCACCCGTCGTGACGACCGGCGGCACGAAGAACGTGCTCACCTTCCCGTCCGGGGCGGCCACGAGCACCGCGTTCGCCCCGGCGTCGGCGACGAAGACGCGGTTGTCGAAACCACGGCCGGCGAGGACGGCGAACGGGTTGCTCAGGGCGTCCAGCGGGGCCCCGTCGGGCCCGAACTGCTGCTGCCCGTCGGGGTTGTTGGCCAGTTCGTAGGCCGCGAGGTCGGCGATCCTGTGCCGGGGCTTCCCGGTGACCGTCGAGTACAGCGTCGACGCGCCGGGGGTGCCCGCCTCGCCGGTGACGAAGTAGAACGTGTCGAACTTCCGGTCGACCCCCGACGGTCCGGGGATCTTGTTCAGCCGGGTGTAGGGACGCGTCCCGGGAGCGAAACCGCTGATCTCACCGGTCGAGCTCTCGGAGACGTAGAACTTCCCCGCCCAGTTCGACAGGCCCGTCGGGTCGTCGAAACCGGTCGCGACGACCGTCACCGGCGCGGGGGCCGGCGCGGCGTGGACGGGGGTGGCCAGGACCACCGAGGCGGTGGCGGCCACGAGGAACACTGCTGCAGAACGGAGGCGTTGCACCATTGCACTTCTCCTCGGTCACGGGAACCTCACAGGCTCCCCTGAGCGACGAAGGTAGACCTCCGAACACCCCGGTGAGAAGACCTCACTCGGAGTGATCATCGGATGGGGTGCCGGATCAACTCCAGGTGAGCGCCCGCGCCGGGTCCTCGAGGATGGCGGCGATGTCCGCGAGCGCCCGCGAACCGCTCTCGCCATCGAGCATCCGGTGGTCGAAGGAGAGGCCGAGCGTCGCGAGGTAGCGGGGTTTGACCTTCCCCTTGTGCACCCACGGCCGCTGCTGGATCTTGCCGACCGCCAGGATGGCGGCCTCCCCCGGGTTGAGGATCGGCGTGCCGGTGTCGATGCCGAACGTCCCGACGTTGCTGATCGTGATCGTCCCCTCGGCGAGGTCCTTCGGCGAGGCCTTGCCCTCCCGCGCCGTCCCCGCGAGGCCGTTGAGGCGCACGGCGAGGTCCTTGAGCGACAGTTCGTCCGCGTCCTTGATGTTGGGGACGAGCAACCCCCGCGGCGTCGCGACGGCGATCCCGAGGTTGACGTAGTTCTTCACCACGATGACCTGGTTCTTCTCGTCCCAGGTCGAGTTGATGTCGGGGTTGCGCTGCACGGCGACGATCAGGGCCTTCGCGACGAGCAGCAGCGGCGAGACCTTGATCCCGGCGTACTCGGGGTCGAGCTTCAACCGCTGGACGAGCTTCATCGTCCGGGTCGCGTCGACGGTCGTGAACACCGTGACGTGCGGGGCGGAGAACGCGCTCTCCACCATGGCGGCCGCGGTCGCCTTGCGCACGCCGCGGATCGGGACGTGCCGTTCCCGGGCGTGCTGCTCGACCCGTCGCTCGGGTTCGGGGGGTGCGGTGGGGACGAGCGCCAGGACGTCGGCCCGGGTCACCGTGCCGCCGGGGCCCGTCGGGGTCGCGTCGGCCAGCAGCACGCCGAGGTCGCGGGCCAGCTTGCGGACCGGGGGTTTCGCGAGGACGTGCGGGACGACGTCGCGGGTCACTGGGGCCACCGGAACTGCCGGGACCGCCTGCGGGGCAAGCGCTTCCACACTCGGGACGGCGCCGCGGCGGCGCCGGCCCACGGTCTCCCGGGTGCCGTAGCCGACGAGGGTCGCCCCCGATCCGCTGTCCTGCGCCCCGGCCGCCGCCGGAGCGGTCGCCTCGGGGGCGGGCGTCGCGGGCGCTGCCGTCGCGGACGCCGTCCCGTCGTCGACCACGACGATGTCCCGACCCACCTCGACGGTGTCACCCTCGGCGACCAGCAGTTCCGCCACCACCCCGGCGTAGGGGCTCGGCAGTTCGACGAGGGACTTCGCGGTCTCGATCTCGAGGAGGACGTCGTTCACGGCGACGGTGTCACCGGGTTTGACCTTCCACATCACGATCTCGGCCTCGGTGAGTCCTTCACCGACGTCGGGCAAGGCGAACCGCTGGTTCAACGGAGTCCTTCGGGGGTCTCGAAGTTCTGGGAGTTCTGGGAGTCGGGGTGCAGGAGGTTCAGGCGGCGAGGGACTGCTCGACGGCGTCGAGGACGCGGTCCACGCTCGGCAGGTAGTGCTCCTCGATCCGGGCCGCGGGGTAGGGCAGGTGGTACCCGCCGACCCGCTTGACCGGCGCCTCGAGGGAGTAGAAGCACGACTCCTGGATCCGGGCTGCGACCTCGGCCCCCGGGCCGTGGAACACCGGCGCCTCGGTGACGACGACGAGCCGTCCGGTGCGACGCACCGATTCCGCCACCGTGTCGACGTCGAGCGGGGAGATCGAGCGCAGGTCGACGACCTCGAGGCTGGTGCCGTCCTCGGCCGCGGCGGTGGCCGCGTCGAGGGCGAGCTTCACCGTGGGGCCGTAGCAGACGAGCGTCGCGTCGGTCCCGGCGCGCAGGACCCGCGCCTTGTGCAGCGGGGTGACCTCACCCGGGCCGAGGTCGACGTCCACGTCGCCCTTCTCCCAGTACCGGCGTTCGGGTTCGAGGAAGACGACCGGGTCGGCCGAGGCGATGGACTGCTGGATCATCCAGTACGCGTCGTGCGCGGAACTCGGCATCACGACCCGCAGACCCGCGGTGTGGGCGAACAGCACCTCGGGGCTCTCGGAGTGGTGCTCCACGGAACCGATGCCGCCGCCGCTGGGGATGCGCAGGACGACGGGCACCGACAGCTTGCCGTGGGACCGGGCCCGGAGCTTCGCCAGCTGGGTGGTGATCTGGTTGAACGCGGGGAAGACGAAACCGTTGAACTGGATCTCGCAGACGGGCCGGTACCCGCGCAGCGCCATCCCGATCGCGCTGCCGACGATGCCGGCCTCGGCGAGCGGGGTGTCGATGACGCGGTGCTCGCCGAAGTCCTTCTGCAGACCGTCGGTCACGCGGAAGACGCCGCCGAGGGGGCCGATGTCCTCCCCCATGAGCAGCACGCGCGGGTCGCGGTCCATCGCGGCCCGCAGGCCGGCGTTGATCGCCTTGCCGATCGGCATGGTCTCCATCAGGACGCCCCTCCGACGAGTTCTCCGTGAGCTTCGCGGTCGTGCTGTTCCCAGGCCGCGAGGAACTCGTCGCGTTCGGCGAGGACCTGCGGGTGCGGTTCGGCGTAGGCGTGGTCGAACATCGACACCGGTTCGGGGTCGACGAGGGCGATGACCCCCGCGCGCAGTCGGGCGGCGAACTCGTCGGCCTCGGCGTTCAGGGCCGCCTCGTAGTCGTCGTCGAGGATGCCCTCGGAGCGCAGGTACGTCCGGAACCGGTCGATCGGGTCCTTCTCGCGCCAGGCCTCGGTCTCGGCGGAGAGGCGGTAGCGGGTCGGGTCGTCGGCGGTGGTGTGCGCGCCCATGCGGTAGGTGTAGGCCTCGATGAACGTGGGGCCACCGCCGCTGCGGGCGCGTTCGAGCGCGGCCCGGGTCACGGCGAGCACGGCGAGGACGTCGTTGCCGTCGACGAGGACCCCGGGCATGCCGGCCCCTTCGGCGCGGCGGTGCAGCGGGACGGTCGACTGGCGGGCGACGGGTTCGGAGATCGCCCACTGGTTGTTCTGGCAGAAGAAGACGACGGGGGCCTGGAAGACCGCGGCCCAGTTGAGCGCCTCGGACGCCTCGCCCTGCGAGGTGGCGCCGTCACCGAGGTAGGCGACGACGGCGGTGTCGCGCGCGGGGTCGCCGGTGCCGACGGCCCCGTCGCGCTGGACGCCCATCCCGTAGCCGACGGCCGGCAGCAGCTGCGCGGCGATCACGAGGGTGTAGGGGTGGACGCCGTGCTCGACCGGGTCCCAGCCGCCGTGGTCGACACCGCGGAAGAGGCTGAGGACGTGCACCGGGTCGATGCCCCGGGCCAACGCGGCACCGTGGTCGCGGTAGGTGGGGAAGACGTGGTCCTGGCGGCGGGTGGCCTGCGCGGAACCGACCTGCGCGCCTTCCTGGCCGCGGGTCCCGACCCACAGACCCAGCTGGCCCTGGCGCTGGAGCGCCTCGCCCTCGGTGTCGAGTCGGCGCAGCACGACCATGTCGCGCAGCAGCCCCAGGAGTTCCTCCGGTTCGAGGTCGACCTCGTGCTCGGGGTGGTCGTGGCGGACGCCGTGCTGGTCCAGCAGCTGGACCATGTCGTCGTGCCGTCCGGGTACCTCGTGCTCGGCCCGGTCCGGGCCTTCCGCTGCGTCGCTCACGTGCGTCCTCCGCGTGTCGGGGGGTCGTTCGGTGCTGCCTGTGGTGCACGTCCCCGCGGCGAACCTACGGTTCCGTACGTTACGGGAGCGTACGTTACGGGTCCGTAGCTTGGGAACCGCCACACGGGGCCGAACACGAACCCTCCCCCACCGACCGGGGGGACGCTCCGAGGGTCAGGACACGAGGGTGGCGGCCACCTCGAGGAAGCGCTCGTTGGCGGCGGTCTCGGCCACCGTCACGCGCACACCGGCCCCCGCGAAGGCCCGCACGACGAGCCCCTCGGCGGCGAAGGCGTCCGCGAGCTCGAGCGCCCGCTCGCCCACCGGCAGCCAGAGGAAGTTGCCCTGCGCCTCGGGGACGTCCCAGCCCTGCTCCCGCAGCCCGGCCACGACGCGGTTCCGCTCCGCGACCAGAGCCCCCACCCGCTCCATCAGCTCCGCCTCGGCCGCGGTCTGCAAGGAGGCGACGACCGCGGCCTGCGCGATCGCGGACACCCCGAACGGCGTGGAGGACCGGCGCAACGTCGACGCGACGTCCGGGTGCGCGAGCGCGACCCCGATGCGCAGGCCCGCCAGCCCGTAGGCCTTGGAGAAGGTCCGCAGCACGACGACGTTCGGGTGCTCGCGGAACACCTCGACACCGTCCGGCACGTCCGGGTCGTCGACGAACTCGCGGTAGGCCTCGTCCAGGACGACCAGCACGTCGGCCGGCACCTGGGCCAGGAACCCGCCGAGCTCACCCCGGCGCAGCGCCGGTCCCGTCGGGTTGTTCGGCGAGCACAGGATCACCAACCGGGTCCGCTCGGTGATCGCCGCGAGCATCGCGGGCAGGTCGTGCCGGGCGTCCGCGGTCAGCGGCACCTCGACCGTCGTGGCGTCGGAGATGGCCGCGACGATCGGGTACGACTCGAACGCCCGCCACGCGTAGACGATCTCGTCGCCCGGGGCGCACGTGATCTCGGCCAGCTGGGCCAGCAACCGCACGCTGCCGGTCGCCGCCGCGAGGTTCTCCACCGCGACACCCCAGCGCGTCGCGACGGCCGCGAGCATCGCCGTGGCCGCCGGATCGGGGTAGCGGTTCACGTCGGCCGCGGCCCGTGAGATCGCCGTCAGCACGCTCGGCAGCGGCGGGTACGGGTTCTCGTTGGAGGAGAGCTTGAAGACCTCCAGCCCCGCACGGGCCACGGCCGGCTTCCCGGCGACGTAGGCCGGGACTCCCGCCATGTTCGCCCGCAACCGCGGAGCCGCAGAGGTGCCGGGGATCGTCGTCATGGGCGTCAGGGTACGGAGACCCCGCCCCCCACCCGCTCCAGGTAGGCCTGTGCCGTGCCCAGGTCCCACAGCTCGGCCATCTTCTGGCCCATGTCGAAGAGGTTCGCCGCCTGGACCGAGGCGTCCCGGTCCCCGCAGGCGTCGGTGACGACGAAGGGCGTGAACCCGTGCTGCAGGGTGTCGAGCGTGCTCGCCCGCACGCAGCCCGACGTGCTGAACCCCCCGATCAGGACGGTGTCCACCTCGAGGGCGTGCAGCCGCGCGGCCAGGTCGGTCCCGAAGTAGGCGCTGGGGTACTGCTTGACGATCTCAACCTCCCTCGCCTCCGGGGCCAGCCCGTCGACGTAGGCGGCGAAGGGACTGCCCGGCCCGAACGCGCGCAGCCCCGGCACCTTGCGGAAGAAGACCCCCGCGTCGCTGCCGTCGGCCGCGATCGCGACCCGGGTGATCACGACGGGGACGCCGGCCGCCCGGGCGCTCGCCAGCAGGCTGCGCATGGCCTCGGCCGCCGCGAGCGCCGGCGGACCGGCGTAGACGTGGCAGCCGGGGTCGGTGTAGGCGCAGGCGGGATCCACCAGCAGCAGGGCGGGGCGCGCTCCCGGGGTGAGCCCGGCACCGAACCCGGCCCCGGCGTAGTCGTCGACGCTCATGTCTCAGGTCTCCTCGGGGGTGGTGGACGCGACGCGGGTGCTGCGCCGGACGGGGAGGGCCACGCAGGCGGCCAGGGCCAGGAAGGCGAGGACGGACAGCACGACGAGGGCCGCCCGCACCCCGTCACCGAAGCTGCCCAGCGCCGAGGGCGCCGCCGACAGCGCACCGGAGTAGGCGTCGGCGCGGTCGGCGCCGGACAGCCCCCCGGTGGCGATGCCGAGCGCCACCGCCGTGCTCAGCAGGAACCCGACGTTCTGCAGAGCCGAGCGGACACCGTTCGCGATGCCGCGCTGGGCGGCGGGGACGGTGAGCATCAGCAGACTCGTCCCGGGGGTCATGAACAGCCCGGTGCCGGCCCCGACGGCGAACAGCCCGACGAAGACGCCGGTGTAGGCCCCGTCCGGGGTCAGCACGACGGCGAGCAGCAACGTCCCGACCAGGACGACCGCACTGCCGGCGGTGACCATCGTCCGAGCCGCCACCCGCCCGACGAGGTTCCCCGCCACGACCGCCGCGACGGTCGTCCCGAGGGCGAGCGGGCTCACGAGCAGGCCCGCGGCGAGGGCGTCGTGGCGGCCGGTGGACTGCAGGACGAGGGAGGCCAGGACGACGACGGCGTACTGCGCCGCCGCGTTCAACAGGACCGCCGCGTAGAGCGGGCCCCGCATGCGGTGCACCAGGACGCCGAGGTCCACCAGGGGCGAGGGGCGCCGCCGTTGCCGGGCCACGAAGAGCACCCACAGCAGGGCCGCCACGACGCCGCAGACCACGGCCGGGCCGACCCCGGCGAAACCCGTCGCCGCGAGGACGTCGGGTGACAGCGTCAGCAGCGTCGCGGCCAGGGCGAGCGCGGACAGCACCGCCCCGACCCCGTCGAAGCGTTCCCGCGGGGCGGTGCTGCGGGCGGTCCGCGGGAGGACCGCGGCGGACCAGACGAGGCCCACCAGGCAGATCGGCAACGTCACCAGGAACGTGCCGCGCCAGCCGAGCAGGGTCGTCGCGGCACCCCCGGCCAGCGGGCCGATCGCCTGGGTCACCGCCGCGACGGTCGCGTTCAGCCCCAGCCCCTTCCCCAGCGACGCGGCGGGGAAGGTGTCGGTCAGCAGCGCCGTCGTGTTCGTGACCAGCGCGGCCGCGCCCACGGCCTGGACCGTCCGTGCGGTGATGAGGAGTTCCGGACCGGACGCCAGCGCGCAGGCCGCGGTGGCGAGGGTGAACACCACGTAGCCCGCGAGGTAGAGCGGTCGGCGCCCGACGATGTCCGCGAGCCGGCCGATCGCGAGGATCAGGGCCGTGGTGACGAGCATGTAGGATAGCAGGACCCAGCTCGACTGCGCCGCGCTCGCCCCGAGTTCTCGGGCGATCGTCGGCAGCGCGACGTTCACCCCGGAGATGTTCAGGAACACGGCGACGACTCCGGTGCTGGTGGCCGAGAAGACCGTCCAGGGGTTGCGCGGACTCACGCCGGCACGACCGCCACGAGGCCGGGCGGGGCGGCGAGGTGGTGTTCGGTGACCGACTGGAAACCCACCCCCACCCCGAGCAGCACCGCCTCCGCGAAGGGGCGCGCGACGAACTGCACCGCCACGGGCAGGTCGTCGCGGCCACGGCCGGCGGGGACCACGAGGGCGGGGAAACCCGTGAGGTTGAACGGTGAGGTGTTGCGGGGGACGATCTCCTGCAGCGGGACGCGCTCGCCGTCGACGTCGGTGGTGAGGTCGTCGAGGTGCGGCGCGGTCGTCCCGACGCCCGGGGTGAGCAGGACGTCCACCCCCGCGGCGTCCATGACCGCGAGCTGCTCGCGCTGGGCCACGGCCCGTCCGCGCAGCGCCCGCAGGTAGTCCGCCGCGCTGGCGGCCGCACCGCGGCCGAGGCGTTTCCGGGTTCCCGCGTCGAAGAGTTCCAGGCGCTCGACGTTCTCCTCCTGGGTGGCCGTGAGCTCCCCCGAGAGGACGACCAGCGCGTCGGCGTACGCGTCGGCGGCGGTGGGGAGGTCGACGTCCACGACGAGTGCCCCGTGCGCGCGCAGGACCTCGACGGCGGCGTCCACCGCGGCGACGACGGCCGCGTCGCAGCGTTCCTCGAACCAGCCGCGGACCCGGCCGATCCGGCGGCCCACCAACCCGCTCTGCGCCCAGACCTGGGCCGGTCCGACGCGGGGCACGTCGTGGGCGGCGGTCGGGTCCGACCCGTCCGGGCCGGTCACGACGGACAGCACCAGGGCGGCGTCGGCCGCGCTGCGGGTCATCGGCCCCACGTGGTCGAGCGTCCACGACAACGCCGCCACCCCGGTGCGGGGGACCAGACCGTGGGTGGGTTTCAGGCCGGTGATCCCGCACAGCGCGCTGGGGACGCGCACGGAACCCCCGGTGTCGGTGCCGAGGGCGAAGGGCAGGACGCGGGCGGCGACGGCCGCGGCGGAACCCGTCGAGGAACCCCCGGTCCAGCGGCCCGCCCGCCACGGGTTCTCGACCGCGCCGTAGCGGGCGTTGACCGCGAGCCCGCACGCGAACTCGGTGGTCGCCGTCATGACGACGGGGATCGCCCCCGCGGCCCGCAACCGGGCCACGACGGTCGCGTCGCTCGTGGCGACGCGGTCGCCGGTCTGGTGCGAACCGCAGGTCACGACCGTTCCGGCGACGTCCACGATGTCCTTGACCCCGAAGGGGATCCCCTCCAGCGGGCGGGCCTGCCCGCTCGCCCAGCGCCGGGAACTCTCCCGCGCCGCCTCGCGGGCCCCGGCGCAGACGGCGAGGAACGCCGTGGGGGCGGGACCGTCCGGACCGGTCGCGGCCAGGACGTCCTCGACCACGACGACCGGGTCGGCACTGCCGGCGGCGTAGGCGCGCAGCAACCCGGCGGCGCCCAGCGTCCCCTCGGGGGGCTCCGGTACCGGACCGGTGGCGGGTTCGGGGCGGGGAGCCGTGCGCAGGAACTCCTGCGCCGCAGCCGGTTCGGGGACCTCCGCCGAGGGTGACGCGGGGTGCGGGCGGGCCCGGCGACCGGCCAACAACGCCTGGAACTCGACGTCGGACGCCGCCTCGGTCCTCAACTGCTCGAGCAACGCCCTACCCCGTTCGATCGATCAGACGTGCTGGTTCCTCGTGCTGGTTCCTCGTGCTGGTTCCTCGTGCTGTTCCTCGTGCCGGTGTTCCGCGTCAGGCCGTGGCCGGTGAGGGGGACGGGATCTGCGCCCGGCTCCGCATGAGGGGCTGGATGCGTTCGCCGAAGGCGTCCATGCCCCCGAGGAAGTCGTCGAAGGTGAGCATGATGCCCTTGACCCCCGGGACCTGCGCGACCTCGTCCAGCATGCGCGCGACGGATGCGTAGGAACCCACGAGGGTGCCCATGTTGAAGTTCACGGCCCCCTCGGGCAGGGCGATGGTCTTCGCGGTGGAACCCTCGCCGGCGGTGGCGTCGGCACCGGCCTCGTCGGCCTGGTAGTTCAGCGCCGCCAGGTCGGCGTTGTCGTGGTAGTCGTGCCACTTCGCCATCGCGAGTTCGTCGGTCTCGTCGGCGATGACCATGAACAGGGCCAGCGCACCGGAGTCGCGACCCGAGGCCGCGACGGCCTTGACGTAGCGTTCGGCGGTGTCGCGCATGGCCTGCGGCGTGTTCACGCCGGTTCCGAGCAGGAAGTCGTAGTCGGCGTGCTCGGCGGAGAACTGCATGCCGGTGTCGGACTGCCCGGCCGCGACGATGTCGATGTGTCCGGGTCTCGGCGACAGGACGCAGTCGTCCATCCGGTAGAACTCGCCCTCGAGGTCGCTGCGACCCGTCTCGGTGAGGTCCCGCAGGACCTGGACGTACTCCCGGGCCCGCGCGTAGCGGTTCTGGAAGTGCTCGTCCCCCGGCCAGACGCCCATCTGCGTGTACTCACCCGGAGCCCACCCCGTCACGATGTTCACCCCGATGCGGCCGGGGGCGATCGAGTCGATCGTGGACACCATGCGGGCGACCAGCGCCGGCGGCAGGGTGAGGATCGCGGTCGAGGCGTAGAGCTTGATCTTCTCGGTGACGGCGGCCAGGCCGGCCATCAACGTGAACGACTCCAGCGCGTGGTCCCAGTACTCCGTCTCGCCGCCGAACCCGCGCAGTTTGATCATCGACAGCGCGAAGTCGAAACCGTACGCCTCGGCCTTCTGCACCACCTGCTTGTTCAGGTCGAACGTGGGCATGTACTGCGGGGAGGACTTGGAGATCAGCCACCCGTTGTTGGCGATGGGGATGAACACGCCGATGTCCACGAGGAACCTCCTGGGTCGTCTGCTGCAGCCGTGACTGCGAATGTACGAGGGAGGTGTTGCTCGCTCGTCTCGCTCAGGTGAACGCTGTGTTTCGCCGTCGTCCCCGTCCCCTCGGGCGCGTCAGCGGCACGTCAGCGGCGCGTCGAACCGCGCTCGACGAGCTCGACGCCGAACTCGCGGACGAGGTGCGGGGCGTCGGGATCGGCCATCCGGGCGAACAGCGCATCGGCCGCGACCCGGGCCATCTCGACCAGGGGCTGGCGCACCGTGGTGAGGTCGATCATCGACCAGCCGGCCCAGTCGAGGTCGTTGTAGCCCACGACCAAGAGGTCCTGCGGAACCCGCAGCCCCAGACGCCCCGCGGCGTCGAGGACCCCGAGGGCGATGTAGTCGGTGTGGCCGAACACCGCGTCCGGGCGCACGTCGGCGGGCACGTCGAGCAGCTCGAGGGCGGCGGTGAGCCCGGAGGCGGGGCTGACGGGCCCGCGCCGGACGTGCGCCGGGTCCACGGACACCCCGTGCCGGCCCAGTTCCTCGGCGAACCCGGCCGCCCGCCGGGTCAAGCTGGGGTTGTCCTGCGGACCGGCCACGACTGCGATCCGGCGCGCCCCCCGCTCCCACAGGTGCCGCGCGACGAGTCGCCCACCCCCGACGTTGTCGGAGGTGATGCGGTCCACCCGTTCGCCGAGCTCGCCGTCGACGTCGCGGTTCAGCACGACGAGCGGCAAGCCCACGTCGACGAGCTCGGCGACGGCCGCGGCGTCCGTGCGCGCCGACAGGTAGACGATGCCGTCGACCAGTCCACCCCGCAGGGAGTGGAGGTCCTCCTCGAAGCGTCCGGACTCCTCGTCGTGGTCGGCGAACAGCAGCACCCGGTGCGCCCGCGCGTGGAACTGCTCCTGCAGCGTCTGCACGAGCAGCGGGAAGGAGGGGTTGCGCAGATCCCCGGAGACGATCGCGATCGTCGCCGTCCGGCGGGTGATCAGGCTGCGGGCCGAGAGGTTCACGACGTAGCCGAGCTCGCGGGCCACCTGCCGGACGCGCTCGCGCGTCTGCGGGACGACGCGGGCGTCCCCCCGCAGGGCGCGGGAGACCGTGGACTGGGAGACGCCCGCGGCCCGCGCGACGTCGTAGCCGGTCACGGGGCCGCTGCGGGCGGTCTCGGCCGGGGTGACTGCGGAGTCGCTCACGGTACGGATCCAACCAGCGACCTCCCCCGAACACCGCTCCAGGACCGCGACCGCGCGGCGCAACGAGTTCGATCACTCCGGCGAAACGCCCGGGAAACAATTGCGGTTGACTCTGTCAACGTCACGTCATCACCACTCGACCCACGCTGGAGAGGTACCGCCCGTGTCCGACGCCCCTGGAACGACTCCCCTCGAACTGGTCGCCTTCGAGGACGACCCGATGGCCCTGCGCACCACCTTCGCGCTCTTCCCCTCCGGCGTCGCCGCCCTCTCCGCCATCGTCGACACCGGCGACGGACCCGAACCCGTCGTGCTGGTGGCCTCCTCCTTCCAGGTCGGCATCTCGCTCGACCCACCCCTGGTCCTCTTCGCCGTGCAGCACACCTCCACCAGCTGGCCCAAGCTGAAGGCGGGCGCCACCGCCGGTGGCCGCATCGGCGTCTCCGTCCTCGGCGAGGCCCACGACCTCGCGGCCCGCCAGCTGGCCTCCAAGGCCGCCGACCGCTTCGCCGGCATCGACACCACGACGCTGGACTCCGGTGCGAACTTCGTCCACGGTGCTCCCGTCTGGCTCGAGTGCTCGATCTACTCCGAGGTCCCCGCCGGTGACCACGACGTGGTCCTCCTGCAGGTCCACGCGATGGGCAACGCCCCCGACACCGAGCCCCTGGTGTGGCACTCCTCCGCCTTCCGCACGCTCACCCCGAAGGCCACCGTCTGATGCGGACCGTCGTCGTCTGCGGGAACCCGAAGGTCGCCTCCCGCACCCTGACCGCCGCGATCACCACGGCGCGGCTGCTCTCGGGAGCTGACGAGGTGGACCAGGTCGTCGACGTGGCCACCCTCGGCCCCGGCCTGCTCGGCTGGGGCGACCCGACGGTGGCGCAGGCCGTGACCGACGTCGCCTCCGCCGACCTGCTCGTCGTCGCCTCGCCCACCTTCAAGGCGACCTACAGCGGGCTGCTGAAGCTGTTCCTCGACCAGTTCGCGGGCGGCGAAGGCCTGCGCGGGGTCACCGCGGTCCCCCTGATGCTGGGTGCCGCCCCCACGCACGCGCTGGCTCCCGAGCTCCTGCTCAAGCCGGTGCTGTCCGAGCTGGGCGCGGCGTGCCCCGCCCCCGGGCTCTACCTGATCGACCGGGAGGCGGAGGAGAAGGGCGCCGAGACGCCCGCCCTGACCGCCTACGTCGAGCGCTGGGGTTCCACCCTGCTCGCGACCGCCGGTGCGGGGTCGACCCTCTCGGCGTAGTAGTCGAAGGTCTCCACCCGGGCTCCGGGGGCGTCGAAGAAGGCGCTCCCGGAGTCGCGGAAACCCTGCAGCGCAGGATCTCCCGACCCGTCGACGAGCTGCGCCGTCGCGATGTAGGCCGACCAGCCGTGGGCCTTCAGCGGGTCCTGCGCGATGTCGGCGGCGAAGCGGGGGTCGTCGCTCACGTCGCGGGCGACGACGGTGCGGTGCGCCGAACCCGCGGCGGCCTCGCCGTCGAGAGCCGGTACGAGGTCGCCCGTGTGCTCCAGCGAGAGCACCTCCACCGAGTCCGGGACGTCGATCCCGTCGATCGGGGAACCCGCCGTCACGACGTGGGTGACGTCGAACTCCGCCCGCACCGCAGGGTCGGCGGCCAACGCCGCCGCGGTCAACCCACCCTGGCTGTGCCCGGCGAACATCACCGGTTCGTCCGCGCCGACCCCCGCCTGCCGCATGGCCTGCACGACGGCGTCGGCCGTCGCCGTCGGTTCCCCGGCGACCGCGCGCAGGTTCGTGGTCAGGTCCATCGGGGTCCTGCCCGCCGCCGGGACCGGTGTCCAGGTCTGGGTCCCGGGGATCTCGACGACCCACGCGACGCCGCCTTCGGCCTGGGTGATCCGTTCCAGCCGGATCCCGCCCGGCGCGGGTGGTCCGGCGGGTGCGAGGCGGCCCCCGACGGAGGCCTGCCCCTGGTACCCCGTCGACTGGTGTGCGACGCCGTCGAGCACCTCGGCGATCCCGCGCGGCGGCCGGCCGGGCGTCGCCCGGGCCGTGGTCGCGGGACGGACCGCGACGCTGGTCTCCCGGAACACCGGGGCGACCGCGCCCAGGGCGGTCAGCGCCCCGGCGACGCCCGCGACCCCGTCCACCCGGGGGAGCCCCGCCGCCTCCAGCAGGTACGGGGTCGTGGCCACGACCTCCTGGGCGACCTCCGGGTGCGCCGCGAGGAACCGGCCGACCCCGCGGAGGTCGTCCGCCACCGCGTCGTCGACGCCGGCGAACTCCTCGCCCGCGTCCGCGCCGAGTTCCGCCAGGTCGACGGTCCCGGTCCGCAGGACCTGCGCCACCGCCCCGGCCAGGACCCGGTACTCCGCGATCCCCGCGTGCCGCAGCACGTCCGCGCCGACGAGGACGGCCGTGGCGCCGGCGATCTCGGGAGCCCACTCCACGACGGCCTGCGCCACGGCCCGTCGGGCGACGGCGACGACCGCGTCGGCGACCTCGTCACCGACGCGGTAGCGCAGGGCGGCGGTCTCGACCTCGACCGCCAGCGCGGCCAGCGTCGCGGCCGCCGCGACGGGGGTCCGACGCCCGACCAGGAGGTCCCCGATCGCCGTGGCAACCCGCGCCGCACTGACCGGGGCGAACGCGACGCTCGCCGCGAACGCCGGGTCGACGGCGATCGAGACGAGGTCCAGTCCCACCGCGCCGAGGTCGGCGGCGAGCGCGGCCAGGCGAGCGGCCGCCGCGTCCAGGGCATCGGGGTCCACCGCGTACCCGGTGTCGACGGTGAGGTCCGCGCTCACGACGCCACCAGCTCGAGCGCGCGGACGTGCTCGGTCACCCGCCCCGACAACCGGTCGCACGTCTCGGCGACCCCGGCGACCTCCTGGACCGCGTCGCCCAGCCGTGCCCGGAACCGGGCCGCCGCCAGCCCCGTCCAGTCGCCCGTGTCCACCGCACCCAGCTGTCGGTGCACCGACCGCACCCGTTCGGCCACCTCCTCCACCCGGCGCGTCAACGCCACCTGCCCCAGATCCATCCGTGCTTCTCCCTCCGTGGAACCCCAGCCCGTGGACGGTAGGCAGGCGAGGGTGGCGTCGCCGGGGATCGGCGGCGGTCTGTGGACGCCCGGCCCGACGTGCCCGCTGTGGAGACCGCGGTGACCATGGACCGGTGCCGTCCACCGCCTTCGTGAAGCAGCAGACCGGGGTACCCGCCGCCGCCTTCGCCGCCGAGGCCGCGGGGCTGCGCTGGCTCGCGGACGCCGGTGGGGTCGCCGTCTGCCCGGTGCTCGAGGTGCGCTCCGACGCCCTGGTCCTGGAGCGGGTCCGCGAGCAGCGTCCCGACGCGCGGGCGGCCGAGCGGTTCGGACGTGACCTCGCCCGCACCCACGCCGCCGGGGCGCCGCGCTTCGGAGCTCCACCTCCCGGCGTGGACGGCGACACCTGGATCGCGACCCTCCCGCTGCCGATGACCGAGCGGACGACCGGGCTCGTGACCGGGGACGACGCGGGCTGGGGGACGTTCTACGCCGAGCAGCGCGTGCAGCCCTACCTCCGCCTGGCGCGGGACGCGGGCACGTTCGACGCCGCCGGGGTGGCTGTCGTGGAACGGGTCTGCGAACGGCTCACGGCCGAGGACCCGGCCCTGGTCGCCGGGGCGGACGGGCCCGCGCGCCTGCACGGCGACCTCTGGTCGGGCAACGTCCTGTGGTCCGCCGACGGCGCCGTCCTCATCGACCCCGCCGCCCACGGCGGGCACCTCGAGACCGACCTCGCGATGCTGGAGCTGTTCGGGCTGCCGCACCTGGCACGCGTCCTCGACGCCTACGGGGAGGCGGCCGGCACCCCGGACGGCCGGCGGGAGCGCGTCCCGCTGCACCAGCTGCACCCGTTGCTGGTGCACGCCGTCCTCTTCGGTGGCGCGTACGCCGCTCAGGCGCTCGAGGCGGCGCAGAGGACGTCGGCCCTGTGACGCACAGCTACCCCGTCGAGGTCCTGCACCTGCTCGTCTCCCCCGAGCACGCCTACTTCGGCCGTCCCCGCGAGGGCGCCGCCGACGTCGAGACCCACGACCTCGACGCGGTGGAGGTCGTGGCGGGCAAGGGGATCCGCGGCGACCGGTTCTTCGGCAAGGCCGCGCACATGGACGCCGCGATCACGTTCCTGGCCGTCGAGGCGTGGGAGGCGGTCGCCCACGACCTCGGACTGGCCGCGGTCCCGGACCCGCTGCTGGCCCGGCGCAACGTCGTGGTCCGCGGCGTCGAGCTGGACCCGCTGCGGGGGCACGACTTCGACCTGGTGACGGCCGCGGGGTCGGTGACCGTCCACGGCGGACGTCCGGCCGCCCCGTGCGCGTGGATGGACCGGATGGTCGCCGACGGCGCCCACGCCGCGTTGCGCGGCCGCGGCGGGTTGCGCTGCACCCCGCTGACCGACGGCAGGATCGCCCGCGGGCCGGGGGTGCTGCACTCCCCCGTCGAGCTCGACCCGGGTCGGGCCGGTGAGGCCGTGCTGCGGCGGACCCCGCTGCCCTGAGGTGCGCGCGGACCGGGTCGACCCCACGGTGGAACCATGGTGAAGAAGGGCGACGAGGTCAGCTGGAACACCCCGCAGGGCAGGACCGAAGGAGAGGTCGTCGAGGAGAAGACCGACGACTTCGAGCTCTACGGCAAGCACCGCAAGGCCTCCGAGGACGACCCGCAGGTGATCGTCAAGAGCGGCAAGTCCGGCAAGGAGGCCGCCCACAAGGAGTCCTCCGTCGACGAGACCTGACTCCCGCGGGGGCGTGGGACCATGAGGCACGTGACCGACTCGGCCGTTGCCGCCTCCCCGTCCGACGCCCCCGCCAGCCTGGGCGAGCCCGCGCTCGGCCCGCTCGACGGCCGCTACCGCCGCTCCGTCGCGCCGCTCGCGGAACACCTCTCCGAAGCCGCGCTGAACCGTCGCCGCATCCACGTCGAGGTCGAGTGGCTGGTCTTCCTCGGCACCCACGACGTGGTCCCGGGCGTGCGCCGGCTCACCGCCGACGAGATCGCCTTCCTGCGCGAACTGCCGCTGCGCTTCGACGCCGCAGCCGTCACCGAACTCGGCGAGATCGAGCGGGTCACCGTGCACGACGTCAAGGCCGTGGAGTACTGGATCAAGCGTCGCCTCGAAGGCACCTCGCTGGTCGACATCGCCGAGCTGACCCACCTCTTCGCGACGAGCGAGGACATCAACAACCTCTCCTACGCGCTGATGGTCCGTGACGCCGTCGCCCGGGTCTGGTTGCCGGCCGCGACGAGCCTCGTCGACGACGTCGTCACGATGGCCCACGACCTGCGCGACCTGCCGATGCTGTCGCGCACCCACGGCCAGCCCGCGACGCCGACGACGCTGGGCAAGGAACTCGCCGTCCTCGCCCACCGCCTGCGCCGCCAGCTCACGCGCATCGCCGGTGCGGAGTACCTCGGCAAGTTCAACGGCGCGACGGGGACCTACGCCGCGCACAAGGCCGCCGTCCCCACGACGGACTGGCCGGCCGCCTCCAACGAGTTCGTCACCGGTCTCGGCCTGACCTGGAACCCGCTGACGACGCAGATCGAGTCCCACGACTGGCAGGCCGAGCTCTACGCCGACGTCTCCCGCTTCGGCCGGGTGCTGCACAACCTCTGCACCGACGTGTGGACCTACATCTCCCTCGGCTACTTCGCGCAGGTCCGCGGGCAGGGCACCGTGGGGTCCTCGACGATGCCGCACAAGGTGAACCCGATCCGCTTCGAGAACGCCGAGGCCAACCTCGAGGTGTCGGGCGGGTTGTTCCGGGTGCTGGAGGAGACGCTCACGACGTCGCGCATGCAGCGCGACCTCACCGACTCCTCGATGCAGCGCAACATCGGCGTCGCGTTCGGGCACTCGCTGCTGGCCATCGAGAACGCCCAGCGCGGCCTCGCCGGGCTCGACGCCGCCCCGGCCGCCCTGGCCGCCGACCTCGACGGGAACTGGGAGGTCCTCGGCGAGGCCGTCCAGTCCGTCATGCGCGTGCACGGGCTGCCCGAACCCTACGAGCGCCTCAAGGAACTCACCCGCGGCCGCAAGGTCGACCAGGCCAAGCTGCGGGAGTTCGTCGCGGGTCTCGGCCTGCCCGAAGGCGAAGCGGCCCGGTTGTCGCTGCTGACCCCCGGCGACTACACCGGCGACGCGTCGGCCCTCGTCAGCGTGCTCGACGAGGCGTGACGTGCGCGCGGTCCTGATCGAGGAGTTCGGCGGGACCCCCCGTCTCGCCGACGTCGACGACCCCACCCCCGCGCCGCACGGGGTGGTCGTCGCCGTCGAGGCGACCGGGGTGTGCCGCAGCGACTGGCACGCCTGGCAGGGCCACGACGACGACGTCACGCTGCCGCACGTCCCCGGTCACGAGCTCGCCGGCCGGATCGTCGCCGTGGGCGCGGACGTGCGGAACTGGGAGGTCGACGACCGGGTGACCACGCCGTTCGTCACCGCCTGCGGGCGCTGCCCGGAGTGTGCGGCCGGGCACCAGCAGGTGTGCCGCGAGCAGACCCAGCCGGGGTTCACCGGCTGGGGGTCCTTCGCCGAACTCGTCGCCCTCGACCACGCCGACGTGAACCTCGTCGCGCTGCCCGAGGGGTTCTCCGCCGCGACCGCCGCCGCCCTGGGCTGCCGGGTCGCGACGGCCTTCCGCGCCGTCAGCGACGTCGCACGGGTGCGGCCGGGCGAGTTCGTCGCCGTCCACGGCGCGGGCGGGGTCGGCCTGTCGGCCGTCGCGATCGCCGCCGCGGCGGGCGCCCGGGTCGTCGCCGTCGACCCCTCCCCCGCCGCACGGGAGCTGGCGATCGCGTTCGGTGCCGAGCACGCCGTCGCGGACGACGTGGTGCGGACCGTTCGCGACCTGACCGACGGCGGGGCCCACGTCTCGATCGACGCCGTCGGCCTGCCCGTGACGTGCGAGAACTCCGTCCGGTCCCTGCGCCGACGCGGCCGGCACGTGCAGGTCGGCCTGCTCCCGGCCGCCGCCGGGAAGCCGTCGGTCCCGATGGACCTCGTCATCGCCGGCGAGCTGCAGGTCCTCGGCAGCCACGGCATGGCCGCCCACGACTACCCCCGGCTGCTCGCCCTGGTGGGTTCCGGGCGGTTCCCCCTCGCCGACCTCGTCACCCGCGAACTCCCCCTCGAGGCGGGACCGCGCGCCCTCGCCGAGGTCGGCGCCGCGACCACCGCGGGGATCACCGTCCTGCGCCCCTGAACGCAGGCCCACCACCCACCGGTCGGGGCGTCGTAGGGTCCGCTCGTGGAGATCGCGATCGCGCTCGTGGCGCTGACCGTCGGGGTGTGCCTGGTGTCGGCGGTCTGCGACCGCTTCGGCTGGCCGACCCCCCTCGTCCTCGTCGTGGTCGGCGCCGTCGTCTCGCTGGTGCCGGCCGTCCCGGACTTCAGCCTCGGCTCCGAGGTCGTCCTCAACGGGTTGCTGCCCCCGCTGCTCTACGCGGCGACGGCCAGCACGTCGCTGGTCGACTTCACCCGCAACAAGACGGCGACGGTCCTGCTGTCGGTGGTGCTCGTCGTGTTCACCACCCTCGCGGTGGGGTGGACGACGTCGCTGCTGCTGCCGGGGGTCGCCCTCGCGGCGTGCATGGCGCTCGGGGCCGTCGTCGCCCCGCCGGACGCCGTCGCCGCGAGCGCCATCGGCCGCCGCCTGGGGTTGCCCCGCCGGGTCGCCACTCTCCTCGAGGAGGAGAGCCTCCTCAACGACGCCTCCGCCCTCATCGCCCTCGCCGCGGCGACGTCGGCCCTCACCACCGAGCTCTCCCCGCTGCACATCGGGGGCGAGTTCCTGCTCGCCGTCGTCGGCGCGGTGCTCATCGGCGGGGTCGTCGCCGCCGTCCTGGCCCTGGTGCGGACCCGGATCCGCAACCCCGTCCTGGACACCGCGGTCTCCTTCGTCGCGCCCTACCTCGCCTTCCTGCCCGCCGAGGCGCTGCACGTGTCGGGGGTCCTCTCCGTCGTGGTGACGGGGCTCGCGATGGCGCACGTCTCCCCCAAGGTCCAGACGGCCGCGTCCCGGGTCGCGGAGACGCTGAACTGGCGGACGGTGGCGTTCCTGCTGGAGAACGCGGTCTTCGTGCTCATCGGTCTGCAGTTTCCGCTGCTGCTGCGCGGGGCCGCCGACAGCGGGTTCTCCGGTGGCCGCATCCTGCTGGTCTGCCTCGGTGTGCTCGTCGCGACCATCGCGGCCCGGTTCGTGTTCGTCTTCGCCTCCGCCGGGGTCTTCCACGCCGTGCCGCACCTGCGCCCGAAGGCCTGGTCGCCGGGGATCTCGCTGCTGCTGTCCTGGGCCGGCATGCGCGGGGTCGTCACCCTCGCCGCCGCGCAGCTCATCCCCGAGGACGTCGAAGGGCGCGACGTCCTGCTCCTCGCCGCGTTCGCCGTCGTCGTCGGAACCCTGCTGGTACAGGGCCTCAGCCTGCCCTGGGTGGTGCGCCGCGTCGGGCTGCCCGCACCGGACCCGGCGGAGGACGCCCTGCAGGCCGCGGCCCTGGGCGACGCGGCCGCCCAGGCCGGCATGCGACGGCTGGACGAACTGCTCACCGGGGAGGAACCCCGGCACGTGGTGATGCAGCTGCGCGGCCGCTCGAAGTCGCGCTCGCACGCCGCCTGGGAACGCCTCGGCCGGCCGTTGTCCGACTCGATGACCCCGTCGGCGGTCTACCACCGCCTCCGCCTGGAGATGCTCGCCGCCGAGCGCACCGTCGTCGTCACCGCCCGCGACCGCGGTACCGCGGAACCCGAGGTGCTGCAGCGGGCGCTCGCGGACGTCGACTTCGAAGAGGCCCTGCTGGACCGCCTCGAGGACCTCGAACCCCTCGCCCTCGACCGCCGGCTCGCCCCGCGCGGTGACGGCGGCTGCGCCCACCTGCGCACCGCGTGCTCGCGCGACGAGGCGACCGAGCGCTACGGCGAGCCGCCGACCGAGTGCGCGGAGTGCGTCGCGGCCGGGGTGGCCTGGGTCCACCTGCGGACCTGCCTGGCCTGCGGCTACACCGGGTGCTGCGACTCCTCCGAGCTGCGGCACGCCCGGGCCCACTTCGGCGAGACCGCGCACCCCGCCATGGTCAGCGCCGAACCGGGCGAGGCGTGGCGGTGGTGCTGGGTGGACGAACTCCTCGGCTGACGCGAGGCCAGGGTCGGGCGACAGGTGTCAGTGGTCGCGAGGTGGGTGCGGGACGAGCAGTCCCGGTCCGATCCGGCGACCTACCGGCATGCCTTCCCGGTCGGACGGCACGGGTTCCGCCGCCCCGGTTCTCCCGGCGAGCCACGGTGCACCCGCTCCGACGGCGTCGTGACGGGGACCCGTCCCACTTTGTTGAATGCTGTAGCGTCGCGGAGATGAGCCGAATCGTGGGGATCATCGCGGGGATCGTCATCACCGCCGCCGGCGTCCTCTTCACCCTGCAGGGTCTGGACGTGCTCGGTGGATCGGGGATGAGCGGCAGGACGCTCTGGGCGGTGCTCGGCCCGATCATCGCGATCGTCGGGTTGGTCCTCGTCGTGCGCAGCGCCCGACGCCGGACCGTGCGCGACGACCTCCGCTGAACGTCCCCGCGATGGACCGGCCGACCAGGAACACCACCTCCTCCACCCTGTTCCCCGACAACCGGGCCGTCGTCGTGGAGCGCGCCGGGTGAAGTTCTACGCCGACCGGCGCGCCCGCCGGAACCAGCAGCTCACGGCGGACCTGCTGTGGTTGCTGGCCGTGCTGGCGAGCGTCCTCGCCGGAACCACCGTGCACGGGGTCATCGCCGGTGCCGTCGACCCCGCGCGGCAGTTCTCCGCGGGTTCGAGCGACCTCGCCGACCGTCTCACCGCCGCCGGACGGACCGCCGCGCGGACCCCGCTGATCGGCGACGACCTCGCCGGGGTCCTGGACCGCTCGGCCGACAGCGCCACCTCGCTCGCCGGTGCCGCCGATGCGCAGATCGAGTCCGTCCTGCACGTGGCGACGCTGCTCGGTGTGCTGACCGCCCTGCTGCCGATCCTGTTCGTCACCGCGATCCACCTCGCTCGACGCCTCCGGTGGGCGCGACGTGCGCGCGAGGCCGGGCGACTCGCCGGCACCCGTGGCGGCGACCGCGTCCTGGCTCTGCGCGCTCTGACGTCGAGCCCGCCGGACCGGTTGTTCGCCGTGCACGCGGATCCGGCCGCCGCCTGGCAGGACCAGGACCCGTCGGTGGTGCGGGCGCTGGCCGACCTCGAACTGGCGCGGCTGGGACTGGACCGGCCTACTGCAACGCCGACGTCAGGCGGGACAGGTTCTCCTTGATGACGTTCCAGCGCGGCCGGGCGAGCCACTGCTCGAGGGTGAGTTCCGTGCACTTCGCCCGGTACTCGTCCTGGACCCGGCGCAGGTCGTCGGAGAACTCCCGCCCGCACACCATCAGCGTGAGTTCCAGGTCGAGCAGGAACGAGCGCATGTCCATGTTCGAGGAACCGATGACGGCGACCTCCTCGTCGACGGTCATGTGCTTGGCGTGCAGCACGTACGGCGCGGGGTAGCGGTGGATGCGGACCCCCGCGCGCAGCAGGTTCTCGTAGTAGGAGCACTCGGCGTAGTGGACGAGGGCCTGGTCGCCGAGTTCGGAGACGAACAGTTCGACGTCGACCCCGCGTTCGGCGGCCGTCGTGATGGCGGAGAGCATGGACTCGTCCGGCACGAAGTACGGACTGGTGATCGAGATGGTGCGCTGTGCGGAGTACAGCAGCGCGTTGAAGAGCTTCAGGTTGTTCTCGCCGTCGAACCCGGGGCCGCTGGGGACGACCTGGCACTCGAGGCGCCCGGGTGATCCGACCGGGGAGACCTCGGGTCGTTCGGTCTCCAGGAGTTCGTCGGTCTCGGAGTACCAGTCGGTGATGAACATGGCCTCGACCCCGGCGACGATCGGCCCTTCGAGGCGCACCATGAGGTCCTGCCACTGGAGTCCGCGCTTGAGGTTCCCGCGCTTGTTGTAGCTGCGGTCCAGCACGTTCTGCGACCCCATCCACGCGACGTCGCCGTCGATGACGAGGAGCTTCCGGTGGTTGCGCAGGTCGGGACGCTGGTACTTCAGCTTGTGCAGCTGGACGGGGAGCATCGGGTGCCACTCGACGCCGACGTCCTCGAGGAAGCGGATCGTGCGGCGGTAGCCGGGGTAGCGCAGCGACCCCACGTGGTCGAGCAGCAACCGGACCTTGACCCCGCGCTCGACGGCGCGTTCGAGCGCGGTGAAGAACGGTTCGCTCGTGGGGTCCTTGGTCATGATGTAGAACTCGACGTGCACGTAGTCGCGGGCGCCGTCGATCGAGCGCGCCATCGCCCGGATCGCCTCGTCGTACTCCCCCTCGAGCTGGGCGTGGTTGCCGCCGACCAGCGGCATCGCCCCGAGGTTGCGGTTCAGCTCGACGATCCCGGTCAGCCACGGCGGCCACGGGTGGTCGGAGGAGACGAGGTCCATCCCCTTGGTCGAGGACAGGATGAGTTCGTTGATCTCCCGCTGCTTGCGGCGGCGCTTGCGGGGCAGCTTCGGGTTCCCGATGATCAGGAACGCCACGACCCCGATGTAGGGGATGAAGAAGATGGTCAGCAACCAGGCCAGGGCGGAACTCGGGCGCCGGTTGACGGGGACCACGGCGATCGCGGTGAGGCGCACCACGAGGTCGACGACGAGCAGCGCGATGGCCGAGGCCGTGATCGAGGGGATCCAGCCGGGCAACCAGTCCATCAGATCTCGACGGTTCCGCGCGGGGTCTCGAAGCGGACCGAGCGCAGTCCCGTGCTGCGCGGTCCTCCGACGACGTCGAGCCAGGTGAAGTCGATGCGGTCGGCGCTGAAGTCCGGCGGCAGGCCGAGCCAGCCGCGGACCCGTTCGCGCTGGCCGGCGATGGTGAGCCCCGCCAGACGACTGCCGCCCGCGAGCGCGATGGCCGAGGGGTGCTGGGTGTCCGGCCCGTCCCACTCGATGAGCAGCGGCAGTTGCGGTTCCTCGCTGAGCGCGGGCGCACCGATCTGGTGCCAGCGCAGCTCGACCCCGTCGGGGCGGCGCCGGACACCCTCCTCGGCGGTCTCGCCCAGGCGTTCCGCGAAGGAGGCCAGGTCCTCGACCACGACCGACCAGTTGAACCAGCCCCCGCCCTGCAGCGTCCGTTCGCGCACGGCCCGCCCGAAGAGCGCCTTCTCGGCGACGGGGTGGTCGAGGACCTCGACGACCTCGACGTAGCTGCCCCCGGACAGCGGCAGGACGACGTTGCGGGTACCGAAGCGGGGGTGGGGACCCCCGTCGACGACGCGCACGCCGAGTCGCGCCGCCAGGGACCTGGCGGTCTCCTGCAGCCCCTCGGGGCCCGCGGCGAAGCCGACGTGGTCGACGCGCATGGGGCTCACCCTCTCAGGTCGGTCCCGGTGGCGGCCGCCTGGTCCCCCCCGACGCTCGCCACGAGCGCCCGGACGTCCTGCACCCCGAAGGCTCTGGGCCCGAGGCCTCCCCGCACCGAGGCGTCAGCCAGGACCTGCAACGCCTCGTTGACCGGTGTCGCCACCCCGTGCTCGCGACCGAGCCGGACGACCTCGCCGTTGAGCCAGTCGGTCTCGACGGAGCCCCCGCGGTGCAGGCTCTGCCAGCTGGAGGACCCGAGTCGTTCGCTGCCCGCGACGGGGGCGGTGTGGAAGCCGATCTCGGCGAGTTCCGGCAGGGCCTCGGCCCGGCCCAGCGGTGGCGTTCCCGCGGCCTCCAGGACCCGGAGCCCTTCCGCCCGGGCCTCCTCCCGCAACGCGTCGCTACCGGCCTCGGGACGGCAGACGGCGTCGAGGGCGTTGCCGGTGTTGTCGATGAGCTTGCCGCGCTTGGCGGCCATCACGTCGTCGCTGACGATCGTCGCGAACCCGGCGCCGGCCAGGTCGGCGGCGATCTGCTCGACGAGCTCGTCCCGACCGCGGGGGTAGCGACCGAGGACGAAACCACCGGACACCGGTGCCCCCTCGGAGCTGACGACGCCCGGTTCGAGGTGCGTCGCGGGCAGGAACACGCAGACGCCGACGACCCGGCGGAACCACCGCAGGGCCAGCCGTTCCCCCTCGACGCCGTTCTGCGCGCAGACGATCGGCAGCTCGTGCCCGGCGGTGGAGTCACCGACCGGGGCGGCCGCCCAGTCGGCGAGCAGACCGGCGGCGTCCTGGACCTTGACGGCCAGCACCAGCACGTCGTCGGGGGTGAGGACGACGTCGGCCGGGGAGTTGGCCACGGGGGCGTTGAGCTCCACCGGACCCGTGGGGGTGAGGAGTCGCAACCCCTTCTCCCGCAACCTGTCCGCGTGAGATCCGCGGGCGACCAGGACGACCTCGTGACCGTGTTGCCCGAGTCGTCCACCGATCGTCCCGCCGATCGCTCCTGCCCCGATCACGACGTAGCGCACCCAGGCAGTGAAGCACCGACTTCCGGCACCGGCTCCCCCACCCCGGGAGCTCGCCCACCGGAGGGAGCCGGTGGGGGCGTTCACGCCACGGACCTCCTCGACCGGAGCGCCGGCCGCGACGGCGCCGCGCAGCAGCAGGGACCAGCCCGAGGAACGTCGCGGCGGCAGCCGGAGGTGGCCCGTGGTGGGGTGGGAGGCGAGGTCGGCCGGGGCCTCGAGGCGCTCGGTGACGGCGAGGCGGAGGGGGGCGGCCGCGGCGAACGAGCGCAGGTGCGAGCGACGAACGCCGCGCCCCCGAGGTCGCCGGGGCCGGCCTCGCTGCTGTCCCGCGCGGCCAGCAGCAGCAGCGCGACGGCGGGTCGTCGACCCGTGCTCGGACGCGACTCGCGCTTCGACGGGTGCGGGCGTGCTTGACTGCCTCCTCACGAGGGAGGTCCGGTGCGGGGTTTCGGAGGGATCGTCCTGCGCGGGTGCGACGCATGGATGCGCGAGCACCCCTGGGACCACAACGCCCACCACCACCGCTGGGTCCTGCGCCGTCTGCCCGGGCCGGTGGACCGCGCCCTCGACGTGGGGTGCGGGACGGGCGAGTTCGCCCGTCGGCTCGCGGGCACCGCCCGCCACGTCGACGCCGTCGACCGCGACGCAGGGGTCGTCGCGACGGCCCGCGCACTCACCTCCGGCCTCCCCGTCGACCACCGCGTCCACTACCGCGTCGCGGACCTCGGGGACGCGCCCCTGGAACCCGGTTACGACGTCGTCACCGCCCTCGCCGTGCTGCACCACGTCCCCTTCGAACCCGCGCTGCGCCGGTTGCGCGAACTGCTGGCCCCCGGCGGAACCCTCGTCGTCCTCGGCGTGTACCGGGAGGAGTCCCGCAGCGACGTCGCCCTCAGCCTGCTCGCCGTGCCGGCGAACCTCGTGGTGGGCTGGGTGAAGAACCTGAGGCAGCGTCGAGTGGCGGGTTCCGCCCCGACGGCTCCTGCGGTGTCGACCCTCACGCAGGTGCGGGCTGCGGCCGCTCGTCAGACCCCCGGGGCGGCGATCCGTCGACACCTGTTCTGGCGGTACTCCCTGGTGTTCTCGGCGCCCGCGTGAGGCGGGAGGGCCGGGTGGCCCGGATCGAGGTGGTCACCGTCGTCGAGGCGGAACCCGGCGTCGTCTTCGACCTGGAGCTCGACGTCGACGTGCACGCGGCGTCGCTGGCCGGGAGTTCCGAGACCGCCTCGACGAGTTCCGGTCGACGGGTCCTGGAGCTGGGCGACGACGTGACGTTCTCCGCGCACCACCTCGGGGCGTGGTGGACGATGACGAGCCGGATCACCACCCACGAACGCCCGGGGTTCTTCGTCGACGAACAGGTCGACGGCCCGTTCGCCCGGATGCGGCACGAGCACCTGTTCGTGCGCGTGGGGCCGGGAAGAACCCTGATGCACGACCGGATGGACGTGATACTCCCCTGCGGCGCAGCCGGTTCCGTCGTCGCCCGGGTCGTCCTCGCGCCGTACCTCCGACGGCTCCTGCGGCGGCGGGGTCGCGCGGTCGCGCTCCTCGCGGCGGGTCCCGTCGCGCCGAGCGGCAGACTGGCGCCGTGACCACTGCTGCAGAGACGCGGAACATCGGCATCGTCCTCTTCGACGGTGTCGAGGAACTCGACGCCGTCGGTCCCTGGGAGGTGCTCGCCTTCTGGGCGCGCGGTTTCCCCGACGACGGCTGGTCGGTGAGTTGCCTGTCGCGGACGGGGGAACCCGTGCGGTGCGCGAAGGGCCTGCTCGTGGGGGCGGACCACTCCTTCGCCGGCGCCCCACCCCTGGACGTCCTGCTCCACCCCGGAGGTCGCGGTACCCGCCCCCAGCTCGTCGACCCCGAGCACCTGGACTGGGTCCGCGCGCAGCGCGAGGCCGTCCCGCTGATGACGAGCGTCTGCACGGGGTCGCTGGTCTACGCGGCGGCGGGTCTGCTGCGCGGCCGCCCCGCCACGACGCACTGGGGTTCCCTGGACGTGCTGGCGGAGCTCGACCCGAGCATCGAGGTGCGCCCCGACGACCGCTTCGTCGACGACGGTGACGTGATCACCTCCGCGGGGGTCTCGGCGGGCATCGACATGGCGCTGCACCTGGTGTCGCGGTTGGCCGGGGTCGAGCGGGCGCGCGAGGTGCGGCGCGGGATCCAGTACGACCCGCAGCCGCCGGTCTGAGCCCCGCCCGGTCCCGGGGACCTGTGGACGGCGGTGGGCCCGTGTCGGACGTCGGTGGCAGAGTCCTGCCCATGCCCGCCGCCACCGTCCCCTCCGCGACGACCCTCGACCGCACCGCCCTGCGCGCCGAGGCGGAGCAGGTGCTGCAGCGGCTCGTCGGCAGCCCCGACGCGCGGCTGCGCGAGGACCAGTGGACGGCGATCGAGGCCCTGGTGGCGGACCGTCGCCGCGCGCTCGTCGTGCAGCGCACCGGTTGGGGGAAGTCGGCGGTGTACTTCGTCGCGACGGCGCTGCTGCGCGCCCGCGGGGCCGGTCCGACGGTCATCGTCTCCCCCCTGCTGGCCCTGATGCGCAACCAGATCGCGGCCGCCGAACGGGCCGGGGTGCACGCGGTGACGGTGAACTCCACGAACGGCGAGGACTGGGGCCGGGTCTACGAGGACGTGCGCAACGGGTCGGTCGACGTCCTGCTCGTCTCCCCCGAGCGCCTCAACAACCCCGGGTTCCGCGACGAGGTCCTCCCGCCGCTGGCCGCCACGACGGGCCTGCTCGTCGTGGACGAGGCGCACTGCGTCTCCGACTGGGGCCACGACTTCCGGCCGGACTACCGGCGGATCCGGACGTTGCTGGCGGACCTGCCCGAAGGCATCCCGGTCCTGGCGACGACGGCGACGGCGAACGAGCGCGTGACGGCCGACGTCGCCGAGCAGTTGTCGGTGACGGGGACGCGAACCCTCGAGGACGTCCTGGTCCTGCGGGGCTCCCTCGACCGCGAGTCGCTGCGGCTGGCCGTGGTGTCGATGCCCACGCACGCCCACCGCCTCGCGTGGCTGGTCCAGCACCTGCCGGAACTCCCGGGTTCCGGGATCATCTACGTGCTCACGGTGTCGGCGGCCGCGGACGTCGCGGCGCACCTGCGCGGGCACGGGATCGAGGCCGTGCCCTACACGGGGCAGACGGACCCGGCCGAGCGGTTGCAGGCCGAGGACGACCTGGTGAACGACCGCATCAAGGTGCTGGTCGCGACGAGCGCCCTGGGGATGGGTTTCGACAAGCCGGACCTCGGGTTCGTCGTGCACCTCGGGGCGCCGAGTTCCCCGATCGCCTACTACCAGCAGGTCGGGCGTGCGGGTCGTGGCATCGACAACGCCGAGGTCGTCCTGCTGCCGGGCGCCGAGGACCGCGACATCTGGCGTTACTTCGCCTCCATCGGCTTCCCCGCCGAGGACGACGTGCGGCTCGCGCTGAGCGTCCTCGGTGACGCCGGGGCACCGATGTCCACTCCGGCCCTCGAGGCGCGGGTCACGCTGCGCCGCAACCGGTTGGAGATGATGCTCAAGGTCCTCGACGTGGACGGCGCGGTCAAGCGGGTCCGCGGTGGGTGGCAGGCGACGGGCGCGGAGTGGAACTACGACACCGAGCGCTACGCCCGGGTCGCGCAGACCCGTGAGGTCGAGCAGCAGTCGATGATCGACTACGTCGCCACGACGGGGTGCCGGTTGGAGTTCCTGCGCCGTGCCCTCGACGACCCGGACGCCGCTCCCTGCGGACGCTGCGACAACTGCGGTGGGTTCCAGGTGTCCCGCGACGTCGACGAGAGCGCCGTCACCCGGGCCGGGGCCGACCTCGACCGGCCGGGGGTTCCGCTGGAACCGAAGAAGATGTGGCCCTCGGGCATGAAGACCCTCGACGTCGCCGTGTCGGGGAAGATCGCACCGGCCGAACAGCCCGGCACCGGACGCGCGGTCGCCCGCACGACGGACCTCGGCTGGGGCAACGCCGTCCGCGAGCTCTTCGCCACCGGTGTCCCCGACGGCGAGACCCCCGTCCCGCTGCGGCACGCGGCCGCTGCGGTCCTGGACGACTGGGCCCGCGACCTGGCCCTCGACGGCATCGTGGCGCTGTGTTCGGCGTCGAGGCCCCAGCTCGTGGCTCACCTCGCCGACGGTCTGTCGCGCTACACCGGTCTCCCGGTCCTCGCGACGTTCCGCCTGCTGGACGACTCCCCGACCCGCAGCGACGTGAACTCCGCCCACCGCTTGTCCCAGGTCGCGCGACGGATCGAACTCCCCGACGACGCCCCCGTCGCCGGCAAGCGCGTCCTGCTCGTCGACGACCGCACCCGCAGCGGGTGGACGTTGACGGTCGCCGCCCGGCAGGTGCGTCGTGCGGGCGCGGACGCGGTGTACCCGTTCGTCCTCGGCGACGGCGAGTAGGGGTCAGTCCCGCAGCTGCCGTCCGGAGTGGACGTGCACGTGCAGGTGCTTGGAGTCCTGGTAGGTGCCGAGGTTGGTGAGGACCGCTGCGGCGCCCTCGCGGACCTCCACCTCCCGGGCGATCCGCTGCACGACGCGCAGGAGCGCACGGACCGTCGACTCGTCGGCGGCCGTGACCGTCGCGAAGGACGCGATGTGCCGTTTCGGGACGATCACGACGTGGGTCGGCCAGAACGGTCTCGTGTGGTGGAAGGCGAGGACCTCGTCGTCCTCGTGCACGACCCGGAGGGCCTGCGGGTCCGGCAGGGCGACGTCGCAGTAGAAGTCGCCGCCGGTGTAGTCCGTGCCCGGGCTGGTCGGCACGGGTCCTCCTCGGGGCGGGTCAGTCGGCCGTCGCCCGGACGGCGTCCTCGTACTGCCGCCGGTCGAAGGTGAACGGTCGCAGTTCGCGGTAGTCGGCGTCCAGGAACCCGTGGTGGTAGTCGGACCAGGTGACCGTGTCGTCCTCGACCCGCACGACGGCGGAGAAGGGCCAGCACCCCGCCTCGCCGCAGGTGCAGCCCAGCAGGACGGTCCCCGAGCCCGCGGCGGGTTCCCCGAGGTAGTGCCGGGAGGGCCAGCGGATCCCGGTCCCGGTCAGCCCGGCGTACCAGCCGGCCAGGGAGAGGTCCCCCCGTCGTCGGGCGGCCGGGAGTTCGACCTCGCGCAGCAGGTCCGCGAGGGGAACACCGCTGAGGAAGGGGGCGATCGAGGGGTGCAGACCCGTCGGGAACTGCTCCTCGAGGATCCGGAACTCGATCGTCTCCACCCCCGGACGCTACCTCCGGTGACGGCGATCGGTCAGCGCGTGGGTCCCGACGCACGCTCGGCGACGGTCCGGCGCACGAACTCCACGACCTCCGGGGAGGGGAACGCCCGCCGCGGGACGGCCAGGAACAGCCTGGTACCGAGCTCCAGGACGAGGACGTGCGGTCGCTCCGCGATCCCGCGGACGTCGGCCCAGACGGTGTGCGAGGTCGAGCCGCTCGCGGTCCGCACGTGCACACCGTCCTCGGCCACGACCAGCTCGCGGCGGGCCCGCGCGATGGGCAGTCGCCACGCCCGGCGGGCCGCCAGCCGCCACCCGAACGACCGCCAGGCGAGCAGACCCGCGGCACCGCCGAACCCGACCAGCGCCAGGAACGGCGTCCGCAGCAGGGCGCCTCCGGCGAGCACGAGGACCAGGCCGATGAGCGACACCAGGAAACGACGACCGGCACTGGCCGCGAACGCGGCCCGGAACGCCTCGTCCAGTTCGTGCCGCTCGGGAACCCAGTCGAGGAGGACGGGCAGGACCGGGGAAGAACTCACGGACCCACGGTAGGCGCTCCGGTGGGTCCACCACCGGGCTGCGCCTGCGCGAACTCGGTGAGGAGCCGGCGGCACCGGACCGGGTCCTCGGTCAGACCCGCTCCCAGTGCCCACGCCCAGTACTGCACGGTGCGCGCGACCAGCCAGCGGCGCGCTCGTCCCGGGTCGAGATCACCGGCGGTCACGAAGGCGGCGAACACCTCCGGCAACTCCCCCTCACCGGGGCACCCGTCGACGCTGCGCAGCAGGAACTCCGGGAGGGAGCGTTCCGGGTCTCCCGCCACCGGCCGGGGGTCCACCGCGACGAAACCCCCGCCGGGTCGGTGCAGGACGTTCTCCGGGGTGAGGTCGGCGTGCACGAGAACGGGTTCCCCGTACCCGCGCGCCAGTTCCCCGGCGCACCTCGCGGCCTCGTCCCGCCACACGCCCGGGATCGACTCGTCCGGCGCACCCCGGCACTCCGTCGCGATGGCCCGTGCCTGCCCGGAAGTCGTGGGCAACCCGGGCGGTGGACGGACGGCGAGCCGACGGACGAGCCGGCCCACCACGCGGGCGGCCTCCACCGGCGGCAGGTCGAGCAGTGACCGCGCGGGGTCGAGGCGTTCGAGCAGCAGCGCCCCCCGGTCCTCGTCGGCCGCGACCAGCCGCACCGCACCGTCACCACCCCAGGCCTCGAGGGCCGCCACGACCCCTGGTTCCGGCGGGGCGAGCCGCAGCGCCATCCGTTCCCCACCCCGTCGGACGGGGACGACCACCGCGTGGGCTCCGTGGCGCACCGGTTCCCCGTCCTCGACGGTGAGGTGCCAGCGTTCGCTCACCCCGGACAGCAGGGACGGCAACCCGGACAACCAGCGTGCGCCCGCTCCACCGGCGAACAACGGACTCCCGAGGAGGCCCGCGGCGACGTCCACGGTCAGACCGCCCGCGCGGCGACGACGGCGTGCGGACGCCGCCTGCCCTCCTGGCCCCGCTGCGCCCGCTCCACCTCCTCGAACCCGGCGGCGGCGAGCCGGCGGACGAACTCGTGAACCGGCCACCGGTGGGCGGTGATCACCGTGTGCGCGAACGGTTCGCACACCTCGCCGTCGAAGAACCCGACGACCAGCGAACCTCCCGGCGTCAGCATCCGGCGGAGACCGGCGAGGACCGCGTCGAGGTCGGCGGGGTCGACGTGGATCAACGAGTACCAGGCGAGGACGCCGGCGACCGTTCCGTCGGGCCGGTCGAGTCCGGTCAGCGAACCCACCTCGAACGGAACCCCGGGGTAGGTCGCGCGGGCGTGGGCGATGAACTCCGGCACCAGGTCGATCCCGGTCACGTCAGCACCAGCCGCGTGCAGGTGGGCGGTCAGGTGCCCCGGGCCGCATCCGAGGTCGAGCACCGGCCCGCGGCGACACCCCAGGTGCCGCTCGATCAGCCGGAGGTCGTCGGGGTGCACGACGTCCATGGTTCCCAGGGTCTCGACGTAGCGGTCGGCGAGCGCCGAGTACGCGCGCTGGACGTCGCCGGAGTTCACCGGGCGGAGCCTACTCAGACCTCGGCGCGGTGGCGGGGCCACGCGAGCGAGGTGGACACCAGGCTCAGGACGGCCAGCGCGGCGACGCCCACGAGCACCGCTTCGGGGTTCCAGACCTGCGCGAGGGTCTGGATCACCACGGGGGCCGCGAACCCCACGTAGGTCAGGGCGTAGAACACGGCCGTCGCGACCGCCGCGTGCTGGTCCGGCGCGAGGGCCTGGACCAGTCGGAGCCCGCTGACCAGGAGCAGGCCGTAGGCGGAGCCGAGGACCACCGCCGTGACGACCAGCAAGGCCACCGACCCGGTCGCGACCGTGAGGGTGGCGACCAGCATGCCCACGACCACCGCGAGGACGCCGACCCGGAACGGCGTGGCGGGGGATCGTCGCTCGAGACGTTGCGCCAGCGGCTGGACGAGGATGCCCGCGCCGAGCGTCGTGGCGGCGATCACCCCGCTGCCGACCGCACCGTAGCCACCGAGCGGCACCAGGACGGGGAGCGCCGCCAGGGCCGTGGTCGCGGCCCCGAACACCCACGGTGCGGTGGTGACGATGGCGAACAAGAACAGCCGCCCGCCCAGCACGGTGCGCAGACCGGGTCCGGGGAGCGTGCCGGCGCTCGGTCGGGCGGCCGGCGGTTCCGGCGTTCCGCGCAGTGCCAGCAGGGCCGCTCCGACGAGCACCACGTGGAGCAGGTAGGCCACGGGGCGGGGCGCCGGGGACCACTGGACGACGATCCCCGAGACGAGTGGCCCCAGGGCGAACCCACCGGTGAGCGCGCTCGCGGCCCGGCGGGCACCGGCGGCCCCGGAGCCCGCGTCGTCGGAGAGCCGTCGGATCCAGGCGGTGGCCGGGGCCAGTGCGGCACCGGCGCTGACCCCGACCAGCACCCGGCCGCCGAGGATGCCGGCGAAGTCGTTGCCGGACAGGAGGATCACCAGGGTTCCCGCGGCGGACAGGACGAGTCCGGAACCCAGCACGGCCCGTCGTCCCCACCGGTCGGAGAGTCGGGCCAGCACCAGCAGCGCCGGGATCAGCCCCAGCGCGTAGGCGCCGTACAGCGTGGTCACCTGCACCTGGCTCAGATCGCCCCGGTAGGTCTGGAGCAGGGAGGCGAACATGTTCGCGCCCCAGGCGACGACCAGCGCCCCGAACGCGGGGCGTCGCCAGGCACCCCGCTCGAGCGGCTGGACGGAGGTCGAGGAACCGGGCGTGTCGAGGGTCACGACGACGAGACTAGACGCGACTAGACCGGTCGTCTAGTGTTCCCACCACCGCCGGACCCCCGGCCGTACCGACCAACCCCAGCGAGGCGCACTCCCCATGAAGGTCCTGATCGTCCTAACCTCCCACGACCAGCTCGGCGACACCGGCCGCACGACGGGCTTCTGGCTGGAGGAACTGGCCGCGCCGTACTACGGGCTGAAGGAAGCCGGCGCGGAACTCACGCTCGCCTCCCCCAAGGGCGGCCAGCCCCCGCTGGACCCCAAGAGCAACGAACCGGACTCCCAGACCGAGCTGACCCGCCGCTTCGAGAACGACCCCGAGGCGCTCGCCGCGCTCGCCTCCACCGAGGTCCTGTCCACCGTCGACGCGGCCGACTTCGACGCCGTGTTCTACCCCGGCGGCCACGGACCGCTGTGGGACCTCGCGGAGGACCAGCACTCGATCAGCCTGATCCAGGACTTCCTGCGGGCCGGCAAGCCCACCGCACTGGTCTGCCACGCCCCGGGCGTGCTGCGCCACGTGGTGGACGAGGATGGGACCCCGGTCGTGAAGGGCAAGCGGGTCACCGGTTTCACCAACTCGGAGGAAGAGGGCGTCGGCCTCACCGACGTCGTGCCGTTCCTGGTCGAGGACGAACTCGTCGCCCTCGGTGGCGACTACTCCAAGGGCGCCGACTGGGGCTCCTACGTGCTCGAGGACGGGGTCCTGATCACCGGCCAGAACCCGGGGTCCTCGGCCGCTGCGGCCGACCTGCTGGTGCAGGCGCTGACGCGACGGTCCTGAGGCCGATCCGCTCTGCGGTGCACGGGGACCGCGGTGACGACGCCCTGCGTCGTCAGGTCCGGGCCCTGCCGGCGAACACGCTCTGGGACCGGGGGTTCCGCACGGCCCAACGGGCCGAGGACCACCCGACCAGAGCGGTTCCGGCGCCGACCAACGCCGCCACCGCCGCGGTGCGGTGCTTCTCCAGTTCCAGGTAGTAGCTGCGGCGGTGGTACCAGCGGCCCTGGTGGGTTCCGCGTTCGTGCAGGCCGTACCCGGCGTGGTGCAGAGCACTCGCCTCGTTGTCGCCGGACGGACGCTCGGCGACCTGGGAGCTGTAGCCGTCCGTCCGCATCACCCGGTCGACCAGCCGCGGCGCCGCCCGCGAGAGGAGGACGAGCGCCTTGGACTGTCCCCCGATGAACAGGTCCCACACCGGGTGGGCCGCGGCGTGCAGGACCGCCTCGGCCACGGCCTCCGGCGGGTAGATCATCCCGCGGTGGGCGGGCTGGTGGCCGGTGCCTGCCTGCGCGTGCTCGTTGTACGAGGTGTCGATGCGGCCGGGGTGCAGCAGGGTCACCGACACCGACACCCCCTCGGTCGCCATCTCCACCCGCATCGCCTCGGTGAAACCGTGAACGGCGAACTTCGCGCTGGAGCAGGTGGATTGCAACGACGGAGCCCGGTCGCCGAAGAAGCTGCCGACGTTGACGATGGCCCCCGCGGGTCCGCGGCGGTCGCGGAAGTGCTCGATCGCGGCCCGCGAACCGTGGACGACGCCCCAGCACACGGTGTCGAACATGCGGTGCACGTCCGCGGTGGAGACCTGGTCCACCTGTCCGAAGATCGAGACCCCGGCGTTGTTGACCCAGGTGTCGAAGCGGCCGAACTCCGCGACCGCGGCGGCCGCGATGCGGGCGACGTCGTCCTCCTTCCCCACGTCGGCGACCACGTGCACGGCGCGACCGCCCGCGTCGCGGATCTCCTGCGCCACCTGCGCCAGCGCCTGCTCGTTGCGAGCAGCCAGCACGACGGCGGCGCCACGCCGAGCCGCCGTCCGGGCGGTCACCAGGCCGATGCCGCTGGACGCGCCCGTGATGACGACGACCTGCTCCTCCACGGGGAGCAACTGCAGGGACGTGCTCTCTCCTCACCTCCGGTTTCCCGGCCTCGGCCGGGGTCGTCCCGTTCACCTACCCACCCCGACACCGCTCACTCCTGACCGGGACGGGTTTCACCACCACTCCGGTGTCCTCGTCGTGCACGCGACCTCGTGCGGCGGCGGACCCAGCGGGCGTCAGTCACCCCGGGCGGGGTGCTGGGTTCGCGCGCGCAGCCGGTCGACGACGACCGAGGTGACGAGCCCGTACACGCTCTTGTGCAGGGTGTCCACGGCCAGCAGCCGAGCCGGCCAGGCCAGCGGAGAACGCTCGACCCCCGTGGCGGTCTCAAGGACGTGGTCGAAGCCGACACGCACACCGACCGACGTGAGGATCCCGGGAACTCCCCGGAGCCCGGCCCGGCCCGCGAGCCCGGCGGCCACCCCCAGGAACACCCCGGTCCCCCAGTGCATGGCCAGGTTCCAGCCGACGCTGTCGTGCGGTTCGTGGCGGCCGAGCAGGCGCCGGAGGGTGTGCCCGGGCACGAAGGAGTTCGGCCGCCCGGTCAGGGCCTGCTCCAGCTTCTCGCCGCCCGTCATCACCGCCGTTCCGACCAGACCGGCCAGAGCTCCCTGACCCGCGGCACGGCGAGCGGTGCCGATCGGTGCCCGGTGGTCGACGACGTCCTTCACCCGGTCGGACACCGCCAACCCGACCCCGGCGACGACGTTGCCCGGTGGGTGACGGGACACCTTCGGGTGGGGACGGGTGGGCGAACCACGTCGGGCCGCCTCCCACGCGGCGCCGATGACCCGCAACTCCTCGGGGCCGGCCACCTGTTGCAGCCGGGGCAGCAGGTCGTCCTCCTCGCCGTGGGCGTCGTGGCGGATCACCTCGAAGACGCGGCGGACCTCGTCGTCGTACCCGGGTGAGCGCGGGTCGGCGCGCTGCAGGTCCTTCAGCAGGTCGTTGACCTGCTGGTGGTCGGCCTCGATGTGGGCGGTCAGCTCGTCCCGGTCACCGGGCAGGTGCCTGCGGTAGGCGGGGAACAGCACCGTCTCCTCGGCGAAGGCGTGCCGCAGGGCACGCTCCGCCAACTCGGCAACGACGCGTCCTCTGGCGTCGACGTCGGGTTCCGCGGCGTAGGCCGCCATCAGAGCGTCGAGTTCTGCGTGGTCCGCGCTCTGCCGCGACAGGATGCTGCCCGGGCCACCGCGTTCTCCTTCGCTCTGGTCGGCGACGGACGTCAGGCCGTTGCGGCGTGGGTTCGTCATGTCCTGGTGCTACCCACCGGACAGCAGCGCACACCGTGGATCCCGAGATGCGCGTCGGCGCGCGGCGCGTCACCGTGGTCGAACCGTCCAACCCAGCGGCGCGACCTCCTCGACACCAGGCCCACCAGCCTTCGAAGGGAACGCCGTGAGCTCCCACCGACCCACCTCCACGACCGACGACGTCCGCGCCCTCGGCAGCTCAGCCGTCGAGATCACGAAGACCAGGGGCGGCCCCGTCCGGCGGCACGCCCAGGCCATCGGTCTCCTGCTGGGCCTGCTCGGCGTGCTCGGGCTCGTCCCCGGGATCACCACGTACTACGACGAGATGGGGTTCTTCCGCAGTGGCGCGCAGTTGTTCGGCGTGTTCACCGTCTCGGTGGTGAGCTCGGTGCTGCTGTTCTTCTACGGGATCACCGTGCTGGTGTTCGCCGGCTCGGTGCGCCAGGCGCACAAGAACGTCGTCCTGCACGCTCTCGTCCTCATCGGCATGGGTTTCGCCGGGATCGGCATCGTCGCCAACTCACCCGATCCGGTCCTGCCGACCGACGCGGCCAGCAACTGCCTCTACCTCGGACTGGGCGTGTTCTTCCTCATCGGGGGCAACCTGTCCCGGCGTCGGGAGATCCGGGATCACGGTGCGTTCTGAGACCGGCGACGGGACGCTCCGGGGTGGTCAGCGGGGAGACGGGCAGAACCCTGGCCGGACAACTGTTCCCGCAGGGTTCCCGTCGTGGGGGCCTGGGGCAGGCGACCGCGCTCGCGCAGGACCGGCACCACGAGTTCCACGAAGTCCTCGACGTCGCCCGGCGCGAAGACCGGCTCCAGCATGAAACCGTCGAGGTCGGTGGCGTCCAGGATCCGCTCGAGCCCGTCGGCGACCTCCACGGGGTCCCCCGTGATCGCGAAACCCCGCGTCCCGCGGCCGCGCAGGGCGTCGAGCACCTCGCGGACGGTCTTCGCGGGTTCACCGTCGCCACCGGTGAACCGGGTGATGTTCGTCTGCCCGGTCTGGCCCGCCGCTCCCCGGCCGAGGACCTGCTCGAGGGTTCCGTCCGGGTCCAGCGAGAGCAGGTCGATGCCGGTGTTGTGCGAGTAGAGCGCGGCGACGATCTCGTCCGACTGCAACGCCTCGAACTCGCGGCGTCGGGCGACCGCCTCCGCGTGGGTGGGGGCGACCACGACGGTGACCCCGATGATCGTGGTGACCGACCGCGGATCCCGCCCGTGGGCGGCGACCTTGGCCCGGATGTCGGCGACGGCCTGCGCGGTGGCGTCCATCGTGGTGGCCTGCACGAACACCGCCTCGGCGTTGCGGGCCGCGAAGGTCCGTCCGCGCTCCGACGTCCCCGCCTGGAACAGCACGGGTGTCCGCTGGGGTGACGGCGGGGAGGCGAAGTAGCCGGAGGACCGGAACCAGCGGCCCTCGAACGACACCCGGTGGATCTTGGCCGGGTCGGCGTAGAACCCGGCCGCACGGTCCACGACCAGGGCGTCGTCCTCCCAGCTGCCCTCCCAGAGGTTCAGGGCGGTGTCGACGTACTCGTCGGCCATCGCGTACCGCTCGTCGTGCAGGATCATCTCGTCGTGCCCGAAGAGTTCGGCGACGACGTCCTGCGCCGACCCCGTGACGATGTTCCAGCCGATGCGGCCCTCGGTGAAGTGGTCGAGCGTGGCGAAACGCCGCGCGGTCTGCACGGGGTGGTCGAGGCCGGTCGGGGAGGTGACGACGAACCCGAGGCGTTCCGTCGCCCGCGCCAACGCCGTCACGACCACCGCCGGGTCCAACGTCGGGAAGTTGATGCCCCGGGCCGCCGCCGTCTCCGCCAGTTCGCCGTCGGCGGTCGGGTAGCCGAAGGTGTCGGCCAGGAACAGGAAGGTGAAACCCGCCCGGTCGATGACCTGGGCGAGGTGCACCCAGTGCTCGAGCGAGGTGAAGTTCGCACCAGCCGAGCGGGGATGGGGCCAGCTGAGCGTCCCGCCGACCTGAGGACCGAGGACTTCGAAGACTCCGAGGTGCATCTGCTTCACGACACGACTGCGCTTTCGGGAGAGACGTCTCACCTGCGCCGCGCAGGCCGTGCACCCGCCGGTCGGTGGGTCGTGAGGTGGAGCGGGGTGAGTGGAACACACCGGACCCCGACCGGGCAAGATTCCCCCCGGTGGGGTGGGCCGGTCAGACCTTGCCGCGCAGCAGACGGTGCCAGTACGTCTGCGGGAGCACGTAGCGGTCGAGCAACCACGCGGCCCGGCGCGGCGCGAACGGGTCCGGGAGCTTCAACGGGCGCGGGCCCTTCCGGTCGGCCTGCACCAGCATCAGCCGGTCCCGGGCGGTCGTCACCGGCATGACGGTGTACCCGTCGTAGGAACGCAACCGGCGTCCCCGGGCGGCCGCGGCGATGTTGTGGGCCACGACCGGGACCTGCTTGCGCAGGGCCCCGCCCGAGGACCGGGTGCCGATCGAGGCGGCGTCCCCGATGCCCCAGACGTCCCCGAAGCGCTCGTGCCGCAGGGTCGTGGGGTCGACGTCGACGAGTCCGGCCGGGCCCGCGTCGGCGAGGCCGCTCTCGGTGATCCACTCCGGAGCGCGGTAGTGGGGCACGAGGTGGGCGTAGGCGACGTCGTCCACCCGCCGCGTCCCGGCCGGGGTGGCGATGTCCACCGCACGCAGCACCGGGTCCACGGCCTGCACCCGCGAGCGCCGCAGCACCGTGATGCCGTAGGACGCGAAGGCCACCTCGAGGTGCTCGTCGGCCCCGGCCACCCCCAGCGCCTGGTCTTCGGGGATCACCAGGGTGACGTCGAGATCGGCCAGCACCCCGCGGCGGCGCCAGTGGTCGCAGGCCATGAAGAGGGGTTTCAACGCCGTCGGCGCGCAGGGCGCGGGTTCCGGCGGCATCGAGAAGACGACCGGGCCGGACGTGGTCCCCGTCAGCGCCGGCCACACGAGAGGGGCGGAACTCGGGACGTACGTCGAGCCCGCCCAGCCGGAGCTGTAGGCGTCCTGCAGCCCCGGGGTGGCCGCCCAGTCCTCACGCATGCCCGGGCAGAGCACGAGCGTGGTGTAGCCGATGCTCGCCCCCCGCCGGGTCCGCACCGTGCGGGTCTCGGCGTCGACCGACGCGACGGCGTCCTGCACCCACCGGCAGCCGTCCGGGACCACCGAGGCCATGGGCCGTTCCACGTCGGCCGGGGTGGCCTGACCCGACCCGACGTAGTTCAGCAGCGGTCGGTAGCGGTGCACCGGGGACGGCTCGAGGACCACGACGTCCTGCGCACCGTCACGCAGCAGCTTGGCGGCCAGCGAGATGCCCGCGTTGCCACCGCCGACGACGAGGACCTCCGCGTGGGTGACCGGATCGGTGGGGCGGGGAGCTCGACGGGGGGTGGTCACGGGGCCACCTTCCGCGCCAGACGGTGAGCCCGCCAGTCGTGGGTCGTGGCCAGGGTCCGCCGGGCAGCGGAACGCCCCGGCCCGCGGTGCGCGGGCCGGGGCGTCCCCGATTTCCGGTGCCCTGGTTCAGAACTCCGGGGTGGTGGTCAGCGCAGGTCGAAGCGGTCGAGCTCCATGACCTTCTGCCACGCCGCGGCGAAGTGCCGCACGAACAGTTCCTGCGCGTCGTCGGCGGAGTAGACCTCCACGATGCCGCGCAGGATGGAGTTCGAGTTGAACACCAGGTCGACGGCGGTGGCCGTGCGGACGACGTCGCCGGCGGCGTTCAGGCCCTCGTAGACGCCCTCGGTGTCGGTGGCCGTCCGCCACTGCACGCCCAGGTCCAGGAGGTTGCGGAAGAAGTCCTGGGACAGGACGCCCGGGGTCTCGGTGAACACCCCGTGCTGCACGCCGCCGGTGTTCGCGCCCAGCACCCGCAGACCGCCGATGAGGACGGTCATCTCGCGGGCGGTCAGCTCGAGCATCCCGGCGCGGTCCAGCAGCAGCGTCTCGGGGTGCAGCTTGCTCGACGGGTCGATCCAGTTGCGGAACCCGTCGGCCCGCGGCTCGAGCCAGCGGTAGTTCTCGACGTCCGTCTGCTCCTGGGTGGCGTCCGTGCGGCCGGGCGAGAACGGCACCGTGATGGAGACGCCCGCGTCGAGCGCGGCCTTCTCCACGGCGGCCGTACCGCCGAGGACGATCAGGTCGGCGAGGGAGACCTTCTTCCCCGTCGCCGTCTCGAACTCGCCCTTGACGCGCTCGAGGACCGGCAGGACGTCGGCGACGCCCGCGTTGACGGCCCAGCCGAGCTGCGGCTCCAGGCGCAGGCGTGCGCCGTTGGCGCCGCCCCGCTTGTCGGTGCCGCGGAAGGACGCCGCCGCGGACCAGGCGGTGTGGACCAGTTGCGAGACGCTCAGCCCCGCGGCGAGCAGGCGCTGCTTGAGGTCGGCGACCTCCGCGTCACCCACGAGCTCGTGGTCGACGGCGGGGGTCGGGTCCTGCCAGACCAGTTCCTCGGCCGGGACGTCCGGCCCGAGGTAACGGCTGCGCGGGCCCATGTCGCGGTGCAGCAGCTTGAACCAGGCGCGGGCGTACTGGTCGGCGAAGTGTTCGGGGTTCTCGTAGAAGCGCTTGGAGATCTCGTGGTAGACGGGGTCCGCCATGAGCGCGAGGTCGCTGGTGAGCATCATCGGGGCGTTGCGCTTGCCCTCGATGTGCGCGTCCGGCACGAGGTCGCCCGCCGCGGGGTCCTTGGGCTTCCACTGCTTGGCCCCGGCGGGGCTCGTCGTGAGCTCCCACTCGTGGGAGAACATCGTCTCGAAGTAGGTGTTGTCCCACTGGGTCGGCGTGGGGGTCCACGCCCCTTCGAGGCCGCTGGTGATGGCGTCCGCACCCTTGCCGGTGCCGAACTCGCTCTTCCAGCCCAGGCCGTTGCCGTGGACGGGGCAGCCCTCGGGTTCCACACCGACCAGTTCGGGGTTCCCGGCGCCGTGGGTCTTGCCGAACGTGTGGCCGCCCGCGACGAGCGCGACGGTCTCCTCGTCGTTCATCCCCATGCGCCCGAACGTCACGCGGATGTCGTGGGCCGAGCCCAGCGGGTCCGGCTGTCCCTTCGGGCCCTCGGGGTTCACGTAGATGAGGCCCATGGTGACCGCCGCCAGGTGACCCTCCTCGAGGTCCAGCGGGGCGTCGTCCTGGTAGCGCTCGTCGCCGAGCCAGGTGTCCTCGGGACCCCAGAAGACCTCACCGGGCTGCCAGTTGTCGGCGCGGCCGAAGGCGAACCCGAAGGTCTTCAGGCCCATGTCGTCGTGGGCCACGTTCCCGGCCAGGACCAGCAGGTCGGCCCAGGAGATCTTGCGGCCGTACTTCTGCTTGATCGGCAGCAGGAGGCGACGCGCCTTGTCGAGGTTGGCGTTGTCGGGCCAGCTGTTCAGCGGCGCGAAGCGCTGCCCGCCCTCACCGCCACCACCACGGCCGTCGGCGATGCGGTAGGTACCCGCGGCGTGCCAGGACATCCGGATGAACAGGGGGCCGTAGTGGCCCCAGTCCGCCGGCCACCAGTCCTGCGAGGTGTGCATGACCTCGACGAGGTCGCGCTTGAGTTCCGCGACGTCGAGCTTGGCGAACTCGGCGGCGTAGTCGAAGTCCTCCCCCAGCGGGTCGGAGTCGCGCGACGGCTTGTTCAGCACGGACAGGTCGATCTGGTTCGGCCACCAGTCCTGCGCGGTGCGGGGCCGGCCGTTCGTGGCCGGCGTCGGCGACTTGATCGCCGGGTTCTCACTCTCGCTGGTGGACTGGGACTGGGCCTTGTCGAGTTCGGTCACGAAGTGCTTCTCTCTGCTGGAGGAACGGGTTCGGAGGGGTCGGCGGAGGGGGCCGGGGTCGTCGCACAGGACCGGCACCGGCCCCAGTAGATGACCTCGGCCTCGTCGACGTCGAAACCGTCGACTAAAGGTGGTGTGACGCACGGCGCCTGCTCGGTGGCGCAGTCGACGTCGGTGATGTCCCCGCACACCCGGCACACGAGGTGGTGGTGGTTGTCGTGCACCCGTGCCTCGTAGCGGGCCACGGAACCCTGCGGCTGGATGCGTCGCACCAGGCCGTTGTCGGTCAGGACCCGCAGCACGTCGTACACCGCCTGGTGCGAGACCCCGTCCACGCGGGACCGGGCGGCGCCGATGAGGGCCTCCGTGTCCGCGTGGGGCAGGGCGTGCACCGCGTCGAGGACGGCGAGGCGCGGCTGCGTCACCCGCAGGCCCGCGCCACGCAGCACGCGCTCGAGCTCATCGGTGGTGGGCACACGGCCATCCTGCCCGCCCAGCTTGAACGGGTCAAGAACGGGAGGGCTGGGAGTCCCCCGAGGACCGCCGAGATCGCCAACCCCCGGGTACGCTCGCCCGGCGCCGTCACCCCTCCCACGGCATCCCTCCCACGGCGAACGGAACCGACATGGCCGCACCCGAGCTGGTCGCCACGTGCTGGACGACCGCTGGGACCGCGCGTCCTCTCGACCCCTCCGAGGTCTCCCCCCTCACCCCGTTCGAACGCATCGACGCCGTCGCCGCCGGCGGGTGGGCCGGACTCGGCTTCGCCCACGAGGACCTCGAACTCATGAGGTCGACGACAGGTTTCGACCAGGTCGCGCAGTACGCCCGGGAACGGGGGCTGCGTCACCTGGAGGTCGAACTGATCGCAGACTGGTGGCTGCCGGAGGAGGCCTGGCGCGAGCGCTGGGACCTCCTGCTCGAGGCCGCGAGCGCGTTCGGCTCGCCCTTCGTCAAGGCGGGAACCGCGTTCGGCGAACCCTGGAGCGACATGTCCCCGCTCGTCGACCCGTTGCGGCGTCTGGCGGTCGAGGCGGCCGGCGTGGGCACCCGGGTGGCTCTCGAACCCCTGCCGTTCTCGAGGGTGGGTTCCCTGCCGGCCGGCGCGGACCTGGTCCGTGCGGTCGACCACCCCGCGGCCGGCCTCGCCGTCGACTTCTGGCACGTGTTCCGCGCGGGCACCTCGCTGGCGGAACTGGGACGGAGCCTGACCCTGGAACAGGTGGCGGCCGTCGAACTGGACGACGCGGACGCCGACCCGGTCGGCGACCTGTTCGAGGACACCCGCGATCGACGGCGCTACTGCGGGGAGGGCGCGCAGGACGTCACGGGGTTCATCCGCCTCCTCGAGGATCTCGGGTGGAACGGTCCGTGGGGGGTGGAGATCCTGTCCGACGAGCATCGGCGGAACGGGTTGACCCTGGGTCTGGAGCGGGCCCGCGCCACGACGACCGCCTGCTTCGACCGGGCACGCAGCACCTCCCCCTGACGACGGGGTGGGCGTCGGGTCGGAACTCCGGTCGGGTCAGTTCGCCGCGGAGATCCCCGCCGACGCACACGCGGCGCTGGCCGCACCGGCGCACAACGCGTCGACGGTGGTGTACCCGTCGGCGAGCACCTTGCTCTGCACCTCGGCCTTCCCGACCGCCTGCGGTTGGAGCAGGACGGTGGGAACCGCACCCGCGCCGTTGTCGGTGGTGCCGGTCGTCTCGGGGGTGCGCCCCTTCAGGACGTCGTCGACGAGGTCGGCCGTCGTCCGCGCCTGGGCGGGGAGGTCCTTGTAGATCGTCATGGTCTGAGTACCGCCCAGGATCCGCTGCAGCGCAGCGGTCTCGGCGTCCTGACCGGTGATCGGAACCCCGCTCAGACCCGCGTCACCGAGCGCCTGGAGCGCACCGGCGGCCAGCCCGTCGTAGGCGGTGTACACGCCCAGGAGACGACGGTTCCCGAGGTCCTGCAGCGCCGACCGCATCTGCACGGCGGCCTCGTCCGAACTCCACCCGGTCACGTAGCGTTCGGTGGCGATGTCGACCTTGCCGTCCAGGACGGAGTGCGCCCCGGCGGCGAACAACCCGGCGTTGTTGTCCGCGGGGTCACCCTCGAGCATCACGATCGCCCCGCCGGCAGTGTCCTCGCCGACGGAGTCCAGGATCGCCTGGCCACCGAGCTTCCCGACGGCGTTGCCGTCGAAGGAGACGTAGTAGTCGATGGGCGCGCCCTTGACGAGGCGGTCGTAGGCGACGACGGGCACGCTCGCGGACCTGGCCGCGTTCACCAGGTCTCCGGCCTTCGCCCCGTCGAGCGCCACGACGACGAGGGCCTTGGCGCCGGCGGCGATCGCCTGCTGCGCCTGGGTGTTCTGGGTCGCCTGGTCGGGGGCGGTCTGGACGTCGACGACGCACGTGGGGCACTTCTCGGCCAGTTCCACCGAGAAGTTCGGGACGTCGTAAGCCATCGACCGCAGGGAGGTGGACGGGACGAGGAACGCGACGTGGGGTCCGTCGGCCGGGGCCGCGGCGGCCGTCGTCCCGGGGGCGTCGGCGCCGCACCCGGCGAGAGCGCCGAGGAGGGCGGCACCGGCGAGGAGGGTGCCGGCGGTGCGGCGGGTGGTCGTTCTCATCGTGGGGCTCCCGGCCTGGGCGTGGTGGTCAGCGGTGGGTCAGCGGTGGGTCAGCGATGGGTCAGTAGGTGAAGTGCGAGACGGTGGTGCGCATCCGCGCAGCCATCTCCGCGAGCTCGCCCACGGCGCGCTCGGTGTCGGAGGCGCCGGAGCCGGCGGTCCGGGCCGCCGCGGCGACGGTGTCGACGGTGACGGCGATCTGCCCCGCGCCACCGGCTGCGTCGCTGACGCTGCGGCCCATCTCCTGGGTCGTGGCGGCCTGCTCCTCCACGGCGGCGGCGATGGTGCCCTGGTAGTCGCTGATCTCGGCGACGACGAGCCCGATGCTGCCGATGGCCGTGACGGCCTGGTCCACGTCGCGCTGGATCGCCTCGATGCGCTGGGTGATGTCCTCGGTGGCGCGCGCGGTCTGGCCGCTGAGTTCCTTCACCTCGCCGGCGACGACGGCGAAACCACGACCGGCCTCGCCGGCCCGGGCCGCCTCGATGGTCGCGTTGAGGGCGAGCAGGTTCGTCTGCTCGGCGATGGTGGTGATGGTCTTGACCACGTCACCGATCTCGGCCGAGGACCGGCCGAGCTGGGCCATCGTCCGGCCGGTCTCCTCCGCGATGCGGACCGCGTCACCGGCGACGCCCGCGGCGCGCGAGGCGTTGGAGGAGATCTCCCGGATGGAGGAACCCATCTCCTCGGCACCGGCCGCGGCACCGGCGATGTGGGCGGTGACCTCGTTGGCGGCGTGGGCGACCTCAGAGGCGCGGGCCGACACGTCGTCGACGCCGCCGGCGATGAGGCGGCTGTTGGCGTGCAGTTCCTCGGTGGCCGAGGCCAGGGCCACGGCCTCACCGTGCAGGCTGGACACGGTGCGCCGCATGCTGCCGGTCGCGGCCCCCAGGGCCTGGGCCATCCGGCCGACCTCGTCGCGCTGGGGGACGTCGGCGGCGGCGGTGAGGTCGCCGGTGGCGACCCGGTCGAGCACCTCGACGACCCGGCGCAGGGGCCGGACCACCATGCGGGTGATCCACCTGGCGAGCACCGCGATCAGCAGCAGACCCCCGACGGCGACGGCGATCATCGTCAGGCGTGCCCGGGAGTAGCTGGAGGAGGCCGCCGTGACTGAGGCGACGGCGGTGCGATCGCTGGAGGTCGCGAGCGCGTCGAGCGCGTCCTGGGCGTGACCGGCGAGGATGGACACGTTCCCGAGGTACAGGGACTGGAACTTCGCGCGGTCCGCGGGGTCGGTCGACGTCGCCAGCGGCGTCAGGAAGTTGTCGCGGGTGGCGCGGTAGGAGTTCCACCAGACGGTGAACTCCTTCAGCTGGGCGCGCTGCTGCGGCGTGGACGCGGCCGTCTCGAACTTCGCGACGAGATCGTCCAGCCGCGTGTCGTCCGTCTTCAGCCGTGCCTGCAGGTCCGTGCGGGCGGCGTCGTCGGAGGCCAGTGCCAGGTTGGCGAGGTCGCGCTGGGCCTGGAGCGCACTGGCGCGGACCCCGGCGAGCTGGGTCTCGGGGACCAGACCCTCGGAGTAGATGGCGTGCGCCCGGTCGTTCACGCCTGACGCACCGGTGAGCCCGACCGCGAGCAGACCGCCGGCCATCACCGACACGGCCACCACGAGTGCGGCGAGCTTGGTGGCCACCGGCTGGTCGGCGAAATGCCGCCGGCGGTCAGCCCGGCCGGCGGCGTCGGGACCGACGATCCCCTCAGTCATGCGGATGTCTCCTGTGCTCCTGGCGGCCGTCGGGCCGCTCCCGGGGGACCATCGGCACCTCGGACCGGTCACCTGAGCACGGTCGACGACCCCGACGGTCCGCCGGACGCAGCGGAATGCTCGCCTCCCGGGGCGCCTTGCACGGGACATGAGCATCATCGGCATCATCGGCAGTGGGAACATCGGCAGCGTCCTCGCCCGTCTGGCGGTGGACGCCGGGTACGACGTCGTCATCGCCAACTCCCGCGGTCCGGAGTCGCTGGCCGGCCTCGTGGAGGAGCTGGGGCCCCGGGCGCGCGCCGCGACGACCGCGGAGGCCGCCGCGGCGGGGGACCTCGTGGTGGTCACCATCCCGCTGGGTCGCGTCCCGGAGCTCCCGGCGCAGTCCCTGGACGGCAAGGTCGTCATCGACACCTGCAACTACTACCCCGAACGCGACGGCGACATCGCCGTCCTGGACAGCCACGAGCTGACCACCAGCGAGTTCGTGCAGCGCCACTTCGCGGGCGCCCGCGTCGTCAAGGCCTTCAACAACATCTTCGCGCAGAACCTCGGGGAGCTGCAGCGCCCCGCCGGGGCACCCGACCGCGCGACGCTCACGATCGCCGGGGACGACGAGGCGGCCGAACGCGTCGTCACCGAGTTCATCGAGGCCGTCGGCTACGACGTCTTCGACACCGGCCCCCTGGCCGAGAGCTGGCGCTTCCAGCGCGACCAGCCCGCCTACGCCGGGGTCTACACCGAGAGCGGGGATCCCGCCGAGCCGCGGCGCCGGACCCGCGAGGAGCTGCGAGCCCGGCTCGACCAGGCGGACCGCTCCATCCGCTGAACGATCCACCCCGCGTTCCCCGACACCCCTGGAGGAGTCGTCGCCGACTCCTCCAGGGGCGTGCGGACGCGGTGTCCCGTCCCGCTCCCTCGTGGACGACACGGACCCGCACGGTGGACGAGCAGCAGCTCGAGCAGCGACGCCGGGGATCCGAGCCTTCCGTCACCGGAGCACGCCGTCCCCCCACCGCACGAGGTGGAACCGAACGCCTCCTCTCGGCCGTGGGTCGACCGTGCGCGAGACGAGGAGAACCCGATGGCGCCCAGCCGCGGTCCTGCGACGAGCCCTCCCGAGGGCTGGACGTCACCCGTCTCCAGCGGCGAGCGTCCTGGCCCGCGCCTCGGGGACGCCCAGGACGAACAGACTGGTGATCATCGCCGCGCGGACGCCGAGGGTGCCGTCCTCCTCGTGTCCGGCCAGGGTGAACACGGTGGTGTAGGCGATCTGGCTGAGGACCTCGGCCGGCAGGTGTCCCCCGAAGGTCCCGCTGTCCTGGCCTCGCCGAACGAGGCCGGCGAGAACCTCGTCGACCGGTCTCAGGAGCACGTGGATCTCCTCGCCGTGCTCGCCGCGCCGCAGGGCCAGGAGCACGCGGTAGCGGTGCGCCAGGGGCCACAGGCGGGCGACGAAGTCGGTCCACACCGCGTCTGCGGCCCGGTCGGGCTGATCCACCGCGGCGAGCACGGCGACGATCTCGTCGACAGCACCCCGGGTGAGGTCGCGCACCAGGTCGTTGCGCGTGGGGAAGTGGCCGTAGACGGTGCGGCGCACCACACCGGCGGCTGCGGCGATGTCCCCCATCCCCGCACCCGGGTCCTGTCCGAGGACTTCGCGAGCGACGTCGAGGATGTGGTCCCGCGTCTCACCGACGGATCGGGTCCGCACCGGATCGTTCTGCACGTCGACACTCTTGCACACGGGTGTGCAGTGGCGTAGCTTGCACACCCACGTGCAGTGCACAGGCATGTGCAACCACCTGAGGAGACCCGCCATGACCGCGACACACTCCGCTCCCCGGACACTCGTCCGCCCGTTCACCGTCGCGGTCCCGGACTCCGCGATCGAGGACCTCGAGCAGCGCCTGGCGAGGACGCGGTGGCCGGACCCGGAGACGGTCGGCGACTGGTCGCAGGGCGTCCGCTCGGAGAACCTCAGGGCGCTGGTCGAGCACTGGAGGCGGGAGTACGACTGGCGTCGGTTCGAGTCCGAGCTGAACCGCCTCCCGAACTTCCTGACCGAGATCGACGGGCTGGACATCCACTTCCTCCACGTCCGCTCCCAGAACCCGAACGCGATGCCGCTCCTCCTGACGCACGGGTGGCCGGGGTCGATCGTGGAGTTCCTGCGCCTGATCGGCCCGCTGACCGATCCCGTGAGCTTCGGAGGGAACGTCGCGGACTCCTTCGACGTCGTCATCCCGTCGCTGCCCGGGTTCGGTTTCTCCGCGAAGCCGAACGGGACCGGGTGGGACGTGCGTCGGGTCGCCGACGCCTGGGTACAGCTGATGGGACGCCTGGGGTACGCAGAGTGGACCGCGCAGGGTGGTGACTGGGGGGCGGTCGTGACGACGGCCCTGGGGGCGATGCGGCCCACCGGTCTCCTCGGCATCCACCTGAACACGCAGTACGCCTTCCCCGCAGAGGTCCCCGACACGCTCTCCCCCGACGAACGTCACGCCGTCGACTCACTGGCGCTGTACACCGGGGTGCTCGGCGGGTCGAACCACGTGCAGAGCACGAAGCCCCAGACCGTCGGGTCCGCCCTCGCGGACTCCCCGGCGGGCCAGGCTGCCTGGATCTACGAGAAGTTCCAGTCCAAGACGGACAACGAAGGTCTCGCCGAGGACGTCCTCGACACCGACGACATCCTCGACGCGATCTCGCTGTACTGGTACACGAACAGCGCCGCCTCATCGGGTCGCACCTACTGGGAGAACTCCACCGGCAGCTTCGCCGGTCCGAAACTCGAACTACCGGTGGCCGTGACGGTGTTCCCGGGCGACATCCCGCGGCTCCCCCGCAGCTGGATCGAGGACACCTGCACCGACCTGATCCACTACGGCGAGGCGGAGCGAGGCGGGCACTTCGCCGCCTTCGAGCAACCCGACATCCTGGTTCGTGAGATCCGCAGCGGGCTCAGGAGCCTCCGGTCCTGAGCCACCCGGACACGCTCTCAGTCGGTGCTCGTTCCCGTGAGCCGGTCATCGACCGGAGGGCCAGGCGGTCGCTCCGGCGCGCACTCGGCTCCGATCGTCGACCTCCCCGGCCGTTGAACGGCCCGCCCGGACGAGCGCAGCCCTCACGGCACGCGTGATCGCGGGCCGCATCGAGGGGGACCCGGGGCTGCCGGAACGAGCCCACGGGAGCCGTCCGTTCAGCTCACTCTCAGCGGGACTGGTTCATGGTGAACGCGTGCAGGCGCAACCGTCCCCGGCGTGGACCACGCTCGTGGGCCACGACTCGACCCGACGTGAGACGACCACCGAGGCTCGCCACGGTGGACCCGTGAGCGGTGACCAGCCCGAAGCGGAACCGGTTCCACCGCCTGCGTCGCAGGGCGGCGTCCTCGTGCCGGACGGTCGAGGGTTCGACGACGGGGATCAGCACCGTCGGGATCACGGACCACGCCGGGGCCCGCGCGCCTCGGGCCTTCAGCTCGCCCTCGGACTGGTCTCCTCCGCGGTCGCCGTGGTGCTCCTCGCCTTCCTGCCTTCCGTGCTGGGTACGACGTGGACGGCGGTGCGGTCCGTCGTGGTCGCCGTTCCGGTGGCCGGGATGGCGGTGCTCGCGGCGCTCTGGTGGGCGGGGTTGGTCGTCTACGCGCAGACGCTGACGGGGGCGCTGCCCGGGTTGACCCGGCGGCGGGCGCTCCTGTTGAACCTCTCGGGCAGCGCACTGTCCAACGTCCTACCCGCCGGTGGCGTGGCCGGGATGTGGCTGAACTCGACGATGCTGCGTCGTTGGGGGTTCTCCGCCCGCCACATCGCGGACTTCACGGTCACGAGCAACCTCTTCGACGTCGTCGGCAAGCTGGCGGTGTGCGTGTCCGCCGTCGTCCTCACGGCCGCGGTCGGTTCGCTGCCCGGCCAGGTGCTGGTGCCGACCGTCGCCGTGACCGTCGCGGTGGCGCTCCTCGTCGGGATCGCCGTGGCGCTCTCCTCGCGGACAGGCTCGGCGGCGGCGGCGCGGGTCGTGCTGCGGTGCGCTGACGTCCTCGCACGGATCGGCGTCGGCAGGCTCGGGCGGGAACGCACGCGACGGCGGGTGGCCAGGGCGCGAGTCGAGGTCGTGGCACTGCGCCGACAGGTGCGCCAGACCGTCGGCGGGCGCTGGCGCCACCTGTCCGCCGGAGTCGTCGGGTACGTGCTGCTGCAGGGAGTCCTCCTCGGGGTCTGCCTGTCGATGACGGGGGCCGCCGCGCAGACGACGCCGTCCGTCGTCGTCGTCGCCTTCGTCGTCGACCGTCTCGCGAGCACCCTGCCGGTCACGCCGGCGGGGGTCGGGTTCGCCGAAGCCGGAGCCACCGCCGTCCTGCTCGCCGGCGGGGTCACCGCGGGTCCCGCGCTGGCCGGGGTGCTCCTGTACCGCCTCTTCGTCGTCGTCCTGGAGGTCCCCGTCGGGAGCCTGGCCCTGGCGGGCTGGTGGGGGTTCCGTCGCACCCGGAGGACCACCGCGTGAGGATCGCGCTCGTCTCCGACAGCTACCTGCCCGTGCTCGGTGGGATCGAACTGCACGTGCGCGACCTGGCCACTCGCCTGGCGGGCCGCGGGCACAGCGTCGACATCGTCACCCGCACGCCCGAGGGCGGAGCGGCCGCGTCCGCCGGGGCCGGTTGCGGCGTCCGGGTGCACAGGGTCACGCGCCCGCAGCGCGACCTCGCCGAGTTCCTCAGCGGTGCCGACGTCGTCCACGCCCACTCCTCCGTGTTCTCCCCCCTGGCCTGGCGCGCCGCTGCGACGGCCCGCGAGTTCGGTGTTCCCGCACTGCTCACGGTGCACTCGATGGTTCCGCACGGCGCGGCCGTCCCGATGGCACTGGCCCTGCGTACCGCCACCACCAGGGGCCTGCAGTGGACGGCGGTCAGCGAGGCCGTGGCGGCGCCGGTGAGTCGCACGGTGGGACGCCCTGTCCAGGTGCTGCACAACGGCATCGACCCCGAGCCCTGGCGCACCGGGCCCAACCCGGAGCCGCTGAACCCGGAATCGCCGAACCCGGGAACCTTCACCGTCGTCAGCGCACTGCGCTTCGCCCCCCGCAAACGCCCCTTCGCCCTCGTCCGGATGCTTCGGGACCTGCACCGCGCGCTACCCGCGGACGTGGACCTGCACGCGGTTCTCGTCGGCGACGGCCCCCTGGTGCCCGCGACCCGACGCAGGCTCGAGCAGGCCGGCCTCGCCGAGCGGGTCCACCTGCCAGGCCGTGTCGAGCGACCTCAGGTGCGCGAGATCCTGTCCGCGGCCGACGTCTACCTCGCGCCGGCCCGCTTGGAGTCCTTCGGCCTGGCTGCACTGGAAGCCCGCTGCGTCGGCCTGCCCGTCGTCGCGATGGCCTCCAGCGGGGTCCGCGAGTTCGTCCGCCACGACGTGGAAGGTCTGCTGGCCCTCGACGACGCCGACGCCGTCCGGCACCTGCACGACCTGGCCATCAACCAGGGCCGACGCGGTCGGATCCGGGAGCACAACCGCGTCACGACACCGGCGGCGACCTGGCCCCGGACCCTGGCGAGCACGCTGGCGCAGTACCGGCGTGCCGCGCAGGCGGCCGGGGTGAGCGCGGAGTCCTGGGGGATCGAGCCCGGGACCGGGTCCGCCGGGGTCGCTCTGGAGCACACCTCCGCGTGAGGCCGTGAGGGGGCGGAGACGTCACAGCACCCTCGGGGAACCAGGACGACGACGGAATCCGCTCCGAGGATCCACATGACCGTGCCTCTTCGACGGTGGTCGTGCGTGTGTCACACCGCGGCGAGGGTTCCCGTGCCCAGCAGCGCGAGGAGCACGACGCCGAGGGTGACCCGGTATCCTGCGAAGACGCTGATGCGGTGGTGGGCGACGAAACGCAGCAACCACGCGATGGAGGCGTACGCCACGACGAGGCTCACCAGGGTCCCCACGGCGGTGGCACCCCACCCGACGGTGGCCGAGACGTCGGACCCTGCCGAGACCCCCTCGTAGAGACCGGCCGCGGTCAGCGCCGGGATCGACATGAAGAACGACAGCCGGGTCGCGGTCACCCGGTCCAGACCGCGGAACAGGCCGGCGCTGATGGTGGCTCCGGACCGCGAAACCCCCGGAACCAGGGCGAGGCACTGGAGCAGCCCGATGGCGACCGCGTCCTGGAGGTCGACCTGGGACTCACCGTGCTGCACGGCACGGCGGGCAGCGAAGCTCTCGGCCGCGATCATGACGAAGCTCCAGCCGATGAGCGCCACGGCCACGACCCACAAGCTGCGCAACGGGCCGGAGACGACGTCCTTGGCCAGGAAGCCCACCAGCCCCACCGGGACCGACCCCACGATGACGCACCACGCCAGCCGGTAGTCGGTCTCGCGTGCGGCGGGGTTCCGCAGTCCCCGGATCCAGGCCAGCAGCAGCCGGGCGATGTCGCGGCGGAAGTACCCGATGACCGCGATGATCGCGCCGAACTGGATGATCGCGGTGAACGCCGTGGTCCCGGCGTCATCGACCCGCAACCCGAGGAGCTTCTCGACGATGGTGAGGTGTCCGGTGCTGGACACGGGGAGGAACTCGGTGAGTCCCTCGACGATGCCGAGGACGACGGCCTGCCACAACTGCACGGTGCTTCCTGACTCTGGTTCGGTTGGTTCGGCGATCTCGTAGCGGCGGTTCAGCGGGAGCGCTGCAGCGCCCGAGGGCGCACGACGGCGTGGAGGGCGAGCAGGCCGACGCCGACCTCCCCCCCGCAGCGTCGACGGGTCCGCGAACAACCCGGTGATCCCGCTCAGCCCCGCAGTGCCGTTCGTGGTGGTGTCGAACCCCACGACGGCGGTGGAAGTGGACACGAGATCTCCGGGTGGTCGGCGCGTGGTCGGACCGGCAGCCTCGAGGTGGCCACCGGTCGTTGGGGACGACCATGGCAGTCGGGTCCTGAACGCCACCTGAGGTGCCACCACGAGAGATCACCGCACGACGGGTCCGACGTCACTGCACGACGAAACCGGTCGGGTAGGTGCTCATGACCTGCTCGACACTGCCGGTGGTGCAGGCCGTGACGCCTTTCTTCCGGGCGTCAGCGACGTTCCCGTCCCGTGGACCGGCGGACGTCAGCCGGACCCCGGCGAGCCCGCTGAACTCGTTCGGGAAGACCACGGCCGGCAGTTCGTCATCGACGCGCGCCAGGAACTGCGCAGTCCCATCGTCACCCTGCGCGCCGCCGACAGCGCTGGGTCCGCACCGCGCGAAGCGACCCGTCGCGCACCCGTGGCGAGGGCCGTAGGACGAGAGGTCTGACGGGAAACTGCAGACAATCCGTCAACAAAAGTTGACAATCCCACCATCGTCAACCACAGTTGACGCATGAGCGAACCGGACAGCACCGACCTGCTGGTCACCCGCGGGACGGATCCCGACCCGGCGGTGGGCCTGCGCGCCGTCGCCGCCCTCCGACGCCTGCTCGAACGGCTCGAGGACCTCCAGGTCGCCCGGGCCCGTGATCTCGGGTGGTCGTGGGCGGACATCGCCCTGGCCCTCGGCGTCAGCAAGCAGGCCGTCCACAAGAAGCACTCCCGGAAACTCTGACCCGGAGGAGAAACCTGTGTTCGAACGGTTCACCCGACCGGCCCGCGAGGCCGTCGCGCACGCCCAGACCGTCGGGCGGGAGTTCCGCCACGCCGGCATCGGGTCCCAGCACCTCCTGCTGTCCCTGCTCGCCACCCCCTCGGTGGCGCAGCGGGTCCTCGTCGGCGCGGGCGCCGACGCCGCCACCCTCGCTCCCGTCGTCCGCGACTCCGCCGGGCCCGCCGCGGACGCGGCCGCGCTGCGGGAACTCGGGATCGACGTGGACGAGGTGCGACGCCGGGCGGAGGAGTCCTTCGGGCCCGGTGCGCTCGACGGGGAACCCCGCCGACGCAGGTTCTTCGGCGGAACGGGTCCCGGCCACCTGCCGTTCGACAGCACGGGCCGGGAAACCCTCACCGACGCGCTGCGGGTGGCGATCTCGCTGCGGCACGGCTACATCGGCACGGAGCACCTCCTGCTCGCGATCCTCGACCACCCGGAGGGGCCGGCCGTTCGCGCGCTCCGCGCGGCGGGGGTCGACCTGGACCGCGAGACCGCGACCGGTCTCGTCCTCGCGGAGATCCGCCGCTCGGCCTGAACGGACACGCCTCACGCTCCGGGCGGACCGCACTTCATCCTCGAGGCGGAACCGGGTCCAGTGCCCACGACGTCAGCAGGGGGAGGGCGAGGGCCGTCGCCGAACCCGGTTCGCAGGTGTAGACGATCAAGCGCTGCCCGGGGTCCAGCGGACCGACGAGCACTTCCACCCCGAACGTCAGGGTGCCCGCGGCGGGGTGCTGGATGCGCTTCGTCATCGAGGCGTAGTCCCGCACCCGGTGGTCCTCCCACCAGCGGTCGACGTCCGGGTCGGTGCGCAACCTGGCGATCTCGGCGTGCAGGCGGCGGTCGTGCGGGCGGCGGGCCGATTCCCGGCGCAGCGCCGCGACGGCGTACTGGGCGAACTCGACCCAGTTCAGGATGCGTTCGCGGGCCACGGGATCGGTCAGCAACCAGTCGGAGAACACCCGCCCCGGTTCCATCGGGTCCCCCAGCATCTCGCGGAGCAACGCGTTGCGGGCCAGGACCTGCGAGCGGTCGCCCAGCAGCAGCACGGGAACGTGGTCGAGGGTCGTCATCACCCGCAACAACCCCGGGTCGGCGACCTGCGGCGGTTCCCGGACCGTGCCGGGTCGTCCTGCGGGGGCGGCCAGGTCGTGCAGGTGCTGCCGTTCCACGTCGTCGAGGCGGAGCGCGCGGGCGAGTTCGTCGAGGATCCCCACCGAGACGTTCGCCTGGCGACCCTGTTCCAGCCGGCTGTAGTAGTCGGGGCTGAGTCCGGCGAGGACCGCGAGTTCCTCCTTGCGCAGACCGGGAACCCGCCGCGGGCCGGGGAACGGGGTCATCCCGGCCTGGGCGGGGGTGAGCCGGTCACGGCGCGAACGCAGGAAGGCCCCCAGGGCGGAACGGTCGGCAGGCACGGCTCCACGGTACGACCCGCCACCAGGATCGACCTGGTCCTGCCGTGACCAGGTTGGACAGGCTCTGGTCCGGTTCCGCGAACCCGGCTCAACTGTGGTCATGACGACGAACGAGACCCTGAACCGAACCGCCCTGGTCACCGGATCCACCAGCGGGATCGGCGAGGCCATCGCCCGCACCCTCGCCGCCGCCGGCACCCACGTCCTGGTGAGCGGGCGGGACGCGACCCGCGGCGAACGCCTGGTCGAGGAACTGCGCGCCGCCGGCGCGAAGGCCGACTTCCTCGCCGCCGACCTCTCCCGCCCCGCCACCGAACTCCGTGCCCTCGTCGAGACCGCGACGCAGCTGCTCGGGGGTCGCATCGACGTGCTGGTGAACAACGCCGGCATCTACCCCGTCGGCCCGACCGCGAGCGCCTCCGACGAGGACCTCGACGCGATGCTCGCGGTGAACGTCCGCGCCCCGCACGTCCTCGTGGGGCAGATCGCTCCGGCGATGGTCGCCCACGGTGGCGGTGCGATCGTCAACATCGGGTCGTGGATGTCGCGGACGGGGGTGCCGTTCGGGGCCATGTACACGGCGACGAAGGCCGCGGTGGAGCAGATGACCCGGACCTGGGCCGCCGAGTTCGGCCCCAGCGGGGTGCGGGTGAACACCGTCGCCCCGGGCATCACCCTGACGCCCGGCAACGACTACGCCCGTGAGGTGGTGCTGGCCCAGGCGGCGGCGACTCCGGCCGGGGCACCTGCTGCGCCGCAGGACGTCGCGGACGCCGTGGCTTTCCTCGTCTCGGACGCGGCCCGGATGGTGCAGGGGATCACGCTGGACGTGGACGGCGGACTGACGGCGACCCGCCTGAGCTGGTGACGTGACGGGGGTTGACGTCGAGCTGTTGTGACTGTTCAATCACATACATGACAGCGACGAGGTCGACGGCGCAGGCCCAGCGCGCACTGGCCGTCGCCAGCGCGGTCCGGGTCTTCGCGCGCAGCGGCTACCACGCGACCCCGGTGGCGGCCGTCGCGACGGAGGCGGGGATCTCCCCCGCCTACGTGTTCCGGCTCTTCGACGGCAAGCTCGGCCTCTTCACGGCGGCCCTCGACCACTGCTACTCGCTGGTCGCACGGGCCCTGCACGAAGGGGCCGAACAGGCTGCCGACCCCTCCCCCGCGGGGGTCCTCGACGCGATGGGCGGCGCCTACGCGCAACTGATCGCCGACCGCGACCTGCTGATGCTGCAGGTCCACGCGCAGAGTTCCTGCGACGTCCCCGAGATCCGCGACGCGGTGCGCCGCGGTCTCGCCCTGGTGACGCAGACGGCCACCGACCTCTCCGGCGCGGACCCCGACGCCGTCCAGCGCTTCCTGGCCTACGGCCAGCTGTGCCACCTCGTCGTGACGGCCGACCTCCACGACCTGCCGCACGCGTGGGCGAGCACCCTCACCCACGGCATCCGCCACCCCTGAGAGCGCTGCACCGCAGTGCTCTTCGGCGTGCTCCACGAAGTGACTGACCAATCACACACAAGGAGACCACCATGACCACCACCCGAGTCGTCCTCCCCGGCGTCGTCGAACCCGAGGGCCTGCGCCTCGAGCAGGTCGACCTCCCCGCGCCCACCACCGGCCAGGTGCTGGTGGCCGTCGAAGCCAGCGGCATCTCCTACGCCGAGCAGCAGATGCGCCGGGGCCGCTACTACGACCAGCCCGCGTTCCCCTTCACCCCCGGCTACGACCTCGTGGGGACCGTCGCCGACCTCGGACCCGGTACCCCCGCCGGACTCCTCGGACAGCGCGTGGCGGCCATGACGAAGACCGGCGGCTGGGCCACCCACGCCCTCGTCGCGGCCGGGGACCTGGTGCCGGTGCCGGCCGGCGTGGACCCCGCCGACGCCTCGACCCTGGTCGTGAACGGGATCACCGCGTGGTCGATGCTGCACCGGTCCGCGAAGGTCCGGGCCGGTCAGACGGTCCTCGTGCACGGTGCGAACGGCGGCGTCGGGACGGTGCTCGCCCAACTCGCCCGCGACGCGGGTGCCCGGGTGATCGGCACCGCCTCACCACGCCACCACGACGCGCTGCGCGACCTCGGGGTCGAACCCGTGGACTACCGCGGCGACGTCGAGGCGCAGGTCCGGGCCCTCGCCCCCGACGGGGTCGACGCCGTCTTCGACCACGTCGGCGGGGCCGGCCTGTCCGCCTCCCACCGGTTGCTGCGACGTGGCGGCGCCCTCGTCTCCTACGGGAGCGCCGCCACCCGCGACGACAGCGGGAACCCGACCTGGCCCGTCCTGAGGCTCGTGGCCCGACTCGCCTGGTGGAACGTCCGGCCCGACGGCCGACGCGCGACGTTCTTCAACGTCTGGGCCGGCCGCCGGAACCCCGCACGGTTCCAGGCGAGGATCCGCGAGGACCTCGGCAGCGTCTTCGCACTCCTCGCCCAGGGTCGGTTGAGCACCCACGTCGCCGCGACGTTCCCGCTGGGCGAGGTCGCCGAGGCGATGCGCCTGGCCGAGTCGCGGACGGTCGTCGGCAAGGTCGTCCTGCTCCCGCGAGGAGGGGGATCCGCCGGCCGGTAGGTCCCGGAGGACCAACCGCTCAGACCGGTTGCGCCGCCGCGACCGCCCCGGAACGCAACCGCCGCTCGGCCCGGGCCCGGGCCTCGCTCCCCAACCCCAGTCCGTCGAGGGCCAGCAACGCCGCCCCGAGCACCGGCGGTGCGTCCGGGACGACGAACCGGGCGCCGGGCGCGACCGCGAGAACCCCCTCCCGGACGGCGTCGAGCAGCACGCGGTGACCCCCCGCCAGGACTCCGCCGCCGAGCACGACGTCGACCGGAGCGGCATCCAACCCCAACCGCTGCAACGCGACCCGGGCCATCGCGACGACCTCCTCGGCCTGCCGCCGTGCGATGGCACGGGCCACCGCGTCCCCCGCCGCGGCGACGTCGAACAGCACCGGGACCAGCGCGTGCAGGTCCGGGGCGGGAATCCTGCCCAGGTGCACGGCGAGGGCGACGGCCAGGGCGGTCGGCAGGCCGAAGAGGTCCGCCACGGCCGGGCGCAGGGCGGTCTCGGGACCCCGGCCGTCCTCGGCCCGGGTCGCGGCGTACATGACCTCGTTGACGAGGGCGCCACCCCCGCCCCAGTCCCCCGTCGTCGGGCCGAGGGCGAGGAACCTCGCGGTGGAACCGTCCGGAGCCAGCCCGACGCAGTTGATCCCCGCCCCGCACACGACCGCGACCCCCTGCGGGGCGCTCGATCCGGCCACGACCCCGGACCGCAGCAACGCGAACGTGTCGTTGCCCACGACGACGCGCCGGGCGTAGCCGCGGGCCGTCAGGTCGGCTGCGTAGCGCTCCTCCTCGGCCGGGAGGTCGGCGTTGGCGAGGTAGGCCGCCAGCAGTTCCACCGGCGGGTCACCCGCGCGCCGCAACGCGAGCTCGATCCCGTCGGTGAGTTCGGTGAACGCCGTGGCCAGCCCGACCGCGCTGGGCCGGAACCCGCCCGTCCGGGCGCTCGCGAGGACCGTCCCCTCCGCGTCGACGACCACCGTGTCCGTCTTGGAGTTCCCGGCGTCGAGCGCCACCACCACCGGGTCGTCACCGTTCACGCCCACGCCAGGAACCGGGCGTTCTCGGCGAGCAACCGGTCGGCGAGCCAGGTGGCCTGGTCCCACTGCCCGATCAGCGGGTGCGCCAGCAACGCCTCGACGACCCGGTCCCGTCCCCCGTGCAGCGCGGCCTCCAGCGCGAGCTGCTCGTAGGCCGCGACGTGCGCGACCAGCCCCGCCTTGGCCGGGTCCAGCGGCTCGGGGACGACGGGGGTCGCACCGTGTGCTCCCACCACGGCGGGGATCTCGACGACCATGTCGTCGGGGAGGAACCCGTAGGTGCCGCGGTTGAACGTGTTGACGACCTGGACGTCACGGCGGTCGTTCACCAGGGAGGCGACCAGGGCGATCGCGGCCTCGGAGTAGAACGCGCCCCCGCGGTGCTGCAGCAGTTCGGGTTTCTCGTGCAGGGCGGGGTCGGCGTACATCTCCAGCAGTTCCGCCTCCATCCCCGCGACCTGCTCGGCGCGGGAGGGGACCCCGGTCTGCTCGCGGACGACGGTGTCGTGCTCGTAGAAGTAGCGCAGGTAGTACGACGGCAGCGCCCGCACGGCCCGGACGAGTTCCAGCGGGTGGTGCAGGTGCTTGGCGATGGTCTCCCCGTCTTCGGCGAGCAGGCGCGGCAGCACGTCCTCCCCCGGGCCACCGTCCTCGTCGAGGACCCGGACGGCACGTTCCCAGGTGAGGTGGTTCAACCCCACGTGGTCCAGCGAGATCCGTTCCGGGGCGACGTCGAGGCGAGCGGCGAAGAACCGCTGCAACCCCACGGCGACGTTGCACAACCCGAGCGCCTTGTGGCCCTGCGTCAGCAGCGCCCGCGTGACGATCCCGACCGGGTTGGTGAAGTCGACGATCCAGGCGTCAGGGTTCACCCGCCGGACCTGCTCGGCGATGTCGAGGACGACGGGCACCGTCCGCAGCGCCTTCGCGAGGCCCCCGGCCCCGGTGGTCTCCTGGCCCAGGCAGCCGCACTCCAGCGGCCAGCTCTCGTCCCGGGCCCGCGCGGCCTGCCCGCCGACCCGCAGTTGCAGCAGGACGGCCACGGCCCCGTCGGCCGCCTCGGCGACGTCGGCGCTCGCCCGCACCCGGACGGGCGCACCCTGCGCGTCGAGGATGCGCTGGGACACCCCCGCCAGCAGGTCGCGGCGCCCGACGTCGGGGTCGACGAGCACGATCTCCGAGATCGGCAGCTCGTGCTGCAGGCGGGCGACCCCGTCGACGAGTTCCGGTGTGTAGGTGGAGCCTCCACCCACGACGACGATCTTCATCCTTTGACTCCTGTCAGGGTGACGCCTTCGACGAAGGCGCGCTGGGCGAGGAAGAACACGACGACCACCGGCAGCACGACGAGGGCGGTGGCCGCCATCGTCACGTTCCAGTCGGTGGAGTGCGCACCCTTGAACGTCTGCAGCCCGTAGGACAACGTCCAGGCGCGCGGGTCGTCGCTGGCGTAGATCTGCGGACCGAAGTAGTCGTTCCAGAGGGCGAAGAACTGGAACAGCGAGGTCGCCACGACGGCCGGTTTGCACATCGGCAGCACGACGTGCCACAACGTCCGCAGTTCCCCGCAGCCGTCGACCTTGGCAGCGTCCACGACCTCGTCCGGCAACGTCAGCATGAACTGGCGCAGCAGGAAGATCGAGAAGGCGTCCCCGAAGGCGAGCGGGATGATGAGCGGCCACAACGACCCGGTCAGCCCGAAGTACTGCGACCACACGACGTACATCGGGACGACGACGACCTGCGGCGGCAGCATCATGGCCGCCACCACGACGACCATCAGGGCGTTGGAACCGCGGAAGCGGAACTTGGCCAGCGCGTAGGCGGGGAACACGCTGGAGGTGATCGCGAGCAGCGTGCCCACCCCGGCGTAGACCAGGGAGTTGCGCCACCAGAGCAGGAAGTTCGGGGTGTCCCAGACCCGGCGGTAGTTCGACCACTGCCAGGTGTCCGGCCACAACGACCCCGACAACGCCTGCCGGTCGGACATCACCGAGGTGAGCAGCAGGAACGCGATGGGGGCCAGGAACAGGACGGCCAGGCCGACCGCGACGGCGTGCGTCGCGATCCACAGCAGGACCTGGGTCCGGGTGCGGCCCAGCCGGCGCCACCCGCGGTCGGTCGCGACGACCTCGACGGGCCCTGGCTTCGTGAGGACTCCGGTGCTCATCCGACCCTCCCGGTCTTGAGGAACCCGCCGCCGGCCTTCAGCAGCAGGACGGTGCACGCCATGGCCAGGACGAACATCACCACCGCGATGACGCTCGCCGAGCCGGTGTCGAAGTTCTGGAAGCCGAGGTTGTAGACCAGTTGCGGCAGCGTCAGCGTCGAACCGTTCGGGTAGCCGGGTTCGACCCGGCTGCCCGCGGAGCTCAGCTGACCGCTCGCGGCCTGCCCGGCGACCAGGGCCTGCGTGTAGTACTGCATGGTGGCGATGACGCCCGTCACCGTCGTGAAGAGCAGGATGGGCCGGATCGTCGGCAACGTGATGAAGCAGAACCGGCCGAACGCCCCGGCGCCGTCGAGCTCGGCCGCCTCGTACAACTCGCGCGGCACGTCCAGCAGGGAGGCCGTGAAGATGACCATGAGGTCCCCGATGCCCCACAGGGACAGCAGCACCAACGCCGGTTTCGACCAGTTCGGGTCGGTGAACCAGGCCGGGGCCGGGACGCCCACCGCCTCCAGCAGGCCGTTCACCGGCCCGCTGCCGGGGTTCAGCAGGAACACGAACACCAGCGTCGAGGCCACCGGGGGTGCCAGGTAGGGCAGGTAGAAGACGGTCCGGAAGATCCCCACCCCGGCGCGCACGCGGACGATGAGCATCCCCACCGCGAGCCCGAAGACGAGGCGGAGGCTCACCATCACCACGACCAGCCAGGCCGTGTTCCGCAGCGCCGTCCAGAACCTCGGGTACTCGTCGAAGACGTAGTGCCAGTTCTGCGTCCCCACCCAGGTGGGCGGGTTGATCTGGTCGTACTTCTCGAAGGAGTACACGATCGTCGAGACCAGCGGGTAGCCGAAGAACAGGACGACGCCGAGGACGAACGGGGAGATGAAGGCCAGCACGACCCACCGCGAGCGGGAGACCCCCCGACGCCGGCCGGCGGCGAGTGCGCTACTCACCGGCCTGGGCCATCGCCGCGTCGATGCGCTGGTCGACCTCGCGCAAACCGGCCTGGAGGTCGGTCACCTCACCCGACTCCCAGCGGTAGGCGAAGTCCTCGAAGATCTGCAGGTACTGGTCGCCGTCCTTGGTCACCACCGGCGAGGTCGTCAGCGGGTTCGCCGCGATGTCGAGGAAGGTCTGGAACTTGTCGTCCTTGACGAGGTCCGGCGACTGCAGCGAGGCGTAGGTGGAGGGGACGTTGTGGATGGCGTTGGCGAAACCGACCAGGGCGTCGGTGTCCGTCGTCAGGAACTTCACGAGTTCCCAGGCGGCCTGCTGGTGCTTGCTCCGGGCGGGGATGCCGACGACCGTGCCCGAGGTCCACCCCCGGCCGTACTCGTCGAGCCGGTCGTCGGGGACGGGCATCGGGGCGGTGGCCCACCCGAACGGCACCTGGTCGGTCGCGAGGTTCTGGGTCCGCCACTCACCGTCGATCTGCATGGCGACCTCCTGCGCTTCGAAGGCGTTCTCGGGCGAGAACTCCTCACCGAAGGTCGTCCGGTACCTCTCCAGGTTCGCGTACCCGCCGAGGGAGTCCTCCAGGCCCTTCCAGTAGGTCAGGAAGTTCGTGACCGCGGGGTCCTTCGACATGACGGCCTTGCCGTCGGTGTCGAAGTAGGTGGCGCCCCACTGGACCATCGAGTGTCCGGTGCCGTTCTCGTACCCGTGCAGGTTCGGCATGATGCCGAGCTGGGAGTAGCTGTCCCCCGAACCCTTCGTGAGCTTCACCGCGTCCTGCTGGAGTTCCGTCCAGGTCTTCGGCGGTCCCTGGATCCCGGCCGCCGCGAACATGTCGGTGTTGTAGAACAGTCCGTAGTTGTCGCTCAGCAGCGGGACGGTGCACTGGACCCCGTCGTAGGAGCTGTACTGCGTCATGGACTTGACGTAGGTGGTGTCCTTCTCGATCCCGTCCTTCGCCATGAGCGGGTTCAGGTCGACGAGGGCGCCGCCGCAGAACGCTCCCACGTTGAGGGTGTTGAAGGAGGAGACGACGTCGGGGGCGTCGGCCCCGCGGATGCCCTGCAGGATCTTGTCGTCGGTGACCGCACCGACGGTCTTGACCTCGATGTCGGGGTGCAGCTCCTCGAACTTCGCGATGTTGGCGTCGATCGCGGCGGTCTCGGTGTCCTGGCTCCAGCCGTGCCAGAAGGTGATGGTCTGCTGGTCGTCGGCGCTGGTGCCGTCGCCGCCGTTCGAGGACGGTGCGCACGCCCCGAGGGCGGCGAGGGAGAACACGGCGAGCGCCGCTCCGAGGCGGTTGAGCGCGGGGCGGCGAGCGGGGAGTTTCGACACGTCCGGTCCTTTCTGCGCACCCGTTCCCGGGTACGACGAAGTGGCGGGAGCTCTGGGGAACCCTCACGGGGTCGGGATCGAGGTACGACGACGCGCCACCCCGCGGGACGGGGTGGTCGTGCGGTGGTTCGTCAGGAACCGGCGGTGCGTTCGCCGGAACGCGCGTCGGGCGCGCCGGCGGAGTCGAACACGTTGTCGCGCAGTCGGGTCACGGCGACGTGCGTCGCTCCCGTGAGCACCGGGTCGTGCAGGATCGTGCCGAGTCGCACGGGGACGGGACGCATCGCCAGGGCGGCGACCTCCCGTTCCACGAGCGCGCGCAGGACCTCGTCACCGGCCTCGGCGACCGGCCCGGAGAAGACGACGACCTCCGGGTCGAGCACCGCGACGACGGCGGCGATCCCGGTGGCGTAGCGGGTCGCGAGCTCGGTGAGGAACTCCCCGCCGGGAGGCGCCGCCGCGACGACCTGTTCCGGACTCCCGCCCGGGACCCCATGGTGGCGGGCGAGTTCGAGGAGTCCCGGTTCACCGACGGACTGCTCGAACCCTCCGGTGTCCTGGTTCACCTCGCGGACGAGCGGCGCACCCGGGACGGGGAGGTACCCGAGTTCCCCGGCACTGCCGGTGGCCCCGCGGTGCAACCGACCTCTGACGACCACGGCCGCGCCGATGCCGCTGGCGGACCAGAGCAGGACGGAGGTTCCCGTGCCCACGGAGGCGCCCTGGTGCAGTTCGGCCAGGGCCAGCAGGTTGACGTCGTTCTCGAACTCGACCCGGCCCTCGAGGAGTTCCCCGAGTTCCGCGAAGACCCCGTCGCGGTGCCAGCCGGGCAGGTGCCGGGCGTGGCGCAGCGTGCGGGTGGCGTTGTCGTAGGCGCCGGGCAGGGCCACGACGGTGTGCGTGATGTCGGTGGCTCCGACACCCGCGGCGGCCAGCGCCCGTTCCCGGGCCCGGCGGAAGAGGTCCACCGCGTCGTCCCCCGTGCGGGGGAGGTCGGCGTCGCCGACGTGGTTCCCGAGGAGGTCGACGACGACGGCCCGGGTGGATCCCGGGGTGACGTCGACCGCGAGCGCGAAACCGGCGGTGGGGTTCAGTTCGTAGAGCTGGGCGACCCGCCCCGGTCCGCCGGTGGCGGTCCCCTCGACGGGCAGGACCAGACCGGCGGCCTCGAGCCTCGTGAGCATCTGGGAGGCGGTCGGTTTGGACAACCCGGTGAGGGCTCCGAGTTCGGTGCGGGACAACCGGCCGTGTTCCAGGAGCAGACGCAGGGCCGCACGGTCGTTGATCGCCCGCAGCAGGCGTGGAGTTCCCGGGAGGTCGTCGTGCGTCGCCATGCCGAGGACCTCCCACCCACGTCGGAGCTTGACCGTGCGAGGACGCTAGCAGGGGTTAGGAAAGTTTCCTACCCTTTCCGTGGATGTTCTTCAGCCCGCCAGCTCCGGGGCGTTGCGGAGCCAGGTCGCCACCCGCCGGAGGCTGGCGTCGAACTGCGGTCCCGGCCGGTTCAGGTGCCCGTGCTCCGTCCCCGGTTCGCACACCGACAGCACCGACGTCCCCTGCGCGGCGAGCCGCCGGACGAACTCGTCGGCCGAACCCCGCAGGCCGTCGACCTCGCTGGTGAGGACGAAGGCGGGCGGGAAACCCGTGAGGTCGGCGGTGCCGGGGAGGGCGGCGGCGGGCGCCGTCGCCGGATCCCCACCGACGAAACCGCGGTACATCGCCTCGACGGTCGGCGCCGGCCAACGCTCGTCCTCCGGGAGTCGCTGCACCGCGGCGTCCGCAGCCGGGGAGGCGAGCGGCGGGACCGCGTGCAGGGTGGGGTAGGCCAGGAAGACGGCCGCCGGGACGGGTTCTCCGGCCGCGAGCAGGCGCAGCACCGCGCCGGCGACGAGGTTCCCGCCCGCGCTCGCCCCGCCCAGCTGGACGCGGTCGCGGGCGACCCCCGCCCCGAGGGCGTGCTCCAGGCCCCACCGCCAGGCGGTGAGGACGTCGTCGGAGGGGACGGGGTAGAACGTGCCCGGGCCCGCGAGCCGGTAGCCGGCGGCGACGACGAGCACCCCGGCGCCGGCGAGGGCACGGGCCACGGCGTCGGACTCCGGCATGTCGAGGTCCCCCGCGGCGAACCCGCCGCCGTGGACCCAGACGAGCGCCGCGTCGGGGGTGCCGGCCGGTCGGTAGACGCGCAGGTCGACGTCGCCGTGCGGCCCGGGAACCGCCTGCGGGTGTCCGAGCACGGTGTCCTCGATCGTCACGTGGGTTCCTCCGGGGTGCGCAGCGGTGAGCGGTGGTGGGCGCTGCGCAAGCTACCCGTCCCGCCGGGCCCCGTCAGTTCATCCGACGATGTACTGTCAGAGGGTGATCGCGACGCACGCGCAGGTCCTGGCCCGCTTCGGCCACGCCCTCTCCGACCCCACCCGGTCCCGGCTGCTGCTCGCGCTGCGCGAGGCGCCCGGGTACCCGGCCGAACTCGCGGAACTCCTCGGGGTCTCGCGCCAGTCGCTGTCCAACCACCTCGCCTGCCTGCGCGGGTGCGGCCTCGTCGTGTCCGTGCCGGAGGGACGACGCGTGCGGTACGAGATCGCCGACGCCCGGATGACGCACGCGCTGGGCGACCTGCTCGGCGTGGTCCTCGCGGTCAACGACGAGGTCTGCCCCGAACACGCCCACGAGGAGGTCGCGTCGTGAGCCACGGCCACGGCCACGGGGGCCACGGGGGCCACGGAGGTCACGGGGCGGCCGAGCAGAACCGTCGGAGGCTGGCGGCCGCGCTCGCCGTCACGGCCACCGTCCTCGTCGCGGAGGCGATCGGGGCGTTCGTCTCGGGCAGCCTCGCCCTGCTGGCCGACGCGGGACACATGCTCACCGACGTCGCGGGCCTGGTCATCGCCCTCATCGCCGCGACGCTCGCGGCGCGTCCCGCGTCCGCCCAGCGCACCTGGGGTTACCGGCGCGCGGAGGTCCTCGCCGCGACGTTGCAGGCCGCCGCGCTGCTGGCGATCGGCGTCTTCGTCCTCGTCGAAGGGGTCCGACGCCTGCTGGAGCCACCGGAGGTGCACTCCGGCGCGATGCTGACGTTCGGGGTGATCGGCCTGCTGGGCAACGTGATCGCCCTGTGGCTGCTCCTGCGCGGTGGGGGTGAGCGCAACGTCAACGTGCGGGCCGCGATCCTGGAGGTCGTCAACGACGGTCTCGGCTCGGTGGCCGTCATCGTCGCCGCCGGGGTCATCGCCCTCACGGACTGGACCCGCGCCGACGCCCTGGTGTCGCTGCTCATCGGCGTCCTCATCGTCCCGCGCACGCTGGGTCTGCTGCGGGAGACGACGGCGGTGCTGCTGGAGTCCACCCCGCCGGGGCTGGACCTGGAGGACGTGCGCCGGCACCTGCTGGAACTCCCGCACGTGCACGCGGTCCACGACCTGCACGCCAGCCAGATCACCTCGGGCCTGCCGGTGCTGTCCGCGCACGTCGTCCTCGACGAGTCCTGCTTCCGCGACGGTCACGCACCCGAGATCCTCGACCGGCTGCAGGAGTGCGTGGCCGAGCACTTCCCCGTCGCCGTGGAGCACGCGACCTTCCAGCTCGAACCCGTCGGCCACAGCGGTCACGAGACCTCGACGCACGACTGACCGCCGCCGCGCAGCACCGGTGCTGCGCGGCGGCACCGGTCTCAGCGCTTGGTGCCCTTGACGCTGTCGCTGACCGCGTCGGAGGCGCTGCGCGACGCGCTCTTGGCCTTCTTGTCGACGCGCTTCTCCTTGAGGGACTTGCCGGTCTTCTTCGCACTGGTGTTGCGGGGCGACTTGTCCATGGTGCGTCTCCTGTCCACCCGGGGGCCGGGTGTTCGCCGCGGACGGCGGGGTACCGCGTGGCCGTCGACTCCAGCCGTGCGCCCTCCTGCTCGGACCGGGTGACGTACGGGGCTCAGCGCCTCGTGCGGTTCTCGCACAGTACGCGTCCCCGACACCGGCGCCCACCGTCCGGGAACCCGCGGTCAGAGCATCCGCGGGTCGCGGTGGACGTCCTCGACGTGGACGTGGGTGTGGATCCGGGCGACCTCCGGGGCGAGGACCCCGAGGACCTCCTGCAGTTCCACCAGGGCCCGGGCCCGCACCGCGTCGGCGAGGGTCACCAGGTGCGCTCCGTAGGCGGCGACGAGCCGGATCGTGACCGAGACGAGGACGTCCGACCCGTCCGTCTCGCAGGTGATGTCCGAGGCCGCGGCCTGCGGTTCCGCGTCGACGCTGCGGCGCAGCAGGGCGACGAGCGCGTCCGCGGCGACGAAGAAGTCACCGGCGCCGTGACGACCGCGGACCGGCGCGGAGGGCCGGAAGCTCCGCAGGGCGCGGTCGAGCAGGTCGTCGCGCAGCGCCACCCAGCCGTTCTCGGTGTGCTGGCGGATCAGCCGGGCGCCGAGGTCCTGGAAGTCCACCCGGGGTTCGCCGCTCACCGCCAGTCCTCCAACGTGCTCGCGAGGGTCGTCCGCGCGCGGGCGAGGAGGCCCCGGACGACGGTGGGGCCGACGTCCAGGACGATCGCGATCTCCGCGTAGCTCAAACCCTCGACCTCCTTGAGCAACCAGGCCGAACGTTGCCGCTCGGGGAGCAGGGTCAGCGCGACGTCGACGGCTTCGAGCAACCCGGACTCCACGCTGGTCCGGGCGGGATCGTCTCGCAGGTCCGCGATCCGGTCCAGCACCTCGGCGGGGTCGACGTAGGGCAGCGAGCCGGACTCCGGGACGCGCCGGCCGTGGGCGAAGACCTGTCGCCGGGCGATGGTGAACAGCCAGGTCCGGACGCTGGCTTGACCACGGAACCCGCGCAGGCCCTTCCAGGCCGCGATCAGCGTCTCCTGCAGGCAGTCCTCGACGGCACCGCGGTCGCGCAGCATCCTCGACACGTGGCGGTGCAGCCCCGGGCCGTGCCGGTCGACGAGGACGGCGAAGGCCGCCTTGTCACCGAGCCCGGCCCGGCGGGCCAGTGCCTCGTCGGGCACACCCTCCAGGTCCCACCCGGACGGGGCCTCGCCCCCGGGTCCACCACTCGTCACGTCCTGCGGTCCTTCCACCGGTCCCCCTCCTGCGGCAGCACGTCCTCCCCCGACCACGGCGCCCGGGGGTCGGCCGTGCGGAGGTGGGGCACCCGCCCCGATCACCACCGCCTCCGCGAGCAGGCCGGGGCCGGCGGGCCGGGCGCCGTGCTCCTTCGTGCCCTTGACCTCCTTGGTCCCCCACCGGGGTGAGGTCCCGCGGAGCGCACCGGCGTCGAGGACGACGAGAGGTTCCGCGGACTCTCCGGGTCGAGCTGTGGGAACCATCGCCATGCCTCTTCGTGCGCCGGGAACGACTGCGTCGAGGAATGGGACCACCTCCGGAGCCCACGAGCCAGTTGAACTCTTGACTACTAGAAGACCTGGGGAAGTGACGCACGTCACGGTCTCGACGGCGTGACGAACGAGGGGTTCGAGCACTCACAACGTCGACCGGGGTCGTGATCCGCCCCGGGTGCGGCTTCGAAAGGACGACGACGATGTGGGTTCTGCTCTCGCAGGGACTGCGCCGCTGGGTGATCGCCTCCGTGGCGGTACCCCTGGGGATCAGGACGATGGGTGCGATCGCCGGGAGGCTCGAACGCTCCGAAGGACCCACCGCGTTGTCCCGGGGCCTGCGGGGAGCGTCGGCGTTGGCCGGCCGCCGCAGCCGCACCTCCGCGAAGCGAGCTGCGGGCCGTCGGCGGGGGGTCGGCGGCCGGTGAGCTCACGCCCGGACACCACCAGCCCCGGCGACGCGGTGGGCACCCTCCTCGTCGACCCCGTCACGCGGTGCACGACGATCGCTCTGCGCGGCGAGGTGGACGCAGGCCTGGAGGGGGAACTCTCCGCCCTGTGCTCCCGCGTCGTCCTGGACGGGGCCGAGGCCGAGCACGTCGTCGTGGTCGACCTCGGGGCGGTCACGTTCATGGACTCCTCGGGCATCGCCTTCCTGGTGAGGCTCACCCAGCGCATCGCGCCCCGCCGCCTGCGCCTGCGGCACGCCCCGGACCAGGTGCGCTTCCTCCTGGACGTCACCGGGATCGGGTCGATCCTCGACGTGGACTGAACGCGCCGCGGGGTCCAGGACGGCCGGAGCGGCGCCCGGTGACCTCAGCCGGCGAAGGCTTCCGCGAGCAGGCGGAACTGCTCGCGGGGGAAGTCTCCGCCGCCCCCGAGCACCTGCACGGGGACCTCGTCGGCCCCCGCCGTGAACTGCTCCTCGAGGCGCGCGGTGACCTGCTCGACCGTGCCCCAGGGGATGAGGGCGTCGATCGCCCGGTCGCTGCCGCCGTCCAGCAGGTCCGCGTCGCCCCAGCCGAACCTGCGCAGGTTGTTCGTGTAGTTCGGCAGGGCCAGGTACATGGACGCGTACTCCCGGGCGATCGCCCGCGCCCTCGACGGGTCGGTCTCCAGCACGACGGCCACCTCCGGGGCCAGCAACGGCTCGGGGCCGAGGGCCTCGCGCGCTGACACCGTGTGCTCGACGGTCGTGAAGTACGGGTGGGCCCCGGCCGCCCGGGTCCGCGCCAGCTCCAGCATCTTCGGGCCGAGCGCCGCCAGGACCCGCCGGTCCGTGGGAACCGACGGCGACAGCGCGTCGAGCTGGTCGAGGTACTCCGCCGTCCGGGTGAAGGGCTTCTCGTAGGACCGCCCCTGCCCCTCGACGGCGGGGGCGTGGGAGTTCCCGAGCCCCAGCAGGAACCGTCCCGGGTGGTCGCGCTCGAGGTCCGCGAACGCCGCGGCGGACTGCGCCGGGGTGGCCGTCCAGATGCTCACGATGCCGCTCGCGACACCCAGCGAGGTGGTCGCCGACAGCAGTTCACCGAACGCGGGGAGGATCCCCGGCTCGAAACCGCCGGAGAACCACAGCCGCGCGAACCCCAGCTCCTCGACCTCCGCGGCGACCTCGCGGGCCTCCGCCACGCGGGTCGGGTCCTGCCAGGGGCCGCCGCCCCAGAGGCTCAGCCGGCGGGGGGTCGTGGATGCGCTCATGTCGGCGCCAACCCCGGGCCCCCCACGGGGTGTTCCCGTCACCCACCGTGTCCACCACCGGGGGTGCACCCCCGATCGGGCGAATGAGTCGGCCCCGGGACCCGCCGATACGTCAGGTGATCCCGGGCTTCTGGGAGTGGGGACGTCCAAGGGGAGCCGATGTCGAAGCGCGCCGTCGTGGTGCCGGCCGTCCTGGGCCTCCTCAGCGTCGCCGTCGCGTTCCTGCCCGACGCGACGGGTCCCGGACCGGGGCTCGTCGCCGCCTTCGTCCACGCCGCCGCCCTGCTCGTGACCGCGCTGGGGGTGCGCCGGCACCGACCGACCCTGCCGCAGGCCTGGGGGGTCGTCATCGCCCTGGTGACCACCGGCCTCGTCGCCGCCGTCGCCGTCGTCCTCCGCCCGGGCGACCTCGGGGTCGCCCGCTGGGGGGTCGTCGGCGTCCAGGTCGTCGGCCTCGCCCTGGTGCCGTTCGTGGTCCGGACGCTGCGCCGCGAGGAGTCGTCGCGCGTGACCTGGCCGGACGTCCTCCTCACCTCCTGCGGCGGCGGACTCGTCGTCGTGCAGGTCCTGGGGATGCTGCGCGAGACCGGACTCGGCGACGAACCGGCGGTCCTCATCGGCACGGCCGCCGACGTCGTCCTCGTCGTCGTCCTGCTCCGCATCCTCTCGACCCGCACCGGCATGGCCCCGGCCACCGCACTCGTGCTGCTCGCCTCCGGTGGGCTGCTCGCGATCGCCTCGTTGGTGACCGCCCGCGGCGACCTGCTCGGCCAGGCGCGCGTCCTGCCCGCGCTGGAGTGCCTCGCCATGGTGCTGCTCGCCACCGCCGCGTCGCACCCGAGCATGCGCCACTTCGGAACCCCCCACGCCGGCGGCACCCTGCGCCGCGACGGGATGCGCCTGCTCACCGTCGTCCCGGTGTTCCTCGCCGTACCCGTGCTGTGGGTCCTCGGGAACCTGCACGTCCTCCCCGACGTCGCCGTCCAGGTCGTGGCGCCCAGCGGCTACGTCCTCGCCTGCGCCGGTGTCGCCCTCGCCTCGCTCGCGGTGCGCCGGGCGGAACGCAGCGCCGACCGCGACCCGCTCACCGACCTGGTCAACCGCCGGGGTCTGCCCAGCGCCACCCGCGGGCTGCAGCAGCGCCTGCGCGGCGAGGACCTGCACCTGTGCCTGGTCGACCTCGACGACTTCAAGCAGATCAACGACACCCGCGGCCACGCCGTCGGCGACGCCCTGCTCGTCGAGGTCTCGCACCGGCTGCGACGGGCCGTCGGGGTGCGCGGCGTCGTCTCGCGCACCGGCGGCGACGAGTTCATCGTCGTCTGCTGGACCGCGCCCGACGACGAGGAGGGACCGGCCGACCTGATGCTCACGGCCCTCGACGCACCCTTCGAGTTCAGCGGTCTGCCGTACCAGGTCAGCGCCAGCATCGGCATCGCACCGCTCCCCGCCGGGGTGACCCTCGAGGTCGCCCTCGTCGACGCCGACATCGCGATGTACGCGGCGAAGCAGGCCGGCAAGGGCCGCGCCCAGGTCTACCGGCCCGAACTGCGTGAACGGGTCCTCGGCGGGCTCACCATGCAGCAGGAACTCCGCCGGTTGTTGCTGCACGACGGGTCCCCCGTGGACGTCGGCGAACTGGTCGTCGTGCACCAGCCGATCGTCGAACTCGGTGAGGGGTCGTCCGTGCGCATCGTGGGGGTCGAGGCGCTCGTCCGCTGGCGCCACCCGCGTGCGGGGCTCCTGATGCCCGACGAGTTCCTCCACCACGCCGAGGCGGCCGGTCTCGGGGCCCGCCTCGACGAGCACGTCGCGACGCGCGCGGTGCGCCACCTCGCGCAGTGGGACGCCCTCGGTGTCCCGCCGCTGCACCTCGCCGTGAACCTCGGGGTCGGCAGCCTGCACCGCCACGGCCTCGCCCGGTGGATGACCACCCTGGCCGCCGCGCACGGCATCGCCCCCGAACGGATCCACCTCGAGATCACCGAGCACGAGGAACTCCCCGACGACCCCCGCATCGCGGAGTCGTTGCGCGAGACCGTTGCCGCGGGGTTCCAGCTCGACCTCGACGACTTCGGCATCGGCTACACCTCGCTGTCCTACATGCGCCGGTTCCCGATCTCGACCGTCAAGCTCGACCGTTCGCTGACGACGCTGGTGACCAGTGGGGACACGTCGCTGCTCGAGGGCATCGCGGCCCTGTGCCGGGCGATGGACCTGCGGATCCTCGCCGAAGGCGTCGAACGCTCCGAGCAGCTGGGACCGCTGCTGGCCCTCGGCGTCCACCGCGCCCAGGGGCACTGGTTCGGGAGCGCCATGGCGGCCGATGACGTCCCCGGTCTCGTGCAGCGCACGCACGCCGAGGACGGCCAGGAGAGCGACGGCGTCCTGATCTGACGGTCGTCCCCGACCCGCTCTTCCGCGCGATCCGTCGATCAGGCAGTCTGACGCCCACGAATCCGCACCCGAGGAGCCTCTCGTGGACGACTTCCAGTACATCGACGGATCCCGCAGGACCGGCGGCGGGCAGCAGCTCGTCGTCGAGGACCCCGCCACCGGTGCGGTGATCGCCACGGGTGCCGCCGCGACCGCGGCCGACGTGGCCGAGGCCGTCGCCTCCTCGGCGAGGGCCTTCACCGGGTGGTCGCGCAGCACCCCCGCCGCCCGGGCCGAGGTCCTCGCGACCGCCGCCCGACTGCTGGCGGAACGGAGCGAGGAGTTCGCCGCCGCCGAGACCGCGCAGACCGGCAAGACGCTGCGGATGTCGCGCGAGTTCGACGTCCCCGGCAGCGTCGACAACACGGTGTTCTTCGCCGGCGCCGCCCGGGTGCTGGAGGGCAGGGCGGCCGGCGAGTACGACGGCGACCACACCTCCTACGTGCGCCGCGAACCCCTCGGCGTGATCGGGTCGATCGCCCCGTGGAACTACCCGCTGCAGATGGCCGCGTGGAAGGTCCTGCCGGCGCTCGCCGCGGGCAACAGCGTCGTCCTGAAACCCGCCGAGAACACGCCGCTGACGACCCTGCTGTTCGCCGAGGTCTTCAGCGCCGCCGGCCTTCCCGACGGGGTCTTCAACGTCGTCACCGGGACCGGGCCGGAGGCCGGGGAGGCCCTGGTCGGCGACGCGCGGGTCGCCATGAGCTCGTTCACCGGTTCCACCGCGGTGGGGCGACGGGTCATGGAGGTGGCCTCGCGCACCGGCAAGCGCGTCCACCTCGAACTCGGCGGCAAGGCCCCGTTCGTCGTGTTCGACGACGCCGACCTCGAGGCCGCCGCCCAGGGAGCGGTCGCGGCCTCCCTCGTCAACGCGGGCCAGGACTGCACCGCGGCCACCCGTGCCTACGTGCAGCGGCCGTTGTTCGACGACTTCGTGGCCCGGACCGCGGAACTCATGGCCGGGGTCCGCGTCGGGTCCCCGACGGACCCCGCCACCGACATGGGCTCCCTCATCCACGTCCGCCAGCGCGACGAGGTCGCCGGGATGGTCGAGCGGGCCGTCGACGCGGGGGCGAAGGTCGTGACCGGGGGCCACGCGCCGTCCGGTCCGGGCGCGTTCTACTCCCCCACGCTGCTGGTCGGCGCGGCGCAGGACTCCGAGATCGTGCAGGAGGAGGTGTTCGGTCCGGTGCTGGTCGCCCTGCCCTTCGACACCGACGACGAGGGCCTCGCCCTCGCCAACGACACGCCCTTCGGGCTGGCGGCCTCGGCCTGGACGCAGAACGTCTACCGCTCGATGCGGGCCAGTGCGGAACTGCGCGCCGGGTGCGTGTGGATCAACGACCACATCCCGATCATCAGCGAGATGCCGCACGGTGGGGTGAAGGCGTCGGGCTTCGGCAAGGACATGTCCACCTACTCCCTCGACGAGTACACGGCCGTCAAGCACGTGATGTTCGACCGCACGGGCACCGCCCGCAAGGAGTGGCACCGGACCGTCTTCTCCTGACCGGGCCGCTCGGGGTGAGGGATCACACACCGGGGGCGGTCCGGGGGTCTCCTACGGGGCGTCAGACTTGGGGGAACGACCCCGCCAGGAGGAGGATCCCCATGCCGTCCGGGCCGCTCGCCGCCCGCTGGTTCCGCGTGATCGCGACGTTCGAGGCGATCTCGTGGACCGCGCTGCTCGTCGCGATGTTCCTGAAGTGGATCGTGAAGGCCCCGCACGAGGGGGGTGTCCCGGTGGTCGGGATGATCCACGGCGTGGGCTTCGTGATCTACCTGATCTCCACGGTGTGGGCGTCCGTCCGGCTGCGCTGGACGCGCCGGACCACGCTCGTCGGTCTCGTCGCCGGCATCCCGCCGTTCGGCACGATCGTCTTCGAGCGCCGGCTCGTCCGCCAGGGCCTGCTCACCACGCGATCTGGTCGAGGTTCCGACGCAGTCGGTTCCCCTTCGCGGGGTTGACGAACTCGACCCGGCTGACGCGCCCCTCCAGGTGGGCGCGGAAGTCGGGGTGCGCGGCCCGGTTCTGCGACGCCGGGCCGTGCACGACGCAGTTGTGCAGGACGGCCTTCAAGCGGTCGAACTCGTCCCGCGGGACGTTCGGGTGGTCGTTGACGACGAGCCCCGTCACCAGCTGACGGGCACCCCGGCCGCGGGTGCGGGTCTTCGCCGGGTTCAGGACGAAACCCTCGTCGGCGACGATGCAGCTCACCGAACGCGCCAACGCCGCCGGGTCGAGTCCGGTCGTGGAGGAGAACGTCAGGTCGTCGGCGTAGCGGGTGAACGTCGCCCCGACCGCCCGCGCGAGCCCGTCCAGACGCCGGTCCACCGCGTGCGCGCAGAGGTTCGCCAGTGCCGGTGAGGTGGGCGCCCCCTGCGGGAGGTGCGCCTGGGAGAGGTTGCGCCGCAACCGGAACCGCGCGTCGGCGGCTCCGCCGTCGGGCATCGTGCGCAGGACGGTCAACGGGGTCACGTGGGTCGTGAGTCCGGTGAGGACGTGGGCGACGGGTTCGGCGTAGCCCATCAACCGGAACCTGCCGTAGACCCGCGACGCCGGGACGGAGGCGAAGAACCCCTCCAGGTCGAAACGCACGACCGTGCGGGCCTGGACGTGGTCCCACGCCCCGGTCAGCGCGGACCGTCCGGGGACGAACCCGTGGGCGACGTCGTGGGCGGGCACCCGGTCGAGGACCTCGTGCAGGACCCGCCTCTGCAGGTGCTTCAGCCGGGGTTTCGGCGCCTCCAGCAGTCGCGGGACGCCGCGTTTCGCGGTCCACGCGGACCGGTAGTGGTGCAGCGCCCGGCCGGCGGCCCGGACCTGGTAGCGCCGCAGGTCCGCGAACCAGTCGAGGTGTTCCGGTTCGACCTCGAGGAACTCCGCGACGTCGAGGACGGTGTGCAGTTCGGGGACACCGAACCGGTTGCCGCGCATCCGGGTCGTCCCGACCGCCAGGTGCGCCATCCGCAGCGGGACCCCGCGCCTCGCGGCGGCGCGCTTCGCGCTCCCGTACGCGGTGCTGCGCAGGATGCAGGTGTGGAGTTCCCGCGGTGCGTCGTGCGGCGGTCGGTGGAACTGCCCGAGGACCGCGGCGGCGACCTTCGCGACCCACCCCGCCCTCGGCGACCCGACGGCGGCCCGACCGCGGTGCGTGAGGCCCTCGGGGGTCCAGGGCCCGTCGAGGAACGCGGCCGCCAGGGCGACGACGACGGCGTCGGCGGAACTGTCGGTCATGCGTGCGTGCGGTGGTACCGGGCGACCGGTCCTGTGCTGCGGGGACGAGGGCGCGCGGAGCGCGCTGACGTCCCTGCGACGTCGTGCCGAACCTCTCGTGCTGTCCCCGGGGTGACCCCGGAGCTGCTCGACCGGCGTCGGTGCACCGACGCTCGACGAGCCCTCTCGCCCCGGCACCACCGCACCCCGACACGATCACACACGGCCGGGCGTCCTGTCAGTCCTTCGGGTCCCGTCCCCGGTCGGCGTCGCGGTGACCGTCTCGCACGGCGGCGCGCACGACCCGGTAGAGGAGGTAGACCACCACCGCCAGCACGACGAGCCCCAGCAGCAGCGGGAGGACGATCAGGACGGCCGGGTGGTCGACCAGGTTGCGGAACACGTGCACCTCCGGGGTGGGACAAGATCACCGACCCTGCCACGGATCGGTGCGGACCGGAAGGCACCCTCGGGAGGACCGTCCCGCGGGGCCGGGGGCAGGATGATCCCGTGCTGCTCGCCGACGTCGTCGCCACCTCGACCACCGTCGCCGCCACCCGCTCGCGGACGGCGAAGGTGGCCGCCCTCGCCGACCTGCTGGGACGGCTGGACCGCGACGACACCGACCGGGCCGCCGTGGTCGCCTCCTACCTCGGCGGCAGCCTGCGCCAGCGCAGGACGGGTCTGGGGTGGCGCGGGCTCAGCGCTCTCCCCGACCCGGCCGAGGCGGCGTCGCTGACCGTCGACGACGTGCACCACCGCTTCGAGAGCATCTCGGCCCTGGGCGGGGCCGGTTCCGCGGCGAAGCGTTCCGCCGCCGTGGACGACCTCTTCGCCCGGGCGACCGCCGACGAGCAGCGCTGGCTCCGGGGCGTCGTGACCGGGGAACTGCGCCAGGGGGCGCTGGACGCGCTGGTCCAGGACGCCGCGGCGGTCGTCGCCGGGGTTCCCGGACCGGACGTGCGGCGCGCCGCGATGCTGGCGGGTTCGACCGTCGACGCCGTCGTCGCCGCCCTGCACGGCGGCGCCGGGGAACTCGCCGGTTTCCGGCTGCACGTCGGCCGGCCCCTGCTGCCGATGCTCGCCTCGAGCGCGACGTCGGTCGCCGAAGCGGTCGGGGGTCTCACCGGCGAGGTGGCGGTGGACACCAAGCTGGACGGCATCCGGATCCAGGTGCACCGCGGTCCCGAGGGGATCCGGATCGCGACCAGGACGTTGGACGACATCACCACCCGGTTGCCGGAGGTCGTCGAGATCGTCCGGGAACTCCCCGCGCGCGAGTTCGTCCTCGACGGCGAGGCCCTGGCGCTCGGTGACGACGGCCGGCCGAAGGCGTTCCAGGACACCGCGTCCCGGACCGCTCAGACGTCGGGGACGATCGTCACCCCGTACTTCTTCGACGTGCTGCACCTCGACGGCGTCGACCTCCTCGACGTCCCGCTGCGCGAGCGGCTCGACGCCCTCGACGGTCTCGTCCCGCAACGCTGGCGGGTTCCCCGCCTGGTGACCGCCGATGCGGAGGCGGCGAGCGGGTTCGCGGACGACGTCGTCGCCGCCGGTCACGAGGGTGTCGTGGTGAAGGACCTGGGCTCCCGCTACGCGGCGGGTCGTCGCGGGGGCGCCTGGGTGAAGGTGAAACCCGTCCACACCCTCGACCTCGTGGTGCTGGCCGTCGAGAAGGGTTCCGGCCGCCGTACGGGGTGGCTCTCGAACATCCACCTCGGTGCCCGCGATCCGGAGACCGGCGGTTTCGTCATGCTGGGCAAGACGTTCAAGGGGATGACCGACGAGGTGCTGACCTGGCAGACCGCGCGGTTCCGCGACCTGCAGACGGAGGACCCCCGCAACGACACGGGCCACGTCGTGAGCGTCCGGCCCGAGCAGGTCGTCGAGATCGCCTTCGACGGCCTGCAGCGCTCGACCCGCTACCCCGGCGGGGTGGCCCTGCGCTTCGCGCGGGTCGTCCGGTACCGCGACGACAAGACGGCGGACGAGGCCGACACCCTGGAGACGGTCCTGAAGCTCGCGCGCTGACCGGCGAGGGGGTGGTCCGGTCAGTTCGAGGGTTGACAGTTAGAGATCTAACAGTTAGCGTTCTGACCATGGACGCACCCGAGCTCACCAGCACCCTCGACCTGGTCCGCTGGATCGGGTGGGCTCAGCGCAAGGCGGGCGAGGACTGGATCCGGGCCCGCGAGGTCAGTCACGAGCAGGCCTTCGTGCTCGGCTACCTCACCCAGAACCCGGGGGCGATCCAACGCGACCTCGCGGAGATCACCCGGACCAGTGCCGCGAGCGTCTCGAGCCTGCTCAAGGGACTCGAGGCCCGCGGTCTCGTCGAGCGACGCACGGTGCCCGGCGACGAACGCAGCAAACGCGCCTTCGTCACCCCGGCCGGCTCCGAGGTGATCGCGGGCTTCGACACCGCCATGGCCGCGGCCGACGAGACGATCCTCGCTCCGCTCGACCCGGCCGAGCGGGACGCCCTGCACGCCCTGCTCGCCAAGATCACCGCCGACCTGGAACGTCCCTCCCGCTAGTCCGCCACCTCCTGCGACGCGCCCACCCCGGTCGGCGTGCGCTCCACCCTGCCCGGAAACGGAGCCCGCCGTGAACCCACCCGACACCTCCCCGGAGGTGGGCACCAACCGCTGGTACCTCACCTCCGCCCCGATCGTCAGCGCGCTCCTGCACCTGTGCGTGCCGATGGCCGCCGCGCTGATCGTCGGCGCGCTCTACAACGTCGTGAACGCCGGCTTCATCGGCTCCCAGCACGACACCGCCCTCCTCGCCGCCGTGACCCTCGGATCGCCTGTCCTCGGCCTGGTCATGGCCGTCGGGAACGTCTTCGGCGTGGGCGGCGGGGCGCTCGTGTCCCGCCTGCTCGGTGCGGCCGAGAACGACCCCACCCAGGCCGCCGGGATCAGGCGCGCCTCCTCCTTCGCCCTCTGGGGTTCCGTCGTCGTCGGGATCGTCGTCGCCGTCCTCGGGCTGCTCCTGCTGCACCCCCTGGTGATCCTGCTCGGCGCCGACGCGACCGCCCTGCACGCGACGCGGGAGTTCGTGGCCGTCCTGCTCGCGTTCGTGCCCGTGCTCGCCGCGGCGATGTGCCTGGAACAACTCGTCCGGGCCGAGGGCGCGTCCCGCACCGTCATGGTGGGGCTCATCGCCTCGACCGTCGCGAACGTCGCCTTCGACGCCCTGTTCATCCTCGTCCTGCACCGGGGCGTGGCCGGGGCCGCCCTCGCGACCGGCCTCGCGAACCTCGTCACGGTCGTCTACTTCGCGATCTGGCTCACCCGCAACAGCGACCACGTCAGCCTCGCCCCGAAGTGGTTCACCCTCGCCGGTGACGTCGTGAGACCCGTTCTGGGAGTGGGGGTCGGGGAACTCCTGCAGGCGGCGTTCCTCATCGTCACGTCGCTGGTCCTGAACAACCTCGCCGCGAACTACGGTGACGGCCCGCTGGCCGCCATGGGCGTCGCGGTCCGCATCGCCCAGGTTCCGGAGTTCCTCGTCATGGGCGTCACCCTCGGCGTCCTGCCGCTGCTCGCCCACTCCTTCGGCCGGGGCGACCGGAACCGGTTGTCCGCGGCCGTGCGCGGTTCCGCCGTGACCGTCGGCGGGATCGCGCTGGTCTTCGCGGTGACGGTGTTCGTCCTGCGCGACCAGGTGTTCTCCGCGTTCGTCTCCGACCCTTCGGTCCTCTCCATCGGCGCCACGATCATCACCGCTCAGCTCGTCGCGATGGTCGCCAACGGGTTCACCGGGCTCATCACCTCGCTGTTCCAGGCGACGGGCAAGGCCGTGCCCGCGACGGTCATGTCGCTGACGCAGGGCGTCCTGTTCGTCCCGACCGTGGTCCTGTTCCACGTCTGGTTCGGGCTGAGCGGGATCGTCTGGGCGCTGACCGTCACCGAGGTGGCGGTGCTCCTGGCCGGGATCGTGCTGTGGTTCGTGTTCCGCGCCTCGATCGACCGCGGCCTCGCCGAGGGCAGCCCGGAACGGGCCGGGGCCGTCCTCGACGAGGGGTGAACCTCAGAGGTAGCGCAACGGGTCGAAGTCCGCGAGGGGGATGATCCGGACCCGCGGCAGCACGACGTTGAACGCGCGGACGTCGTCCTCGAGGTCGAAGACCTTCAGCCCGCGCTCGTGCAGCCCGGCGTACTGGGAGTTCATGAACTCCCGGAACCCGACCATCCCGACGAGGCGGTCGCCGGTGAGCAGCCGGTCGATCTGGGGCAGGAAGTCGACGTCGTGGCTGCCGAGCAGCACGTCGCCGTCGCGGTCGACGAGGGCGTCCAGCGTGCGCTGGATGCCGATGTCGACGACCTTCTCGCCCGGACCGCCGGCCAGCGGGATCGGCTGGTAGCCCAGCGCCAGCAGGGCCTGCACGAAGGACATCGGCAGGTGCCCGGAGGAGGCGTTGAGGAAGAACAGACCCTTGGCGGGCTGCTGGAACGTGGTGCGGGCGAAGTCCATCAGCCGCTCCCAGCGCGGCCGCTGCTCCGGGGCGGGGCGTCCCTCGAGGATCGACGCACCCAGCGTCGCGTCGATGTTCTCGCCGTCGACGACCACGTAGGTCGTCCGCTCCACCGCACCGGTCGTCACAGTCACCACGGTGCGAGGTTATGGCATCGACGGCTCCCGCGGTCCCGAGCGTGGTCGACACCCGTCGACGACCGTTCGTCCGGTGGACAGCTCCCCCGGAGTGACTCCGGATGCGGGTGCTTGTGGCACGCTGTCGGACGTGAGTGAGCAACAGGTGGAGACCCCCGCCCCACGCCGCGGACGCCCTCCGGCCTCCTCCCGCGAGGAGATCGAGACCGTTGCGGTGGAGTTGTTCCTGCGCAAGGGTTTTGAGGAGACGACCCTGGCGGAGATCACCGCCGGGGCCGGGGTGAGCAAGACGAGCTTCTTCCGGTACTTCCCCTCGAAAGCCTCGATCGTCTGGTGGCGCTTCGACGAGTACACCCAAGGTTTCGCCGGGCTGCTCGACGAGGCGGTCGCCCGCGAGGACGCGACCCTCGACCTCGTCCGGGGGGCCGTCCTCGGCGCCCTGTACCGGGTGATCGACGGCCAGGGCATGTGGATGCAGCGCTTCCGGGTCATCGACGAGTCCACCGAACTGCGTTCGGGGGAGTCGGAGCAGTGGGCGCGCTGGCGCGAGCACGTCGCCTCGTTCGTGGCCCACCGCCACGACATGGCCGTCCTCGACATCGCCCCGCAGGCCGTCGCGGGGGCCGTGCACGCGGCCTACCTCTCGGTGCTGCGCCGCTGGCTGGCCGTCGAGCACCCCACCGAGGAGCTGGTGCCCGAGCTCGACCGGGACCTGCAGCCGCTCTGCACCGTCCTGCAGGGGTGGCTGGACGGGACCGCGACGCCGTCCTGAGGACTCACAGGATCGTGTAGCCCCCGTCGACGACCAGGGTCTGACCGACGACGTAGCTCGACGCCGAGCTCGCGAGGAACGCCACGGCGTTCGCGACGTCCTCGGGTCGGCCGAGGTCGCCGGCGGGGATGCGGGAGCGCCACTCCGCGACGCGCTCGGGCAGGTTCTCCACGTCCCAGCGGGTCATCTCGGTCCGGACGTAGCCCGGCGAGACGGCGTTGACCCGCACACCGAACCCGATCCACTCCAGCGCGAGCGAGCGCATCAGGGACTCGACCGCGGCCTTCGACGCGTTGTAGGCGCTCTGGCGCTGCGGGACGTTGACGATCCGTCCGGAGATCGACCCCACGACGACGACGCTGCCGCCCCGGTCGGCGTCCCGGCACGTCCGCGCGAAGGCCTGGGCCACGAGCAGCGTCCCCGTCACGTTGACGGCCATGACCTGCTCGAGCCGTTCCCGGGTGACGTCGAAGGCGTCGTCGTTGCCGGGGATGCCGGCCGCCGTCACCAGCACCGAAGGCAGCCCCAGCGTGGCTGCGACCTCGGCGACCGCGGCCGTCACGGCGTCGGGGTCGGTGATGTCGACCGCCAGGCCGAGGGTGGTGACCCCGTGCTCGGTCGCGAGGCGCGCCGCCGCGTCGGTCACCTCGGGACGCAGGTCCAGCAGCGCCACCGACGCCCCCGACCGCGCCAGCCGCTGCGCGCACGCGAAGCCGATGCCCCGTCCACCACCGGTGACGATCGCCACGCGACCCGCCAGGTCCCCCAGGAAGTCCTCCACACCCCGATCCTGCCGGAACTCCCGGTCGGGGAGGATGCGGGCATGGAGTTCGGGTTCTCGGCGCGGTTGTGGCGGTGGGAGGCGCGGACGGAGCTGTGGGTGTTCGTGAGCCTGCCGGGAGAGCTGAGCGAGGAGGTCCGGGACGTCCCGCGACCGCGGTCCGGTTTCGGCGCCGTCCCCGTCCGGGTCACCTGCGGCCGCTCCACGTGGACGACGTCGATCTTCCCCGGCGTCACCGAGACCTACGTCCTGCCCGTGAAGAAGTCCGTCCGCACGAAGGAGGGGCTCGAGCTCGGCGATCTGGCCGAGTTCCGCCTGGAAGTGCTGGGCTAGGCGCGTTCCAGCAGCGTGACGACCTCGACGTGCTGGGTGTTGGGGAACATGTCGAGCATCCTGGCCCGCACCGGTCGCAGCGACGGCATGGCCGCGAGGTCCTTCGCGAGCGTCACGGGGTTGCAGCTGGAGTACACGACGTAGCGGACGCCGGAGGTCTCCAGCCACCCGCTGAGCTCGGCGCCGATCCCCCGCCGGGGCGGGTTCACGACGACGAGTTCCGGCGGTTCCGGCGCGTCGAGGGCGAACCTGGTCGCGTCGCCGACGGCGAACTCGACGTCGGGCAGACCGACGGCGGCGGCGCGGGCGCTCTCGACCGCCTCGGCGCTCACCTCGATCCCGGTCACCGCTCGACCCGGTACCGCGCAGTGCAGCGCGAACCCACCCACCCCGCAGTAGAGGTCCCACAGGCTCGCGGGGGCGACCTCGTCGACCCAGCGCGCCACCTGGGCGTAGAGCTCCTGCGCGACCAGGGAGTTCGTCTGGAAGAAGCTCTGCGGGCGCAGGTCGAGGTCGACGGAACCCATCGGCATCCGCAACGTCGTGCGCTCGGTGAGGGGGATCTCGACGTCCCCCTCGACGACGGCCTTGTGCTCGGGCAGCAGGTTGGCGGTCGCGACGGTGATCTGCGGAGCCTGCGTCAGCAGCCAGGGCAGGTGCTTGCGCAGGGCGGCCACCCGGTCCTGGGACCGCAGCACGAAGCGGACCATCTGCTCACCCGTCGGGGACTCGGTGACCAGGACGTACTTGAGTTCCCCCCGGCGGCGGGGGACGTCGTAGGGCACCAGCCCGGCGCGGGTGACGAACCGGGCCAGCACCGGCAGGACGTCGCGGATGCCGGGGGCGCAGACGACGCACTCGCGCAGGTCGACGCCTCGTCCCGCCGCGTCGAGGATGCCCAGCGTCGGCCGCTCGAGCGTGCCGCCGGCGACCATCTTCGCCTTGTTCCGGTACCCGGCCTCCGGGCTGCGGGCGCTCGGCAGCCAGCGCAGGCCGTCGTGGTCGGCGAGCAGCTCGCGGCAGTGTTCTTCCTTGTCCCGCACCTGGTCCGGGTACGGGAGCTCGATCAGGGTGCAGGAGCGACACACGTGGGCGTCGTAGTAGTCACACTGCATGGCCCCTCCAGTGTAGGAGGGGTCCGCCGACGCGGAGACCCGCTGAGCGCGTCAGGGGGTGAGCTCGATCCGTTCCAGCCAGTCGGCGACCAGCGCCCGGCACGCCGCGGGGCGGTCGAGCAGCGCGTTGTGACCGGCGGTGTCCAGCACGGCGAACGTCGCCCGCGGGTACTGCTCGAGCTGCGCCAGCGGGTCGCGGTAGCCGGTCATGTCGTCCTGCCGGCCGGTCACGACCAGGGAGGGACGAGCGAACACCGCCCGAGGTTCGACGCTGAGCGCGTAGTTCTGCTCGATCGCCTCCAGCGAACCGGGTTGCAGGCTCCGCACCCCGGCGAGCACGGTCGCGGAGAACGCGGCGAAGTTCTCGGCCGTCTGCACCACCGAGACCTGCTCGTACTCGGCGCGGTCACCGGGGTCGAGACCTGCGAGGAGGTCGGGGTCGTGGACCAGCACGGGTCGCGGCGGCAGGTCGCGGCGGGTCCGGTCGGCGACCACCGCGGGGCAGAGCAGGCCCATCCCGAGGACCTGCGCGGCCCGGCGTTCCACCAGACCCCGGGTCAGCATCCCGCCCCAGGAGTTCCCCAGGACGGCGAACCGCCGGTCGCCGAGTTCGGCACCCACGAACCCGTCGAGCTGGTCCAGCACGGCGTCACTGCCGTCGATCCCCGGGTGCCAGCGGTTCTCCCCCGATCCCGGGAGGTCGACGTACCAGCGTTCCCAGGTCCCGTCGAGGTGCGGGTCGGCGGTGAAGAGCTGTTCCAGCGGCAGCAGAGCCCGGTGGTCGACCCCCGCCCCGTGGATCAGCACCAGCGGGGTTCCCCGGCCTTCGCGACGTGCCAGCACCCGGCCATGCTAGACCGCCGCGGTGACCCCCAACCGGCCCAGGAGTTCCGGCAGGACCTCCTGCAGCGCAGCGTCGACCTTCAGCGTGGCCTTCTCGTCGCCCCGGGTCGGGCCGGCGGTGACGATCGCGACGGGCTGGGCGTTCTTCGCCGCGTGCAGCACGAACCGGTACCCGGACATGACGGCGAGGGAGGACCCGAGGACGAGCAGCACGCGGGCGGCGTCGAGGAGTTCGAAGGACCGCGCGACCCGGTCCTTGGGGACGGTCTCCCCGAAGAACACGACGTCCGCCTTGAGCGCGTCCTCGCCGCACCGGCGGCAGGCCACCGTGATGAAACCCTCGAGCTGGGCGTCGCTCAGGTCGGCGTCGCCGTCGGGGTTCAGCGCGTGCAGTTCCTCCACCCGGGCACCGAACCCCGGGTTCGCCTCCGCCAGCCGCACGGCGAGTTCGGCGCGGGCCGTGACCTCGGCGCAGTTCAGGCAGACCACCCGGTCGAGGTTCCCGTGCAGTTCCACGACCTCCCGCGTGCCGGCGGCCAGGTCGAGGCCGTCGACGTTCTGGGTGATCGTCCCGGTCACGAGACCGGCTCGTTCCAGGGCCGCGACGGCCCGGTGGGCCTCGTTGGGACGGGCGCGCCGGAAGTGCTCCCAGCCGACGTGGCTGCGCCCCCAGTAGCGACGACGGGCCTCGGCGGAACCCGTGAACTCCTGGTAGGTCATCGGCGTGTGCCGGGTCAGCGACCCGTTGGGCCCCCGGTAATCGGGGATCCCGGAGCCGGTGGACATCCCGGCCCCCTCGAGGACGAGGACCCGCCCGTCGGCGAGCAGGTCTGCGAGCGGGGCGAGGTCGGTCACGCGACCATGCTGCCGCGCGTGTCCTCAGCGCGCAGGGTGAGGGTCGCCAGCAGCGCCGCGGCGACCACCAGGGCCACGACCACCCCGACCACGACGCCCCAGCCGCCATCGGCGAACGCGAACCCGCCGAGCCAGCCGACGACGCTCGACCCGGCGTAGTAGGCGAAGGTGTAGAGCGCGGAGGCCTGGGCCCGGAACCGCGGGCGGGCGCGCGCCCCGACCCAGCCGCTGGCGACGGCGTGCGCGGCGAAGAACCCGGCCGTGAGCAGCACCAGCCCCGCGACGACCACGACGATCGAGCTCGACAGCGTCAGCAACGCCCCGAGCACGAACACGGCGGCGGAGCCGACGAGGACGCGCAACCGGCCCCGCCCCGCGAGGCGACCGGCGAGCGAGGAACTGGCCGTGCCCGCCAGGTACACGACGAACAGCAACCCGACGACGGCCTGGGACAGCGAGAACGGCGGTTCCAGCAGGCGGAAGCCGAGGTAGTTGTAGACCGTGACGAACGCCCCCATCAGCAGCAGGGCCTGGGCGTAGAGGACGAGCAGTCCCCGGTCGGAGAGCGCACCCCGCACCCGGACGGCCAGCGAGGGACCGGCCACGCGGGCGGTGCGCACGAAACCCCGTGAGCGCGGGACGACGAGGCAGAACAGGACCGTCGCGGCGACCCCGACGAACGCGACGGCGGCCACGCCCCACCGCCACCCGAGCACGTCGGCGACGCTGGAGGAGACGATCCGGCCGGTCAGCCCGCCGACGGAGTTCCCCGAGACGTAGGCCCCCGCGGCGAGCGCGACCTCACGGGCGTGGACCTCCTCGGCCAGGTAGGCCATGGCCACGGCGGGCAGTCCCCCGAGCGCGGCCCCCTGCAGCGCGCGCAGCACCAGCAGCGGAGCGAGACCGCCGGCCAGCGGGACGGCGAGCCCGAACAAGGTCGCGGCGACGATCGAGACGACCATGGCCGGCACCCGCCCGAGCCGGTCGGCGACGGCGCTCCAGCCGAGCACCGAGACCGCGAGCGCCCCCGTCGCGACCGAGACGCCGAGGGCGGAGCGGGACGCGTCGAGGTGGAGCCCGGTGGCCAGGGCGGGGAGGACGGCCTGCACGGAGTAGAGCTGGGCGAAGGTGGCGACCCCTGCGGCGAAGAGGGCGATGACGACGCGGCGGTACCCGGGGGTCCCGCGTTCGTGACCGGCCCACGGTCGCGTGTCGGGGCGGGTGCGGTCGTCGAGGCTCACCCCTCGACGGTAGGAACACCGCACCGATGCGTCCAATGCATGAAGCGGTTCGAACTCATGCACACTTCGAGGGTGAAGGACGCACTCCGCGAGCTGGTGGGCCCGCTGCAGGTGCTGGTGGCCGTCGCCGAGCACGAGCACGTCACCCGCGCCGCGCACGCCCTGGGCCTGCAGCAGCCGACCGTCAGCCGGACCCTCGCGCGGGTCCAGGACGCGGTCGGGGTCCCGCTCCTCGTGCCGGACGGGCGCGGGGTCCGCCTCACCGCCGCAGGTCGCGCACTGGCCGACGTGGCGGCGCGGGCGCTCGCCGACCTCGACCGCGGGATCCGGGCCGTCCGCGACGACGACTCCCCCACCACGGGCCGGATCGCGCTCGGCTTCCTGCACACGCTGGGGGCGGCCGCGGTCCCGGCGCTGGTGCGGGCGTTCCGCCAGGACCACCCCGGCGTCCGCTTCCAGCTGCACCAGGGCGCGGCCGGGGCGGTGCTCGACCAGCTCACGGCCGGCGAGGTCGACCTGGTGCTGACGTCACCGGTGCCGCGGCGACCCGGGTTGGCCTGCGCGGCCCTGGTCGACCAGCCGTTGGTCCTCGCGGTGCCGGGGGACCACCCGCTCGGGGTGCCCGGGCCGATCGCGCTGACCGCCGTGGCCGACGAGGAGTTCGTGCTCTTCGAACCGGGCTACGGCCTGCGCGAGACGGTGGAGGCGATGTTCGCGCAGGCCGGGATCGTGCCCCGGATCGCGTTCGAGGGCCAGGACGCGCACACCCTCCGCGGCCTGGTCGCCGCGGGACTGGGTGTCGCGGTGGTCCCGGCCGCCCACCCGGGAACCTCCGAGGCCTTCGTCGGGGTGGTGGAACGACCGCTGCAGGGACCGTCGTCGACCCGGACGCTGGGTCTGGTGTGGCGCGACGAACCCCTGCCGCGGGTGACGGCGGCGTTCCGCGACAGCGTGCTCGCGCGGCCGCACCTGCTCCTGCCCTAGCGGTCCCGGCCCTCCCGGCGGCGGGACTGCGCGATGGTGATGACGCCCCCGCCGGCGGCACCGAAGGCGCCCCAGGCCCACAGGTCCTGCCCGCGGGCGAGCAGGACCAGCCCGACGACGACGAGGACCAGCAGCACGAGGTACTGGCCGAGGCGACGGCGGGAGCGTCGGTCCTGGTTCACGGGGATCTCCTGGCTGGGGAAGCGGTCCGACCGGGTGGTCGTGCGGCCAGTGTCCCAGCCGCGACGGGCCCGCTCAGCGACCGCCGCTGACGTCGATGGTCGTCCCGGTCACGTAGCTCGCGGCGTCGGAGAGCAACCAGACGACGGCCTCGGCGACCTCGCCCGGTTCCCCGCCCCGGCCGAGGGGGACGTTCTTCTGCAGCCGTTCGACGCGGCCGGGTTCGCCGGAACCGGCGTGGATGTCGGTGCGGATCAGACCGGGCCGCACCCCGACGACGCGGATCCCGTCCTCGGCGACCTCCTGGGCGAGGCCGACGGTCAGGGTGTCGACGGCGCCCTTGGAGGCGGCGTAGTCGACGTACTCCCCGGCGCTGCCCAGGACCGCCGCACGGGAGGAGACGTTGACGATGGTGCCGCCGCCGGTGCTGCTCATGCGTCGCACGGCCTCGCGGGCGCAGAGGAAGGCACCGACGACGTTGACCTCGAGCACCCGCCGGATCCGGTCCACGTCCATGTCGACGACCCGCGACTGCCGGCCGGTGATGCCGGCGTTGTTGACCAGACCGACGACGGGGCCGAGTTCCTCGGCCCGGTTGAACAGGCGCCGCACGTCGGACTCGATCGAGACGTCGGCCTGCACCGCGAGGCTCTCGGTCCCGAGGTCGGCGGCGGAGGCGGCGATGACGTCCGCGGCCTCTCGGTGCGTGGAGTAGCTGAAGCACGTCCGGATCCCGCGGGCCGCGAGCGCCTGCACGACCGCCGCACCGATCCCGCGACTACCGCCTGTGACCACCACGGTTCCGTTCACGGACGCACCGTAGTGGGAACACCGCCGGTGTGGCGATCTTGTGACGGTCAGGGCGCGAAGACCTCCGCCGTCCACAGGTGCAGCAGGGCGTAGCCCCGCCACGGCCGCCACGGCTCCGCCCGCGCCACGGCCGCCTTCGCGCTCATCCCGCCGAGCGCCCGCCGGAGCACGAGGTCACCGGAGAGGAAGGCGTCGGAGTCACCGAAGACGCGCAGCGCGACGTAGTCCGCCGTCCACGGCCCGATGCCGGGCAGGGCGAGGAGTTCGGCGTGGGCCGCCGCCGCCCGGACCGGGTCGAGCGCCGCGGCCTCGAGGTCGAGACCGTCCGCGATCGCCGTCGCGAGGGTGTGCAGGGTGCGGGCCCGGGCGCCGGTGATCCCGGTGACGGCCTGGATCCCCTCGGCACCGGCCGCGGCCAGCGCCTGCGGTCCGGGGAAGGCGACCAGGGTGTCCACCCGTGTCCCGTACGCCGCGACGAGGCGCCCGGCGAACGTGCAGGCCGCGGCGAGGGAGACCTGCTGGCCGAGGACGGTGAGCACGGCCGTCTCGGCGCCGACGACGGCGCGCGGGAACCGCAGCCCGGGGCGGGCCGCGACGAGGGGCGCGAGGAGCGGGTCCGCACCCAGCCACGCCTCGGCGCTGACGTGGTCCGCGTCGAGGTCCAGCCAGCGGCGGACGAGGGGGATCACCTCGTCGACGACGTCACCCGGAGCGCCCAGGACGACCGTCGCGCACCGCGGCGACGTGCCGAGGTCGATCCGGACCTCCACCGGACCGCGACGGGTCGGGACCACCCGTTCGTGCACCCCGTCGAGGTGCCGTTCGGCCCCGGGGACGACGTGGGCGCGCAGGAACCGGCGCAGCGGATCGGCCGCCAGGCCGCCGGGGACCTCCAGGAGCCGCTGGGCGACCGCAGGTCTCACGACGGTTCCGGGGTGAACACGGGCGGGTCGGCGGGGGCCAGGTCGGGGTCGTCGTCGCGGAACGTCCGGATGCGTCCGACCGGGGTGTGCGGGCCCTCGAACCGGACGGTCACCCGGCCCGCGCCGGAACCCTGCACCCAGCCGGCGCCGAACCCGGTGTGCGTGACGTCCTGCCCCGGGCGCCACCCCGTCGCGGCGGGCGGGCCGTAGGGTTCCGGCGAACCGCCCTCCACGACGCCTTGCAAGCCCTCCGGCTCGTCCTCGTCGGGCAGGGTTTCCGGGTCCTCCTCGATCTCGGCGAGCAGGTCGATCTGGCTGTACTCCGAGAGCCCCGAGACCCCCACGCCCAGCAGGCGCACCCCGTCGGCGACGTCGATCGCGTCGAGGAGTTCGGTGGCGTGGTGGCTGATCTCCTTCGCGGAACTGCTCGCGTGCGGCAGGGTCCGGGAGCGGTTCAGGGTGCTGAAGTCGTAGCGGCGGACCTTGATCGTGATGGTCCGCCCCGACACCCCCGACGTCGCCAGCCGGACCGCGACCCGGTCGGCCATCCGCCGGATCCGCTCGTCGAGGTCCGCCCGGTCGGTGAGGTCGACCGCGAACGTCTCCTCCGCCGAGACCGACTTCGCCTCGCGTTCGGAGACCACGGGCCGCGGATCGACCCCGCGGGCGAAGGCGAGCAACCCGCTGCCGTGCGCCTTCCCCAGCATCCGGACCAGTTCCCGCTCGTCCGCGGCCGCGAGGTCCCCGATGGTCTTCAACCCCGACCGGATCAACCGGTCCCCCGTCACCGCACCCACGCCGGGGATCTTCCGCACGCTCATCGGCGCCAGCAGCGCCTCCTGCTCGGCCGGGGGCACGACGACGAGGGCGTCGGGTTTGCGCAGGTCCGAGGCGATCTTGGCCACGAGCTTGCTGGCCCCCACCCCGACCGAGACGGTCAGGCCGGTGCGGTGGCGGACGTCGGCCCGGAAGCGCTCCGCGATGTCGGTGACCGCGGCGACGTCGAGGCCCTCGTGGACGGCCGAGAGGTCGACGAACGCCTCGTCGAAGGACAACGGCTCGACGAGCGGGGACAGTGCGTGCGCGAGCTCCATGACCTGGTGCGAGACCGTCCGGTACGCCTCGAAGCGACCCGCGAGGTAGGCGGCGTTCGGGCAGAGCCGCCGTGCGCGCGCCGTCGGCATCGCCGACCCGATCCCGAAGACCCGGGCCTCGTAGCTGGCCGTGGCCACGACCCCCCGGCCACCGGTGCCGCCCACGACGACGGGCTTGCCGCGCAGGGAGGGCTTGTCGCGCTGCTCGACGGCGGCGAAGAACGCGTCGAGGTCGAGGTGCATGACGCTCGGGCGGGTGGGATCGGGACGACCACCCCGCAGCGGTACCCGCTCCCCCACCTCCGCACTCACCCCCCGAGTCTGCCTCCTGGTTCCGACACCGCCCTCCGGAAGGACCGGGGAGGACCGTAGGCTCCGACGGTGCTGGACCTCTCGACGCCGCAGTTGATCCCCCTCTACCTGGCGGCCCTGGTGATCGGGATCTCGAAGACCTCCATCGGGGGTGCGGGCACCATCGCGGTAGCGATCTTCGCCGCGGTCCTCCCGGCGAAGGAGTCGACCGGGATCATCCTGCCGCTGCTGATCCTCGGCGACGTGTTCGCCATCTCGATCTACCGCCGGCACGCGGACTGGGCGTTGCTGGTCCGCCTCTTCCCCTACGTCGCGCTCGGCGTCGTCGCCGGGGCGGGTTTCGTCCGCGTGGTCGACGACACGGTCATGCGCCGTTCGATCGGCGTGCTGCTGATCCTCCTCGTCGCGATCCACCTGCTGCGCCAGCACCGGTTGCGCAAGCAGGAGGTGGTCGTGCCGATGACCGTCCGCGGCCGCCGGCTCACGTCCCTGGGTTTCGGTTTCCTCGCCGGGTTCACCACGATGGTCGCCAACGCCGGCGGTCCGCCGATGTCGATCTACCTGTTCACCATGGGTCTCGGCGTGATGTCGTTCCTCGGCACCGGCGCCTGGTTCTTCTTCATCGTGAACTGCTTCAAGGTGCCGTTCAGCATCGGCCTGGGTCTCCTCAGCCTGGACTCGTTGCAGCTCGACCTCCGCCTCGCGCCCGCCGTGGTGGTGGGGACGCTGATCGGCTGGTGGATCGCGAAGCGGCTGGACCAGAAGAAGTTCGAGAACTGGGTGCTCGGTGCCTCGGTCGTCTCGGGTCTCAACCTGTTGCGCTGAGCTCGCGATGTGACGCCCGGCTGCGGCACCTGCTCACGATTCATGGTTGTTGTTCTCGTCACCGGGTGGACGCCGGGGCCGGGTCGGGTGGGTTTCGATGCACCGGCGGATCGGCGGCCTCAGCATCCGAAGGGGGGTTCGAGGTCGAAGCGGCGCAGGAACGTCTGCCGGCGCTCATCGACCGCCGACGGCACCCACCTCACCCCCGCGGCGATCTCGCACCGGTGTGACGGGAGCGGTCCGGTACGAGATCGCGGAGGGGGTGGTCGCCGAGGCCGGGGGCGGTCGTCAGTGCTCGCCCGCCGGGCCGGTGGGCAGCGCGGCGCCCCGCGCGAGGGTGAGGGTGGTGGACCGGCCCGCGAGGTACGGCAGCAGGACGACGCGTCCGCCCCAGCTCCGCACCAGCGGCGCCTCGAGCAGTTCCGCCCCGCCGTAGTCACCGCCCTTGGCCCACACGTCGGGCTGCAGCGCGGCGAGGGCCTCCCTCGGGTCGTCCTCGTCGAAGACCACCACGGCGTCGACGCAGTCCAGCGCCGCGATGACCCGGGCCCGGTCGACCTGGTCGTTGACCGGGCGCCCGGGGCCCTTGAGCCGCCGCACGGAGGCGTCGGAGTTCAGCAGGACGACGAGGGTGTCACCGAGCCGCCGGGCCGCCTCCAGGCAGGCGACGTGCCCGGCGTGCAGGACGTCGAAGCACCCGCCGGTGGCCACGACGGTCCCGCCCGCGGCCCTCACCCGCGCGACGGCGTCCGCCGACCCACCCGCCACGGGCGCCGGGTCGGCGGGGAGCTGGTGCTGGGCGGCCCGCCAGCCGGCGGCGCCCCCCGCCGCGACCCACGCCGAGGCGTCCTGCACCGCTGTGACCACGGCCTGCGACGGCAACCGCCCCGCGGCTAGCGACAGGGCCGCCGAGGCCGCGAACCGGTCGCCGGCGCCGCAGGGATCACCGACGGCCACGACGGGCGCGGGGACGAACATCGCCTCGGTGCCCGGCGCCGCGAGCCACGCACCCTGCGCACCCGTGGTGACGACGACGCCCTGCACGCCCCACCGGGTGGCGAGGTGCTCGGCCAGCTCGTCGGGCGCGGTCGGGGAGGGCGACCCGGCTGCGGCCTTCGCCTCGGACAGGTTCGGGGAGACGAGCGCGCAGCCCGGGACGGGGTCGCCGCCGCGGGGGTGCGGGTCCCAGACCACCGGCACCCGGCGGGCGACCTCGGTGAGCGCGGCACGGACGACGGGGTCGTGGGTCGTGCCGGCGCCGTAGTCGCTGACCAGCACGACGTCCGCGGTCGCGAGCACGGCGGCCAGGACGCCGGCGTCGACCGCCTCGGGGGTGCCCGGACCGCCCTCGTCGAGGCGGACGAGGGACTGCCCCGCGACCCGGACACGGGTCTTGGTGCGGGTCGCACCGCGGTGACCGAGCCCGACGACGGTGACGGGGTGCGCCGCGTCCTCCAGACCGGCTCGCAGGCGTCGGCCGGCGTCGTCGTCGGACAGCGGGGTCATCAGCGTCGTGGTGGTCCCGACGACGCCGGCGCCCCCCGCGGCCACGAGCAGGGCCGTCAACCCGGCCCCACCGGGGCTCTCCTGACGGTCGGTGAGGTCGACGACGGGAACGGGGGCGTCGGGGGCGATGCGGTCGCTGCGGCCCAGGAGGTCGACGTCGAGCACGCTGTCGCCGACGACGACCACGTGTCGGGTTCCCGGCCCCCGAACCCCCTCGACGATGCGGGCCACGGACGGAGCTTCCGCGGGCGGGGCGGTGCTCGACGCGGCGGTGCCGGAGGTGGTGGGGACCGCGAGGGCCGTCTCCCCCCGCAGGTGCGCGTCCACGGCGGCGCACAGCGCGTGCAGGGCGATGAGGTGACCCTCCTGGACGGCCGAGGTGGACGAGCCCTCGACCCCGACGAACACCGTCTCGTCGGCCACCTCGGACAGCGCGCTGCGACCGGGGCCGGTCATGGCCAGGACGAGCAGTCCGCACCGGCGTCCCCGCTCGGCGGCGGCGACGACGTTGGCACTCCTGCCGGAGGTCGACAGCAGCACCAGGACGTCACCGGGGCGGCCGTGGGCCTCGACCTGACGGGCGAAGACCTCTTCGCCGCCGTAGTCGTTGCCGATGGCGGTGGTGCTGGAGGTGTCGGCGTGCAGGGCGATCGCCGACAGCGGTCGCCGCTCGCCTTCGAAGCGGCCCACTAGTTCGGCGGTGAGGTGCTGGGCTTCGGCGGCGCTGCCGCCGTTGCCGGCGGCGAGCAGTCGGCCGCCGCGGGCGTAGACGTCGACGAGCCGCGCCGCCCAGCCGTCGAGGACCTCACCCTGGGCGACGAGGCTGGTCATGGCCTCGGCGACCTGCGGTTGGTGCCGGGCGAGCCACCGCACCGCGGGACGGTCCTGCGTCGGGTCGGTCATCGGTGCTCCTGGGTGCTCGAGGAAGGGGGCTGCTGCTCGTGCGCTCGTCTCACAGCGCCTGCTCCGCACCGGGCCGGGCGTCCTGCGGGGGCAGCGGTGCCGACGGCGGGGGGACGGGGACCTGGCCGGTGGCCAGGGCTTCGACGGCGTCGAGCACCGCTTGGGGGGCGACGTCGAGGCACGGGTGTCCGGCGACGGGGCAGACCTGCGCCCGGGTGAGGCGGCAGGGGGCGGAGAGGTCACCGAGCACGACCACGGGGACCCCGAACGGCACCCAGCGCTCCACCGGCATCACGGCGGAGAACCAGCTCGCGACGGGAGTCCCGACGGCGGCGGCGAGGTGCGCGGGGCCGGTGTTGCCGACGAGGACGACGGCGGCGGCCTCCAGGAGCGTCGCGAGCTGCCCGAACGAGGTCCGTCCGGCGGCGTCGACGACCCGGGGGCGTCCGGCGCTGACCCGGGCGGCGAGGTCCACCTCGCCGGGCCCGCCGGTGACCACGACCCGCCAGCCCTCGTCGTCCAGGGCCGCCACGGCGGCGGCGGCGACCGCCGGGTCGGGGGCCCGGGCCGGCACCGACGCGCCGGGGTGGACGACGACGACACGGCCGGCGGCGAGGTCGTCACCGAGTTCGGCGAGCAGGTCCGCCGGCAGCTCCGACAGCGGGTGCCGCAGCGCCATCCGGGGGTCGGCGGGGACGGCCCGCCCGGAGGTGACGACCAGGCCCAGGCTCGCGACGACCTCGTGCTCCCCGCCGGTCCCGTCGGGGTTGCCGGGGCGGCGGTGCCGGACGTCGAGGAGGCTGCCCGGGTAGTCGTCGGTGGCCGCGACCACCCGGGGGACCCCCGCGAGGCGGGCGATGAGGGCCATCGGCATCGCGCTCTGGTGGTACGAGGTGAAGACGACCACCTCGTCGTAGTGCCCGGCCCGGACGGTCTCGACGAGCGCGAGCAGCGGCTCGGCGTCCGGGGCGGGCGGGTGGTAACCGGACCACGGGACGTCGGCGACGAGGACCTCGTCCACCCCCGGCAGCAGCCGGGCGGCGCCCGCGCCGGGGGGCGCGGCGAGCAGGTCGACGCGCGAGGCCTCGACCCCGTCCGGTCCGTACCGCAGGGCGGCGATCGCCGGCCCGGTCATCAGCACGTCGCCGTCGCTGTCGAGCCGCACGGCGAGGATCCGCGGGCCGGTCACCCGGCGGCCAGCGGGTTCGCGAGCACGGGGTTCGCGAGCACGGGGTTGAGCAGGAGGTCGAGCGCGGCGGTGAGGTCGGCGGCCTGCGGGCCCGGGACCAGCACGGACCGGGCCCCGGCGGCCTCGGCGGCCTCGGCGTCGGTGGGCGAGTCACCGACGACGGCGACCTCGTCGGGCCGCAGGCCGAGCGCAGCGGCGGCGTCCAGGACGAGACCGGGCGCGGGTTTGCGGCACCGGCAGGCGTCGGTGGGGGTGTGCGGGCAGGTGCGGACGACGTCGACCCCGCCGATCTGGCGCACCACCTCTGCGGTGACGGCGTCGGCCTGTTCGCGGGTGATGAACCCGCGGCCGACCCCGGACTGGTTGGTGACGATTCCGGTGCGCAGTCCCGTTGAACGCAGCCGGGCGAAGACCTCGACCGCCCCGTCGACGAGGCGGACCTGCTGGGGATCACCGTTGTACGGGACGTCGTGGACGACGGTCCCGTCTCGGTCGAAGAGGACGGCGCGGAGACCGGTCCTGCCGTCGGGGTTCATCACATGGAGTTTGTAGCCGAGAGGGACGACGGACGCACGGCGGGCAGGGTGGAGTGAGACGTGCGCCACCTTCGGCGTCCTCGCCGAGCCGCTCCGGCCCGAGGGGGGTTAGGTTCCCCGAGCCACCCGGGCCGATCGTCCGCCCGGTCGAAGTCCGCACACGTCAGGAGTCGTCGATGAACGTCCCCTTGGCTCTCTACCCCCGTCGCAGCACTTCAACCGACGACGGGACGGAAATCTGGAACTGGGCCCGCAACGCCACCATCGCGCCGTCGACGGCCGTCGTGTCGCCGACCACCGAGGCCGAACTCCGCGAGGCGGTCACCTCGAGCGCGGGCCGGTTGAGGTTGACCGGGTCCCGGATGTCCGCCGGCCGGATGCTGGAACTCGCCGCGAGCGGCGACCGGCTCATCGACACCAGCGGCCTGCGCGGCCTGCTGGGCACCGACGAGGACAGCGCCACGTTCGCCGGCGGGACGTCGCTGCAGGAGATCTACGGCGTGCTGACGTCGATGGGCCGGATGCTGCCCTCCTCCCCCGGCGTCATCGCTTCCCAAACCCTGGCGGGCGCCCTGGCGACGGGGACGCACGGGCAGGGCCTGCGCCAGTCGTCCATCGGTGACGCGGTGCTGAGCGTGCGGATGGTGCTCGCCGACGGCTCCGTCGCCGAGTTCGACCGCGACCACCCCTCGTTCCCCGCCGTCCAGCTCGGCCTCGGGGTCCTCGGCGCAGTCAGCGCGGTCACGCTGCACACCGTTCCGTCACTCGTCTACACCTGCGTCAAGGACGCGGTCAGCGCCGACGGCCTGGAGACGCAGCTGCTGACGTGGAACCGCGACCACGCCATGAGCAAGGCGTGGTGGTTCCCGGACGAGAACCTCGTCCACGTGTGGACGGCGCAGGAGGCCGACGAGGAGGAGCTGCGTGAGTACCACGCGGGCGGCGGGCGCCTCATCGAGCGCGAGACGACCAGCGACGCCATGAACCGCACGATCGACGCGGCCCTGTCGACCATGCGCGGCGACACCGGCCTGGCCGACGCCGACAGCAAGCCGTACCGCACGGTGAACCGCTTCAAGGACTTCTCCGACGTGACCGGTGACGTGTACCAGGTGTTCTGCCGGGGCATCGCGACCCCGCAGATCAACGTGGAGATCGGTGTTCCGCTGCACCGTGCCGGTGAGGTCATCGCCGCCCTGAAGGAGTGGCACGCGCGGACCCGTCCGCACATGCACTACCCGATCATCCTGCGCTGCACCGGACCCTCGACCGCGTGGCTCAGCCCGTCGCAGGGGCAGGAGACGGTGTACTTCGGTTTCGTCGTCTACTACGCCGAGGACGGAACCCTGTCCGAGGGTGGCATGGACTTCCTCCGCGCGGTGGAGGAGGTGCTGGCCACCGAGGGTGGGCGTCCGCACTGGGGCAAGTACTTCGAGCAGCCGCTCTACGACTGGCGTTCGCTGTACCCGCGGTGGGACGACTTCCGCCACGTGCGCGACGAGCTCGACCCGGAGCACCGCTTCGCCAACGCGTTCGCCGACGGCCTGCTCGACTGACCTGCGCTCGAACCGGGTCCGACCGAGGGTTCCTCGACCACGTCCCGACCAGGACCGACCGATCCAGCACCACACAGATCCAGCACCGAACAGATCCAGCACCGAACAGGGAGTGCATCGATGAAGGCGTGGGCCACGCTGCTGACGCAGCCGGAGTACCTGGTGGGCGTGCAGGTCCTGCACGCCTCGTTGCGACGTTCGGGAACCCGGTACCCGCTCGTGGTGATGGTGACCCCGAACATCGACGACCCCAGTCGGCAACGACTCGTCGACGACGGTTGCCTCGTCCGTGAACTCCCGCCGTTGCGGCCCGACAGCCGTCTCGAGGCGCGTTACGCCAACGCCCGGTTCGCGGAGGTGTGGACGAAGCTCGGTGCCTGGGACCTGGTCGAGTTCGAGCGCCTCGTCGTGCTGGACGCCGACATGCTCGTCGTGGCCGGCATGGACGAGCTGTTCGACCTCGACCTCCCCGACGGCGGGGTCGCCGCCTGCCACGCCTGCCGGTGCAACCCCAACCGGATCGCCAGCTACCCCGCGTCGTGGACCCCGCAAAACTGCTTCTACACGCACTGCCGCGGGATCGAGCACACCGAGGAACCCGACGAGGTCGACAACTACTTCAACGGCGGGTTCCTCGTCATCGAACCCGACCACGAGGCGTTCACGTCGATGCTGACCCGCCTCAGCGGGCTGACGGACCTCTCGCAGTACCAGTTCGCGGAGCAGGACTTCCTCAACGAGTTCTTCGCCGGCCGTTGGCGTCCCGTGCCCTACGTCTACAACGCCCTCAAGACCCTCCCCCACCAGCACCCCGCGCTGTGGAACCTCGACGAGGTGAAGAACATCCACTACATCATCGACAAGCCGTGGGAGGGCCGGACGGAACCCGGCAGCCGCTACCACGAGCTGCACGAGATGTGGTGGACGGTGGCCGAGCAGGACGTGCTGGTCAGCCCACCGAAACCCTGACCCGAGCCGGACTCCTCGTCCGAGGAGGAGACCGGGATCGCCGCGGGTTGGTGGTCGGTGGGCCGGGTCAGGTGCGCAGGTAGTTTGTCCGGGTGACACGACTGGCAGCGCGCGACGTCGGGACCTGGCGGCTGGTGGCGCAACGGGTCGTCCCGGTGCTCGCGTCGGCGACCGTCGTGGTCGAGCACCTGGCCGCCGTCCAGGCCCAGGACCTGCGCGGCGCCGCGACCGCCGTCGCGGTCCGGACGCCGGCCAGGACCACGGCCGACCTGGCGCGGGCGCTGGACGCGGGCGAGGTCGTGCGGTCCTGGCCGATGCGCGGCACCCTGCACCTGATCGCCGCGGCCGACCTGTTCTGGGTCCTCGAGCTGTGCGCGGGTCGGACGGTCACCGCGACGAGACGTCGTCGCGCGGACCTGGGGATCGCCGACGCCGACCTCGAGACCGCGCACCGCGTGGCCGCGGAGTTCCTGGCGGGAACGGGCCGGGCCACCCGGGCCGACCTCCTCGCCGAGTTCGCACGGCACGGCCAGGCGACGACGGGTGGCCGCGGGTACCACCTGCTCCTCCACCTCTGCCTCCTCGGCGCCCTCTGCCAGGGACCGTTGGCCGGTCGTGAACAGACGTTCGTGCTCGCCGGGGACTGGGTCCGGACTCGACGGACGCCGGAGGACCCGTTGGCGGAGTGGACGCGTCGCTACCTGCGTTCCCACGGGCCCGCGACCCCGGTGGACCTCGCCGCCTGGACGGGACTGCCGCTCGGCACCGCCCGGCGGGGTTTCGCCGCCGTGCGCGAGGAGTTCGAGGCGGTCCTGGTCGACGACGTCGAGCACCTCGTCCATCCCGAGGTCCCGGAACTGCTCGCCACCCACCGCCGGGCCGTGCGCGACCTGCACCTGCTGCCTGGGTTCGACGAGTTCCTGCTCGGCTACGCCGACCGCTCGCACGTCCTGGCCCCCCGGCACGCCGAGCGGGTGACCCCCGGCGGGAACGGGATCTTCCGCGGGACGGTGGTGGTGGCGGGGAACGTCGTCGGGACCTTCACCCGGGCCGGGACGGAACTCGAGGTCGAGCCGTTCGCCGACCTCTCCGCTTCCCGGGCGAAGGCCCTGGCCCGACGCCGTGCGGGGTTCCCGTCCGGCTGGCTGGACTCCGTCACGCCCTGACGGCGTGTGAGCCGGATCACCGGCCCTCGCCCGAACGCCGCGGCGCCGGACACCGTTCCGCAGTGCACGGGAACCGCTCACCGAGCGCGGTTCACCGCGGGTGCCGCGATCGCCGTGCTGGTCTCAGGGTGCAGCTCCGCCGACGCACCGGCGGCTCAGCCGTTCTCCACCACCACGTCCTCGACTCCCACCTCCGACCTCCGGACCGAGCCGACCGGGCCACCGAGGACGCCGACCTGGCCGTCGTCACGAAGATCTTCGCGACCGATCCGCCCGGTCTGCAGTCCGGTCAGCAGGCCGTCATCGCCCGGACGGCCGCCGACGGCGACCTGGTGGCGGTCCACTGGCACGAGACCGCCGACCCGGCACAGCCCTGGACCGGACGAGCGCACATCGATCTGTACCGTCTCGTCGGCGGGAAGATCGTCGAGCAATGGGACGTCGTGCCCACGTCCGCTGTCGCGCCGACGACCGACTGAGGCTGCGACGCCGAGGCGGTAGCGGGCCGTCGTCAGCTGCGGCCGAGCACCTCCGCCGTCAGGACGTTCCCCCCGAGACCCCAGCCGCCGTCGGCGACCTCTTCGACGAGCACGAGGGTGGTCGCGCGGGCGCGTTCGCCGTACACGTCGGCGTAGGCGTCGGTGACGGCGTCGATGAGCTTCTTCTTCGACTCCGGGGTGAGGGTCTCGGCGGGGACCTTGAGGTTGGCGAAGGGCATGGTGTTCTCCTGGTTCTTCGTGGTGAGGGTCTTCAGAGGGGGAGGACGTGGGGGGACGTCAGACGATCCCGCCGTTGGCGCGCACGACCTGTCCGTTCACCCACCGCCCCGGTCCGGCGAGGAAGGCCACGACCTCGGCGATGTCCGCCGGCTGCCCCAGACGTTCCAACGGGGGTTGCGCGGCCATCCGCGCGACGGTGGCGTCGTCCTTGCCGTCGAGGAACAGTTCGGTCGCCGTCGGGCCGGGTGCGACCGCGTTGACGGTGATGTCCCGCCCGCGCAGTTCCCGCGCCAGGATCATGGTCATCCCCTCGACGGCGCTCTTGCTGGCGACGTAGGCGCCGTAGGTGGGCAATTGCAGACCGACGACGGAGGTCGAGAGGCCGATGATCGCGCCCCCGTCGCGGACACGGCGGGCGGCCTCGCGGGCGACGACGAAACTGCCCCGGACGTTGGTGCGGTGCAGGGCGTCGAGGTCGTCGAGGTCGAGGTCGGCGATGGTGGACAGCGACAACCGTCCGGCCGAGTTCACGACGACGTCGATCCCGCCGAACGTCTCCTGCGCGGTGTCGAACATCGCCGCGACGGCGTGCTCGTCGGCGACGTCGGCCTGGGCCGCGACGGCCTTCCCGCCGGCTGCGGTGATCTCCTCGACGACCTCGGCCGCGGCCCGCGCGGAACCCGCGTAGCCGACGACGACGGCCTGCCCGCGGGCGGCGAGGGTGGTGGCGATGCCGCGGCCGATGCCGCGGGATCCCCCGGTGACGATGGCCACGCGCTGGTCGGTCATCTCGACAACCTCCTCATAGCGTCGATACGCCTTGTTCGTATCGTCGGTACACCGACCGTAGCACGCGCCCTGGAGCGACGCTACCCTTATCGCGTACCATCGCTACATGAGCAGCGAAGCCCGTGCGGCGATCCTGGAGGCGGCCGAGCGCCTCCTCGTGGCCTCCGAGGACCACGACATCGCCACCCGCGCCGTGTGCGAGGCCGCGGGCGTGACCCAGCCGGTCCTCTACCGCCAGTTCGGGGACAAGAAGGGGCTGCTGGACGCCCTCGCCGACACCGGTTTCGAGCGCTACGCGGCCCGCAAGGCGGAGCTCCCGGAATCGGCCGACCCGGTGGCCGACCTGCGCCTGGGGTGGGACGACCACATGGACTGGGCCTCGGCCAACCCGGCGCTCTACCAGTTGATGTTCGTCCCGCGCCCCCGCTCCCGGTCGGTCGCGCGCCGACGGGTCTTCGACCTGCTCACGAAGGCCCTCACCCGCGTCGCGGCCACCGGTGGACTCCGTGCGGAACCGCGCGACGCCGCCCAAGTGGTCCTCTCGGCCAACGTGGGAGCCGCCCTGAACCGGATCGCCCAACCGGAACTGTTCGACGCGGAGCTCTCGCACCGGATGCGCGACGCCGTGTTCACGTCGTTGCTCCAGGAACCCCCGGCCGCCGGCGCGGGGGGCACCTCGGCCGCCGCCCGACAACTGCGCGCCACCCTCGAGATCACGCCGACGGAGGCGCTGGAACCCGAGGAGAGCGCTCTGCTGCGACGCTGGCTGGAACGTCTCGGCTGACGGCGACCGGGGAGAGGCCACCTGGGAACGATCGCAGCGGCCCCTGTCGCGCACCACGCCGCCCGCGTAGGGTTCCGGCATGGAGTACCGACACCTCGGACGCACAGGGCTGCGCGTCTCGCCGCTGTGCCTCGGAACGATGAACTTCGGCCCGCGCACGAGCGAAGCCGACAGTCACACCGTCATGGACGCCGCGCACGAGCACGGCATCAACTTCTTCGACAGCGCCAACGGCTACGGCAGCCACAAGGGAGAGACGGAGGAGATCGTCGGGCGCTGGTTCGCCCAGGGCGGCGGGCGTCGCGAGAAGACCGTCCTCGCCACCAAGTTGTACGGCGACATGACCGACTGGCCCAACGACGGCAAGCTCTCCGCCTACAACATCCGCCAGGCCTGCGACGCCTCGCTGAAGCGGCTGCAGACCGACCACATCGACCTCTACCAGATGCACCACGTCGACCGCGCGACGCCCTGGGAGGAGATCTGGGAGGGCATGAGCGTCCTGCGCCAGCAGGGCAAGATCCTCTACGCGGGTTCCTCGAACTTCGCGGGCTGGCACCTCGCCGCCGCGCAGGCCAGCGCCGCGGAACGCAAGGTCGTCGGCCTGGTCAGCGAGCAGTCGCTCTACAACCTCATGTCGCGCTGGGTGGAACTCGAGGTGCTGCCCGCCGCGGAGCACTACGGCCTCGGCGTGATCCCCTGGTCGCCGCTCGCCGGCGGTCTGCTGGGCGGAGTCCTCGCCAAGCAGGCGAAGGGCGACGAAGGCCGGGGCACCTCGAACACCGAGGGCATCGAGAAGAACCGCGCGACGCTCGAGGCGTACGAGGGGTTCTGCCGCGAACTGGGTGAGGACCCGGCGGACGTCGGGATCGCCTGGCTGCTGACGCGGCCCGCGGTGACCGCCCCCATCATCGGGCCCCGCACGGTCGAGCAACTCACGAAGTCCCTGCGCAGCATCGACCTCGTCCTCGACGAGAAGGCGCTCGCGCGCCTCGACGAGCTGTTCCCGGCGCCGTTCCCGAACGGCAGCAAGCCCGCGCCGGAGGCCTACGCCTGGTGAGGATCGGGACCGGCCGGGGCTCACTCCCCCGGCCGGCCTGACCGGTCCCGACCGGATCAGGAAGGGTCCGGGAGCCGGGAGAGCCCGGTCACGACGTCGTCGCGGGTCCCGGCCAGCGACACCCGGATCCACCCCTCACCCTGGGAACCGAACGCCGACCCGGGTGCGACGGCCACCTTGTGCTCCACCAGGAACCGCTCGCACCAGGCCGAGACGTCGCCGCCGCTGGCGTGCGCGACCTCGATCCAGAGGTAGAACGCCCCCGCCGGACGCTGGAACCGGATCCCCTTGCGCGAGAGCAGGTCGCACGCGGCCTCGAGGTTCCCTCGGTAGTGCTCACGAGCGTCGGCGACGACCTGCTGGTCCCCCTCCAGCGCCGCGAGCGCGGCGAACTGGGCGGGCGCGTTGACGCAGCTGACCGTCGCCTCCTGCGCGGTGCGCAGCAACGCGTCCCACTGCGGCGGCGCCACCAGCCAGCCCACCCGGGCCCCGGTGAGGGCGTAGGTCTTGGAGAACGAAAACACGCTGAGCACGCGTCCGTCGGTGTCCAGCGACGCGGTGCTGACGTGCGGGGTTCCGTAGGTGAACTGCTCGTACACCTCGTCGCTGATCACCCACAGGTCGTGCTCCGCGGCGACGTCGAGCAACTGCCGCAGGACCTCCGCCTCGTAGACGGTGCCCAACGGGTTCGACGGGGAGTTCACCAGCAGCACCCGGGTGCGTGGGGTGATCGCCGCCCGCAACGACGCCAGGTCCGGGCGGAAACCTCGTGCGGGGTCGAGGCGGTAGGGCACCGGGACCGCGCCGACGTGGCGCGCCGTCATGGCGAAGTTCACGTACCCGGGGTCGGGGACCAGGACCTCCTCCCCCGCGTCCAGCGTCAGCGACATCGCCTGGTGCAGGGCCTGCATCCCGCCGGCCGTGACCCACACCTGGTCGGGCGTGACGTCGAGGTCGTTGTCCCGCTTCAGCTTCGCCGCGATCGCCGTCCGCAACGGGGCGACCCCGCCGTTGGGCGTGTAGTTCGTGACGTCCTGCTCCCACGCCCGGGCCCCGGCGGCGAGGACGTGCGGGGCGACGGGGAGGTCGGGTTCCTCGACGTTGAGGAAGACGACGTCGTCGATCCCCTGCGCCAGGTCGTAGATCCGGCGGATCGCGGAGGCGGGGATGCGGAGGGCGTGCGGGGCGACGGAGGGCACGCCCCGATGCTCCCACGCGGACTCCTCCCGGACGGGGCGGCGTCGCTCACCGGACCGGGGACGGGTCCCCGGTGGTCCCGGCGGCGAGGACCTCGAGGTAGTGCGCGTTGTGCATCAACCCCAGGACGTTGCCGAACGGGTCCACGACGGAGGCCCCGGTGAAACCCTCCCCAAACTCGCGGGCGGGCTGGAACAGCGTGGCCCCGAGCTCCAGGGTGCGGACGATCGCCGCGTCGAGGTCGTCGACCTGCCAGTAGAGGACGACGCCACCGGGCCGGTCGGTGGCCGGCACCCCGCCGAGCTGCCCGGCGAACTCCCCGTTGAGGATGCCCAGCTCGTGCTGGTAGTCGCCGATGCGGAACTCGGCGTACCAGGGCTGGTCGAAGTACGGCGCGACGCCCAGCAGTTCGGTGTACCAGCGCTTGGCGCCCTCGAAGTCGTTCGCCAGCAGCGCCACGGTCGACATCCCTCGCAACATCGGGTCCTCCATCGGTTCGGGTGGTTCGTGGTTCTCACCCTGGCGCCTGAAGTGCTCACCTCCTGAGCACTTTCCACGGCAGACTCCTGACGTGCGCGCAGACCGGCTCGTAGCCGTCCTCCTGCTCCTGCAGTCGCGGGGGCGGGTGACGGCCGCGGAGGTGGCCGCCGAGCTCCGGACCTCACTGGCCACCGCCCGCCGCGACCTCGAGGCGCTGTCCACCGCGGGGATCCCGGTCTACCCGCAGCCCGGGCGAGGGGGCGGCTGGTCGCTGGTCGGCGGCGCCCGCACCGACCTCTCGGGCCTCACCGGCGACGAGGCCCGCGCCCTCTTCCTCATCGTCGGACCGACCGCGACCGACCCGGCCGCCCGGGCGGCGCTGCGCAAGCTCGTCCGCGCGTTGCCCGCGACCTTCCGCGCCGACGCCGAGGCCGCCGGTGAGGCGGTCGTCGTCGACCCGGCTCGCTGGGGAGCCGCCGAACGCACCCGCCCCGCACTGGTGGAGCGGTTGCAGCGGCACGTGGTCGCCCGCACCCGGGTCCGCCTCACCTACGCGAACCGGCGCGGCCCGAGCGAACGACTCCTCGAGCCGCTCGGCCTCGTCGACAAGGACGACGTCTGGTACCTGGTGGCCGACGGCGGGTCGGGCCGGCGGACGTTCCGGGTGGACCGGATCAGCGGTGTCGAGGCCACCGGGGAACGCTTCGAACACCCCGCCGACTTCGACCTCGCCCGCGAGTGGCAGCGCGTCGTCGACGAGGTCGAGCGGCGCCGGGCGCTGAGCGCCGCCACCGTCGTGGTGCCGAACCGGTTCCTCCCCATGCTGCGCGAGCAGTTCGGCCGGCACTGCACCGACGAGGAGGACCTGGGGGACGAACGCACCCGGTGCCGGCTCGCGGCACCCACCCCGCTGGACCTGGCCCGTCACCTCGCCGGCTGGGGATCCGGCCTCGACGTGGAGGGTCCGGGGCCGGTGCGCCGGGAACTGGGGCGGATCGGGCGGGAGCTGTCCGAGCGCTACCCGTTCGAGGACTGACGAGCCGTCAGGACCCCGGCCGGCGCGCGACCCGTCACGGCCGGCGCGGCGCCCGGTCCAACAGGCCGAACTCGTCCCACAGCTCGTCCGAGCGTTGGACGCTGGCCCGGGTCCGCCCGGGGTCGATCGCCGCGAGTTCGGCGACGACGGCCTGGGCCACCGCCAGCGCGGGGGTCAGCGAGGGGAAGAACGACACTCCCTCCGCGGGCACCAGGAGGACGTGGTCGGCGTACGTGGCCAGCGGACCGCTGGCGGAGTCGGTGATCACGCAGACCCCGGCCCCCCGTGCGGCGGCGGCGCGAGCGGCGCGCACCGCACTCGTGTAGAGCCGCCAGAAGCTGATGGCGATGACGACGTCGCCCTCCCCGCAGGCGGCGAGGGCGTTGACCGACGCCGCCGAGGACCCGTCGAGGTACTGGACGTCGTACCCCGCGAGAGCGGCGTTGTGCGCCAGGGGAACTCCCACACCGGCGTAGCTGCCGGAGGCGACCACCAGGGTTCGCCGGGCGGCCGCGATCGTCGCCGCGACGGCCAGGACGGTCTCACCGCTCGCTCCCCGGGACACGACGGCGAGGTCGTCGACGTCACGGCGCAGCGAGGCGGTCCCCGGCAGGTCGGCGAGCCGGCCGTGTTCGGCGGCGACCTGCGGAGCGCTGAGCGAGGACAGGTAACGGGCGCGCAGTTCCTGCTGCAGGGCGGGCCAGCCGTCGAACCCCAGGGCCTGCGCGGTGCGCGTCACCGTCGCGACGTTGGCTCCCGCCAGTCCTGCGACCTCGGCGGCCCCGCCGTAGGACGCGGTGCGCGGCTTGGTGACGAGCACGTGCACGACCGCACGGGACTTCGCCGACAACCCTCCGCTCGGGGCGCAGGACTCGAGCCAGCTCCCGAGGTCGTCACCCGGGGCGGGGTCGTCGATCAGCGAGTCCACGGTCGAACGTTACGGGAAGATTTCTTGCAAGAACTATTGCAGGTAACCGTTCTACGCACCTAGCTTTGCGTCACTTCACCCCTGCCACGCCCCACCCGAGGAGTGCTCGTGGACCTCTTGCAACGCCTCGACCGGCTGCCGCTGAGTCGTCCGCACTACCTGCTCCTGCTGATCGGCGGCCTCGGCTACACCTTCGACGGTCTCGACGGCGCGGTCGTCGCCTTCCTGCTGCCCGAGGTGCGCGAGACGTGGGCGCTGTCGGGCGCCCAGTCCGGGATCATCGGTTCGGCCACGCCGATCGGGTACCTGGTGGGTGCGACGATCGCCGGTCTGCTCGCCGACCGCATCGGGCGGCGGCGAGTGATGATGTGGGCTCTGGCCTTCTACGCGGTCTTCACCCTCGTCGCCGCCGCAGCACCCGACTTCCAGTTCTTCGTCACGGCCCGCATCCTCGCGGGTCTCGGCACGGGTGCGGAGAGCGCGATCATCGCGCCGTTCCTGGCCGAGTTCGTCCCGGCGCAACGACGGGGCTGGTTCATCGGCGCTCTCGCCGGGTTCTTCTCCTTCGGTTACGTCGCCGCCGCCCTGCTGGGCCGGTTCGTGGTCCCCCTCGACGACGGGTGGCGCTGGGCGCAGGTCGTCACCGCCGTCCCCGTGCTGCTGTTGCTGTGGTGGCGCCGCAGCCTCCCCGAGTCCCCCCGCTTCCTCCTGCAGCGGGGCCGGACCGCGGAGGCGCAGGACGTCGTCGTGGCCATGGAACGCTCCGTCGAACGGGCGACCGGACGACCGCTGCCGCCGGTCCCGACCGACGTCGTCGCCCCCCGGGACCCGGCGGTGGTGAACGCGCCACCCACGTTGGGTTCGGCGTTGCGGTTCCTCTGGAGCCGGGCGATGGCCCGACGGACCGCCGTCGTGTGGACGATGTGGTTCGTCACGACGTTCGCGTTCTACGGGTTCTTCTCCTGGATCCCCACCCTGCTCGTCGACCGGGGCCTGACGGTGACGAAGAGCTTCGAGTTCTCGATCATCATCTACCTGGCCCAGATCCCGGGGTACTTCTCCGCGGCGTGGTTCAACGAACGGTTCGACCGGCGGTTCACGATCGCGACCTACCTGGTGGGGTCGTCGGTGAGCGCCCTCGCCCTCAGCCAGGCGAACTCCTCGGTGACGATCGTCCTGGCCGGAGCCGTTCTCTCGTTCTTCCTGAACGGCACCTACGCAGGGCTGTACGCCTACACCCCGGAGGTCTTCCCGACGTGGATCCGGGCCAGCGGGACCGGCCTGTCCAGCGCCTTCGGCCGCATCGGCAGCATCACCGCGCCGTTCATCATCGGTGTGACCTCCGCCTCCCTCGGGTTCGGCGGCGTCTTCACCATGGTCACCCTGGTGCTCGTCGTCGGAGTCGTCGTCGTCCTCGTCTTCGGCCTCTCCACGGTCGGCCGGTCCCTGGAGGAACTCACCGAGACACCCGCCGTGCACGACGCCGAACGAGCGGTCGCACAGCGACGGGGAGGGGACCAGTCGTGAGCACCCCGCAGACCCGCAGCACCCGACCGGAGACGACGGTCGCGCCCGCCCCGGGTTTCGCACCCGTCGAAGCCCTCGCGCACGAACTCGTCGGCGTGCGGTTGTTCACCGTCCTGGCCTGGGACGCCGGTCGGTACGCGCTGCAACGCATCCACACCTCCCACCCGGAGGAGTACCCCGTCGGCGGAGAGAAGTTCATGCCCCCCGGAGCGCCCTGGCCCCAGCACGTGCTGGTCCAGCAACGCACCTTCCTCGGGGCGCACCCCGCCGACGTCGCGGGCGTCTTCTCCGACTGGCCCGCCATCGAGGCGCTGGGCTGCGGCGCGACCCTGAACCTCCCGGTCGTCCACGACGGGACGACCCTGGGTTCGCTCAGCCTGCTCGACGTCGAAGGCGCCTACGACGAGAGCTCGATCCTGAAGGCTGCACCCCTGGCCGACCTCGCCCGCGAGCCCCTGCTCGCGTGGCACCGCACGCACTGGAGGAACCCGTGAACCACGCTGCCGTCCTGGTCCGCGGTGGGGACGTGCTGGACGTCCACGCCGGGACCTACCTCGAGAACCACGACGTCCTCGCCGTCGACGGTCGCGTCGTCGAGGTCGGTCGTGACGTGCGCACCGCGCTGGACGTGGAGGTGGTCGAGGCCCGGGGCCTGCATGTCCTGCCCGGTCTCATCGACTGCCACGTGCACGTGACCGCGGCCACCGCCGACCTGGGCGCACTGACGACGTGGGCACCGACCTACGTCACGGCCCACACGGCGCGTGTCCTGCGCGAAACCCTCGACCGGGGTTTCACCACCGTTCGTGACACCGGCGGCGCCGACCACGGACTGGTTCGGGCCCAGGCGGAAGGACTGTTTCCCGGTCCGCGCCTGATCCACGGGGGGAAGGCCTTCAGCCAGACCGGCGGCCACGGCGACGTCCGGACCGCGGGGCAGCACGCTCAGGAGGACCCCGGCTGCTGCGTGGCCCTCGGCCGCGTCGTCGACGGCGTGGACGCGTTGCGCGTGGCGGCCCGCGACGAACTGCGCAAGGGCGCCCACCACCTGAAGGTCATGGCCGGCGGCGGCGTCTCCTCCCCCACCGACCGCATCGACTCCACCCAGTACTCCCAGGAGGAGCTTCGTGTCGTCGTCGAGGAGGCGCACGCCGCGAACCGCTACGTCACCGCCCACGCCTACACCGCCCGTTCGGTCGAGCACGCCCTGACCGCGGGGGTGCGCAGCATCGAGCACGGGAACCTCATCGACGAGCACAGCGTCGAGCTGCTGCGGGCGCACGACGCGTTCCTCGTGCCGACCCTGGTCACCTACTGGGCGCTGCAGGAGGAGGGTCGCGAGTTCGGCCTGCCGCAGGACAGCTGGCGCAAGGTCGCCGAGGTCTTCGACGCCGGGCTGCACGCCCTCGAACTGGCTCACCGCGGCGGGGCCCGCATCGTCCACGGTTCCGACCTGCTGGGGGGCATGCAACGTCACCAGTCGCAGGAGTTCCGCATCCGCGGCGACGTGCTGCCGGCCCTCGACGTCCTCCGGTCGGCCACGACGGTCGCCGCGGAACTGCTGGGCCTGACCGGCGAGATCGGCGAGCTGACCCCCGGCGCCCACGCCGACCTGGTCCTCGTGGACGGCGACCCGCTGGCCGACGTCGGCGTCCTCGCCGAACCCCACCGGCACCTGCCGGTCGTGGTCCAGGGAGGACGGGTCGTCGTGGACCGGCGCTGAGGTCAGACCCCGACGGGCTGCAACGCCTCCGCGGTCAGCTGCACCGACCGCAACCGCGCCTGAGTGGACAGCGCCTGGTGGGCGACGATGAGTTCGTCGGCGCCGGTGGAGGCGGCGAACTCCTCGAGGTAGCTGCGCACCTCGGTGGGGGTGCCGACCGCCGCGTAGGCCTGCATCTGGCGGACGTGCTGGCCGGCGGCGGTCTCCATGAGGATGTCGACCTCGGCCTCGCTGAACGTGCGGCCGCGGCCGAAGAGCGACGTCGCGAACCGGCGCTGCACCCCGGCGAAGGACTCGCGGGCCGCGTCGGTGGTGTCGGCGGCCACGACGTTCACGCCGGCGATGACGTGCGGTTCGGCGAGCTGCTCGGAGGGGCGGAACTCGTTGCGGTACGCCGCGACCGCCGCACCGAGCTGCTGCGGCGCGAAGTGCGACGCGAAGGCGTAGGGCAGACCCAGCGCAGCGGCCAGGTGCGCGCCGAACGTCGAGGAGCCCAGGACGTAGAGGGGGACCTTCAGCCCCGTCCCGGGGACCGCGTCGACCCCGGGCACCCGCGACTGACCCGCGAAGTAGGCGCGCAGTTCGGCGACGTCCTCGGGGAACTGCGCGGAAGCCGCCGGGTCGCGGCGCAGCGCGTAGGTCGTCGCCTCGTCCGAACCGGGCGCGCGCCCCAGACCGAGGTCGATGCGCCCCGGGTACATCGCCTCGAGGGTGCCGAACTGCTCGGCGATGGCCAGCGGCGAGTGGTTGGGGAGCATGACCCCACCGGCGCCGAGGCGGATCGACGTCGTCTTCGCACCGATGTGCGAGATCATCACCGCGGGGGCGGACGACGCGATGGACGGCATGTTGTGGTGCTCGGCGTACCAGACCCGTCGGTAGCCGTGGGCCTCCGCCGTCTGGGCGAGCGCGACGCTCGCGGCGATGCTCTCGCCCGCCGACTCCCCGGGTGCGATGGGGGCGAGGTCCAGGACCGAGAGCACGAGCGACGACATGGTGCGACCTTTCGAACGGGACTGGTTCCTCCTGAGGTCAACCTCCGGAGCGGCCCGGGGATTCCGGGGACGGGTCAGTGTTCGAGGGCGAGGGTCGCCAGGGTCGGCTCCCGGCCGGCCTCGATGTGCGCGAACGCGAGCGCCTCGGCGAGCCGCTCGTTGCCCGCGCGCAGGGCCGCCAGGATCGCGGCGTGCTCGTCGCTCTGCTGGTGCAGGTCCCGGCCGGAGGTCTTGAGGAACAGCCAGGTCATCCGACCCCCGACGGCCCGCATGAGGGAGTCCATGAGCTCGTTGCCGGCCGCCGCGACGAGCGCGAGGTGGATGGCGCAGTTCGCGTCGGCCTGCTCGTACTCGCCCTCCTCGGTGTCAAGCCGGGCCTCGGCGAGCGCGACGGCGTCCTCGAGCTCGCGCAGCGAACCACCCGCCGCCACCCGGCGAGCCGCGCCGCGTGCGGCGGCGACCTCCAGGCCGAGGCGGGTGTCGAAGACGTCGTGCACCCGGCGGCGTGTCCAGGTCGTGACCACGGCGCTGCGCCGGGGGTTCACCTCGACGAGCCCCTCGTTGGCCAGCAGCGGCATGGCCTCGCGGACCGGCACCCGGGAGACGTCGAGCTCCTCGGCCAGGCGCTGTTCGTAGAGGACGCTGCCCTGCGGGTAGTCGCCGACGATGATGCCCCGGCGGAGCCGGTGGTACAGCTGCACCGCCAAGGGCATCGCCGTTCCCGTACGCACTCCCTGTGCCACCCCTGCGACCTCCGGCGAACACCGCGCAACCCCCACGTGGGGAACGGCTCTGCCGTCGACAGTAGCCGTCACGACGGGGTGCCCGGCTCGGTGCCGGAGCCGGTCAGAGCAGGACCGCGTCGGGCACGGACGTGCGACGTTTGGGCAGGGGCGCGGCGTACCCGCCCGCGCGACTCGTCCGCAGGCCCATTCGGACCAGCCCCTCCACGGTCGTCACCGCTGCGGCGACACCGTCGACGACGGGCACGTCGAGGGCCTCCCGCACCGACTCCTCCAGTCCGCTCATCCCCGCGCACCCCAGGCAGACGACCTCGGCCCCGCGGCGGACGAGGTCGCGGGCCGCGGCGACGAAGGCGTCCCGGGTGCGTCCGGGGGACGCCTCCAGTTCGAGGACCCCGAGCCCCGTCCCGCTGACCCCGACGCAGTGCGACGAGAGCCCGGCCGTGAGGAGGCTGTCCTCGATGAGCCCGACGGTGCGGTCCAGCGTCGTGACGACGCCGTAGCGGCGACCGAGCGTCATCGCCGTGTGCGCGGCGGCTTCGGTGATGTCGACCACGGGGACGTCGAGGAGTTCCCTGGCCCCCTCGCGACCGTGCTCGCCGAACCCGGCCATCACGACCCCGTCGACGTGTTCGAGCTCCCGGAGGGTTTCCAGCACCGCAGCCGCGCTGAGGAAGCTGTCGTACCAGCCCTCGGCCGAGGGGACGCCCCAGGACGGGGTGACCCCGACGATGGTCGTCCCCGGCGCTGCGACCCGAGCCGCCTGGTCGGCGATGGCCTCGGTCATCGCGGTGGTCGTGTTGCAGTTCACGACCGCGATGCGGGTCACGCCGGACCTCCCGCGAGGGCGTGCTCGCGGGCGGGACGCCGGACGGCCTCGAGCACGGCGGCGGTGAGGGCGAGGTCCTGCGCCGCGATGCCGACGGAGTTGAACAGCGTGATCTCCCCCTCGGTCCTGCGACCGGGCGCCAGACCCGCGACGACGGTCCCGAGTTCGAGCAACGGGGCGTCACGGTCGATCGCACCCTCACCGATCGCCAGCACGAGGTCACCGGACTTGCTGAGCGCCGTCGCGGCGCTGTCGACGACCAACCGACTGCGGCGCAGCGCCTCACCGTCCACCTCGCGGTGGGTGGTGCGCGGCGGCGCACCGACGGCGTTGACGTGCTGGCCGGGCCGCAACCACCCACCCCGCAGGACGGGTTCGCGCGCGGGGGTCAGGGTGCAGACCACGTCCGCGATCCGTACGACGTCCTCCGGACCCTCGACCACGGTGATCTCGAGCGCACGACCGGCGGCCCGCAGACGGCGGACGAACGACTCCACGGTCTTCGGGCTGCGCGACCAGACGACGACCCGGTCGAGGTCGAGGACGGTGCTGATCGCCAGTACGTGGGCCACGGCGAGGTTCCCCGCACCGATCAGGCCGAGGACCCGGCTGTCCGGCCGCGCGAGGTGGCGGGTCGCGACAGCACTGGCCGCGGCCGTCCGCTGCCGGGTGACGGTCCCGCCGTCGAGGACCCCCAGGCACTCCCCGGTCGTCGTGGAGAGGGCGAGGATCGTCGAGCGCTGCACCGGACCGCGCGTGGCCGTGGTGGGCAGGTCGGCCATGAGCTTGACCAGTCCCATCCCCAACCGGTCGGAACGGGCGGCCATCGGCAGCAGCACCGCGTCGTCGATCGCCGAGGTCAGGGCCACCGGGGCCGGTTGCGTCATGACGCCGAGACCGAGATCGAGGTGGATGGCTTCGACGGCGGCGATCCCCTCGGAGGTCGTCACCATCCCTTCGATCTGCTCACGGCCCAGGAAGAGGTTCACCGCAGTGCGCCGGTGGGTGCGAAGAGGTCCTCGTAGGTGGGGGCCGAGGTCACCAGACCCCCGTCGGCGAGGATACCCATCCAGCGGTCGCTCGCGTCACGATCGACGGTCGTCGTGGCCCAGACCTGGCTGGCGGTCATCTCGGCGACCGCGGCGCGCAGGACGGCCGGATCCTTGTCCGGCCAGCGCGCGTCGAGGATCCCGTCGACGACCGCCGGGTCAGCCCCGGGGAGCGCGGCCATGGCGTGGGAGACGGCGGTGTCGAAGCGTTCGACGCGGTCGCGCAGTTCCTCGAGGCGGTCGGTGCGCGTGTAGTAGACGCTGTTCGGCATGGTCCCGCCGGCGTCGAGGTGGCGGAACGCGATGGTTCCGAACCCGGCCGACTGCAGTTCGTGGGCGGTGACGAGGTCGGCCACGATGGCGTCGCCGAGACCCTGCCGGTAGAGCTCGACGAGCATGGCGGTCGAGAGGTCTCGGACCCAGCGGGTCTGGCGCGGATCGTGACCGGCTTCGCGGATCAGTCCGGCTGTGAACTCGTACGGCGCGCTGCCCCCGGCACCGGGCGCCAGGGCGACCCGGCCGGTCAGCCAGCCGAGGTCGAAGTCGGCGACCGGCTCCCGGGTGACGATCCCCATCGGGAACTGGTGGTTCAGCTGCGTCAGGACGGTGAGGCGGCGCTCGGTTCCCACGTACATGGCCGGTACCCACAACCCGCCGAGCGCGAGGTCCGCCGTGCCGCTCTCGAGGTCGTCGAGGACTCCGGTCCACGGGTCACAGGCCTTGGTGGTGACCTCGAGACCCTCGGCCGCGAAGAGTCCTGCGGCCGAGGCGTAGTACTCGGGCAGGTAGTTCAGGCCGTTGGCGGTGGCGGAGACGGTGAGCTGGTCCATGGTGTTCCTCCTGGGCGGACCGGGGTTCCGGTGGGAACCCCGGTCCTGGTCGGGGTGGTGCTCGGTCAGGTAGGTCAGACCACCGGGACGGCGATCCTGCCGGTGGCGATGGCGTTCTCGTTGACGTCCTCCAGGGTGCGTCCCCGGGTCTCCGGGGCGAACCGGGCGGCGACGACCAGCAGGGCGTACATCACCGCGACCATCCCGAACACCCCGGCGAACCCGGCCGAACCCCAGAGGGCGACGGCGGCGAACGGCATCACGGCGCCGGCGATGTTGCCGATCCCGTTGACGATCGAGGTGCCCGAGGCCCGGATGGCCGTCGGGAAGAGTTCCGGCGACCAGGCGGCGAGCGTCGTGTTGGTCACCATGGTGAAGAACTGGAAGATCGCGCCGAGGACGAGGATGAGCGCGGTGGAGTTCCCGAAGCCCGCGAAGGCGAGCGCGGTGAAACACCCGAGGACCCCGGCGGTGCTGACGACGACCCGTCGGCCGAAGCGGTTGGCGACGAGGGCCGCGACCGTGGCACCGAGCAGTGATCCGACGTTCATGATCATGGTGAACAGCAGCGACTGCGACACGGAGTACCCGCGTTCGACGAGCAACGTCGGCATCAGGAAGTTCAACGTGACCTGCGAGCCGAAGGCCATCCAGGACGCCGCGGCCAGCGGGACGGTGCGGCCGAGCAGCGTGGGGCTGAACACCGCGGCGGGGGAACTGCGGACGACGTGCTCCGGGATGTCGGCGGCGGTGAGGACCTGCGGGACGTCCTCGGCCGCCGGGACGGAGCGCAGCGAGGTCGTGGACAGCACGGCGAGGACGCGGTTGGCGTCGGCGACGCGGCCCTGCTGGAGCAGCCAGCGCGGGGTCTCGGGCAGGCGTCGGCGGTAGAGGACGACGAGCAGGGCGGGCAGGGCGAGGAGGACGAAGGTCCAGCGCCACACGTGGCCGTCGCCACCCAGGCTCGGGGCGAGCGGGCCGAGCAGCAGGAGGAAGATGCCGTAGGAGAGGAAGTTCCCGAGACCGCCGGCGCCGACGTTGAGCGCGGCGACGATCCCCCCGCGGTACTTCGTGGCCACCATCTCGGACAGCATCGCGATCCCGATGGTGAACTCGCCCCCGAGACCGATGCCGACGATGAACCGGCTGGCCAGCAGCACTTCGTAGTTCACGGCCAGGGCGCTGATGATCCCGCCCAGGCTGTAGATCAGCAGGTTGAAGCTGAGGGAGAAGCGTCGGCCGTGCTTGTCGGCGAGCCAGCCGCCCAGGAAGCGGCCGACGAGACCACCGAGGACGGTGGCGGTGTTGATCGTCGTGAGGTTGACGTCGGTGATCCCGAGCGAGTCTTTCAGGTGGGTGCCCATGGCCCCCACCGAGTTCTGCTCCAGGGTGTCGAAGAAGGCACCGGCGAGGATCAGCATGAGGACCGCGAACTGCGCGCGGCTGAAGCCGATCCTGTCGAGTGCGCCGGCCAGGGCGGTGGAACTGTGGCCGGTGACGGTCGGGGCAGTGGTGCGACTGACAGCGGACATGGCTGACTCCACAACGCCTTGGTCTGTCGCAGCCGGGAGGCTGCGCTGGGTGCGGTGCTGGTGTGCTTCATTTGTATACCTCCAGCTGTTTCCGGCGTGTTACGCCCGCGCAACTTCCCCGTTAAACGAGAGCTTAGCGTGCTCACCAGGCGCCTAGACGATGAAGCTGGACTTCCTCCCGATCTCCATCGGTATACAGATGTGATCCAGGGTGCGAGACTGCGAGACTTCAGCGGTGGACGACGACCTGGTGACCAGGCTGCGGGGCGCGGGGTGCGTCTTCGCCGAACGCGAGGCCGAACTCCTGCGGGCGGCGACGTTTGATCCCCGGTCGCTCGACGATCTCGTCGCCCGCCGGGTCACGGGTGAGCGCCTCGAGGACGTCCTCGGCTGGGCGGAGTTCTGCGGCCGGCGCTACGTCGTCCGCCCGGGGGTGTTCGTGCCGCGGCAGCGGACGCGCTTCCTCGTCACCGTCGCCGCGACCCGCGCGTCCCTCGGTGACGTGGTCCTCGACCTCGGCTGCGGGACCGGCGCCCTCGGCGGCGCTCTGCGCGACCTCGTGCCAGACGTCGAACTGCACGCCTCGGACGTCGATCCCGCCGCCGTCGCCTGCGCCCGGGAGAACCTCCCGGGCGCCCACGTCGGCCTTTCGGACCTGTTCCCCGCCGGCCCACCGGTGGACGTCCTCCTCGCCAACGTCCCCTACGTCCCGAGTTCCGAGATCGCTCACCTCCCGCCGGAGATGCGGGAGGGCGAACTGCGTTCCGCCCTGGACGGGGGCACCGACGGCCTCGACGTGCTGCGCCGGGTCCTCGCCGGTCTCGACGGGGTCCTGTCCGAGCGCGGGGTCTCGTTGAGCGAACTCGACGAGGACCAGGTCCTGCTCGCGGTGGAACTCACCCCCGCGGGTTTCTCGGCCGAGGTGTTCGCCGACACCTCGGACGAGGACGACGGGTCGCGCGTCGTGCTCTGGCGGCGACGGTCTGCGAGTGATACGCCCCGGCGCTGACGGGTTCGGATCGTTGGTGCCCACGATCCGAATCCCCGCCGATGTGGAACGTTCGGCGTTCGATCAGGGCCGTGAGAGCCGCGAAAGGTTCCATTGCTCGGGCGCCACCCCGTCCACTGGAGCGTTTCGCGCCCGATCCGGCTCCGGAGGACGCGAAACGCGCCAGTCGATCAGGTGGCCATGTCCACGAAGCGCGAGTAGTGCCCCTGGAAGGCGACGGTGATGGTGTCCGTCGGGCCGTTGCGGTGCTTGGCGACGATGAAGTCGGCCTCCCCCGCACGCGGGGACTCCTTCTCGTACATGTCCTCGCGGTGCAGCAGGATGACCATGTCCGCGTCCTGCTCGATCGAGTTGTGGACCGCGATGCCGTTGGCGATGAAGTTGTGGCCGCCCGCGACCGTTGCGTCGTAGACCTGTTCCTCGCCGTCGGCCTCGATCGAGACGATCTCGTCCCACAACAGGTCGTTGACGGCGAGCACCTCCAGCTCAGCGCTGTCGAGGACCTGGGCGACGCGGCCGAGACGCTCCCGCGACGGCGCGTGCTTCCAGAGGGAGCTGCCCCCGAACGACGTTCCCATCGCGGTGGCGAACTCGCGGTGGGTGATGTTCTTCGCAGTCAGCATCCGGCGCACGTCGTCCCACACCTGGCGGGGCACGGTGTCGACGTTGGTGTTCGCGGACACGTCCCGGATGACCTCCAGCAACTGGTCGGCCAGGAGGCCCCTGGCACCGTGGACCCCGATCTCCTGCAGGAAGCGGCGCTGGTCGTCGACACCCGAGACGTCCAGGGTGTATCCGGGGCGGTAGTTCGCCTTCGGCGTCGTGACGCGCACCCGGGTCGAGATGCCGAACCGGAGGAGCAGGCGTGAGACGTCGCGGATCAGCTGCAGGCTGGTGGACGCGTAGTAGATGCGCCCGCTGCGACCGGACTTGTTCAGGGTGACACTTCCGTCGGTCGCCCACAGGTGGCGCAGGAAGAGCGAGATCTGCTGCTTCGGGAGGTGGAACACCTGCTGCGGCACGAACTTCTCGTAGCTCCGCTTGCCGAAGAGACCCAGCTCGTCGAGCCATTCCGCCAGGGGGTTCCGGCGGCCGTGCGTCAGCCGGTACGGTGCCGGCAGCCGCAGGGTGACGCAACGGGCCGCCGCGTACTCGTCACGGATCGCCACGATCGAGAACGCCGCGGCGGCGGCCCCGGCCACCGCCGACAGGTTCTCCTCGTCCACGCTCGCGTAGCGCAGGGGCTGCCTGCGCACGAACGAGCCGTCACCGATGAGGTGCCCCAGGAGCAGGACCTGCTCGTCGGTCCAGCTCGCGACCCGCTCGGGGGCGGGAACGTGACGCGGCACACCGAGACGATCGGCGACGGCGAGCTCACCGAGCGGTTTCCACCCGTCGTAGGTGAGGAAGGGGTGGTTCGCCGTCGCGCGAACCTCCTTGCCCGACGCCATCCTCAGCTTGAACACCGGCTTGACCCCGGTCGGGAAGACGTGGGTCAGGTGCCGACGGACGTAGCGCAGGGACTCGTCGAGCGACCAGACGGGCACGTCGCGAGCCTGCAGGGCGAAGAGCTCCTCCATCGTGGTCTCCGCACCCGTGTCCGCACGCAGCACGCGCGTCTCCGCGGTCAGGCAACCGGATTCACGGAGGTCGGAGACCATCGGCCGCTTGTCGGTGCGCTGCTCGGGCCCACGGTTCAGCTGCGAGAGCGCGATGACCGGGACCTCGATCTCCTTGGCCAGCAGCTTCAGCGCACGGGAGAACTCCGAGACCTCCTGCTGGCGGCTCTCGACCTTCTTGCCGGAGGTCATCAGCTGGAGGTAGTCGACGATGACGAGCTTCAGGTCCGCGCGCTGCTTCAACCGGCGGCACTTGGAGCGGATCTCCATGAGCGACATGTTCGGCGAGTCGTCGATGTAGAGCGGCGCCTCGTTGATGGCGCCCATCGTCCGCGCGAACCGCGTCCAGTCCGCGTCGTCCATGTTCCCCTTGCGCATCTTCTGCAGGGGGACCCGCGCCTCCGCGGAGAGCAGGCGCATCGCGATCTCGTTGCGCCCCATCTCGAGGGAGAAGATGACCGAGGCGAGGCCGTGCTTGATCGACGCCGCCCGCGCGATGTCCAGTCCCAGAGTGCTCTTCCCGACCGCCGGTCGAGCCGCGATGACGATCATCTGACCGGGGTGCAGGCCGTTGGTCAGGCTGTCGAGGTCGGCGAAGCCGGTGGGGACGCCGACCATGCCCTCGCCGCGGTGGGAGCTGGCCTCGATCTCGTCGATGGTGCCCTCGATGACGTCACCGAGGACGGCGTAGTCCTCCTTGGTGCGCTTCTCGGTGACGGCGTACATCTCGGCCTGCGCGGAGTTCACGACGGACTCGACGTCCATGCCCTCGGAGCCGTAGCCCATCTGGACGATCCGGGTGCCGGCCTCGACGAGACGGCGCAGGACGGCGCGCTCGCCGACGATCCGCGCGTAGAACGCGGCGTTGGCGGCGGTGGGGACGGTCGAGATGAGGTCGTGCAGGTAGGGGGTGCCGCCGACGCGGGTGAGCTCGCCCTTGTTGGTGAGCTCGGCCGACACCGTCACCGGGTCGGCGGGTTCGCCGCGCGAGTAGAGGTCGAGGATCGCCTCGTAGATGAGCTCGTGGGCGGGACGGTAGAAGTCCTGGCTCTTGATGACCTCGACGACGTCGGCGATGGCGTCCTTGGACAGCATCATCCCGCCGAGCACGCCCTGTTCGGCGGCGATGTCCTGGGGCGGCATGCGGTCGAAGGACTCCCCGCCGCGTCCGCTGTCGCCGCCCTTGCGGCCACCCCGACCACCGTTGCGGCGCCCTCCGGACGACCCCTCGTCGGGGAAGTCGAAGTCCGCGGGGGGCTCGTCGTACGTGGTCACAGAAGCCAGCTCCAAGTCCCCGGGATCCCCGGATACGTCCCCGCGACGAATCGCTCGCCGTAGTCCTACGGCACGCCTCCGACACGCCCTCCGACCCACTCCCTGGCACAGTGACTGACCGTCCCCCGGCTGGTCAAACGGCCCTGTGCACAGGGCGGTGGACAGCCTGTGGATGACGTGGGGACCGTTGTGCACAGGGGGTGGACAAACCTGTGGACAAACCCGGCCGAAGCGGTGGACAACTTCCCGGCCACCCCGCTGACCTGCGACGATGCTGTCCACCGCGTGTGGAGACGAAAAGAACCGTTCGGGTGAAGGGAAGTCGGTCACGTTGCAGTTCGGTAACGCTCTGTCAAGTCGGCTCAAGGTGACGCAGCGTGATGCCGAGATCCTCCGGTTGGCCGTCCCCGCCCTGGGTGCCCTCGTCGCGGAGCCCCTGTTCCTGCTCGCCGACTCCGCCATCGTCGGCCGTCTCGGCACCCTCCCGCTGGCCGGGCTGGGCATCGCCGGCGCGGTCCTCGGGACCGCCGTCAGCGTCTTCGTCTTCCTCGCCTACGGCACCACCGCGAGCGTCGCCCGCCGCCTCGGCGCCGGGGACGCGAAGGGCGCGCTGAGCCAGGGGGTCGACGGGATGTGGCTCGCTCTCGGGCTCGGCGTCGTCACGGCCGTCGTCACCCGTCTCCTCTCCGGTCCGCTCGTCGACCTCCTCGGCGTCTCCGCGGCGGCGCGTCCTTCCGCGCTGACCTACCTGCACTGGAGCCTCCTGGGGCTGCCCGGGATGCTCCTGGTCCTGGCCGCCACCGGGGTCCTGCGCGGCCTGCAGGACACCCGCACCCCGCTGGTCGTCGCGAGCGCCGGCGCGCTCCTCAACGTGGCCCTGAACCTGCTGCTGGTGAACGGCGTCGGCTGGGGCATCGCGGGGTCGGCGATCGGGACGGCGACGACGCAGGTGCTGATGGCGATCGCCCTCGCAGCGGTCGTCGCGCGCGGGGTCCTGCGGACCGGGGCGCGCGTGCGTCCGCACCCGCTGGGGGTGCTGCGCAACGCCCTCGACGGCGTCCCGCTGCTCGTCCGGACGGTCACGCTGCGCGTCGCGGCGCTGCTCACGACGTTCGTCGCGGCCCAGGGTGACGCCGGGATCGCTGCGCACCAGGTCGCGAACACCGTCTGGACGACGACGGCCCTGGCCCTCGACGCCCTGGCGATCGCCGCGCAGGCCCTCGTCGGCCGCGCGCTGGGAGCCGCGGACGTCGACGGGGTCCGGGCGACGATCCGCCGGATGACGCAGTGGGGCGTCGGCGTTGGCGTGCTGCTGGGGGTCCTGCTGATCGTCACGCGTTCCCCCGTCGCCGGGTTCTTCGCCCCGGAACCCGAGGTCCGCAGCTACCTGAGCGCAGCGCTGGTGGTCCTCGGGGCCTGCCTGCCCGCGGCGGGCTGGGTGTTCGTCCTGGACGGGGTGCTCATCGGCGCCGGCGACGGTCGCTACCTCGCCCGCGCCGGGATCGTCACCCTCGCCTGCTACGTCCCCGCGGCGCTGGCCGTGCTGTGGCTGGTGCCGACCGGACGGGCCGGGCTCGTCTGGTTGTGGGTCGGGTTCGCCGGTGTCTACACGCTGGCCCGGTTGCTGACCCTCGTCCGCCGGGAACGTGGGGGCGCCTGGATGGTCACCGGTACGTGAGGGCCTCGCGGTCGAGCAGCGCGGTCTTCAGGGGGACTCCGTAGCGGAAACCCCCGAGGGCGCCCCCGGACCGCAGCACCCGGTGGCACGGGACGAACAGGGCCGCGGCGTTCGTGGCGCACGCCCCCGCGACCGCCCGCACGGCCGTGGGCCGGCCCGAGCGTTCCGCGAACTCGGTGTAGGAGATCCGCTCCCCCGGTTCGACCTCGCGCAGGACCTTCCAGGCGTGCTCGCGGAACTCCCCCGACCGCTGCCGGACGGGGACCGCGGCCGGTGCGTCCAGGTCACCGTCGTAGTAGGCCCGGACCGCTTCCTGCGCGGCCCGCAGCACCGCGGGGGAACCCGTCGGCGTGCGCAACTGCGGGTGCACCAGGGCCACCAGTTCGTCGATCGAGTTCGTCCACCCGGCGGCGAGGACGGCGTCGTCGGCGACGACCACCGAGAAGGGGCCGTCGGGTGTCGTCAGGGTTTCGGCAGTGGTCATCGTGGCGGCCTTCCGTTCGTGGTCCAGAGGTGCATGGCGGCGTAGGAACGCCAGGGCGCCCAGCGGGCCGCGTGCTCGGCCAGCCGTCGGTGGGCGGTGGCGCTGGGGAGACCGGGGTCGAGGAGTCCCAGCGAGCGGGCTCCCGCGGCGAGGGCGACGTCGCCGGTCGACCAGCTGTCAGGGTCACCGAGCACCCGCATCGCGACGTGCGCAGCCGTCCACGGTCCGATGCCGACGCGGACCGAGAGGTTCTCGCGCAGGACGTCCGGGTCGACCCCGACGTCCACGACGAGGTCCCCCGAGGCGAGGTCGCGCGCCGCCGAGACCACCGTGCGGACCGACCGGGCGGGCAGGCGCAACGCACGGTCGGCCCCTGTCTCGACGACCCCCGCCGCGATCTGCTCCGGGGTCGGGAACAGGAGGTCCAGCCCAGGGAACCTCGACGGGTGCGGGGTTCCGAGGGCCCGCGCGAGCCGACCGAGGTGGGTGCGGGCGGCGGCCACCGGGATCTGCTGCCCCACGACGCTGCGGACGAGGAGTTCGTGCGCGTCCACCGCCCCGGGCACCCGGATCCCAGGCGTCGAGGCGACCGCGCGTGCGAGGGCGGGATCAGCCACCAGCCCCGCGTCCACGGCGACCGGGTCGGCGTCGAGGTCGAGGAGGCGGCGGACCCGCGCGACGGCGGTCGCGACGTCGGAGAGCGAACCGAGTTCGAGTTCGGCGCGCACCTGCCAGGACCCCGGCGCGGTCCGCGACGCCGTGACCTGCACCGCCCCCGGTCCGGCCGGCAACGACAGGGTCCGCGCGTAGCGCAACCGGTCCCCGTCGGAGACGTCGGCGGTCTCCACCCCCTCGACGGTCCGCACGGCCAGGAAGCCGAACACCCCCGGCGCGTCGAAGGGGTGCCGGACGGGCAGCGCGAGGTCGAGCCGGACCGCCTGCCCGGCCGCCGCGCCGGTCGAGGCGGGACGGCGCGCCCGCAACTCCCCGGGCGTCACGGCGAACACCTCACGGACGGTGTCGTAGAACTGCCGCACCGAACCGAACCCGCTGGCGAAGGCGACGTCCGCGATCCGCAGGTCACTGCCCACCAGCAGCGATCTCGCCGTCTGGGCCCGTCGTGCCCGGGCCAGCGCCTGCGGACCGGCCCCGAGTTCCGCGACGAGCATCCGCTGCACGTGCCGGGAGGTGTACCCCAGACGCGACGCGAGCCCGTCGACACCCTCGCGGTCGACGACCCCGTCACCGATGAGCCGCATCGCGCGGGCCGCGAGGTCGCGGCGCAGGTTCCACTCGGGGGTTCCCGGGGTCGCCTCGGGCAGGCACCGCCTGCACGCCCGGAACCCGGCCGCGTGGGCGGAGGCCGAGGTCAGGTGGAAGGTGACGTTCTCGGGTCTCGGGGTGCGGGCGGGGCACGACGGGCGGCAGTAGATCCCGGTCGTGGAGACGGCCGTGAAGAACTGCCCGTCGAAGCGGACGTCGCGGGCGCCGATGGCGCGGTAGCGCTCGGCGAACGCGAGGTCCCGCTCGTCCACGGGTGCGGTGTCCACGCCTCGATGGAACCCCGCCGGGCCCCGCCGGGTCTAGCGGGGATCGGACACGGCCGTCGGGACGAGCGAGACCACGACCTTCCGCGCGGAGACCCCGCGTCGCTGCACGTCCAGGGCCTCCTGCACCGCCCCGAGCCCGGTCCCGACCACCAGCGGCTCCGGGACCGCGCGGTAGCGACCCGTGGCCAGGGCCGCGGGGAGGAAGTCCTCGTAGACGGCCTCGGCGACCTCGTTCGCCTTCAGCGTGCTCCCGAACACGAACTTCGTGGCGATCCCGAGGCGACGGCTCCTCACCTGCAGGGCGAGGGTGGAGCGGGCGATCCGGAGCAGGGTGCGCGGCAGGCCGGCCCCCTCGCCCACCCCGGCGAAGGAGACCGGGGTGCTGAGCAGCGCCACGAACTTCCGCCCCTCGCAGCGACGGACGACCTCGACGCAGGCCGACGAGGAACCCTCCCCGATGGCGAGCGTCCCGGCCAGCCGCCGTCCGGCCAGGGCGGCCACGACGTCGTCGACCGCGGTCGGGCCGGCGTAGTCGAGGACCTGGTCCGCGCCGAGCGAGCGCACGAGGTCCGCGTTGCGCGGGGAGCAGGTCGCGACGACCTGGTACCCGGCGGCGACGGCGAGCTGCACGGCGTTGAGCCCGACGCTGGTGGACGCGCCCCACACGAGGACGACCTCCCCGGTGGGCACCGGGTCCGCCACGGGGTGGCGCAGGGCCAGCAGGTCGGTCTGGAACAGGGCGCAGGACGCCGTGGAGACCGAGAGGGGCAGGACGCAGGCGTCCTCGTAGGGCAGGTCGTCGGGGATCGCGCTCGCCAGGCGTTCCAGCACGACCGTCCGGTCCTGGAAACCCCCTTCGGCGGCCCGGTTGCTGTCCTTGTCGCTGCCCACGGCGTGGGCGAGGACCCGGTCGCCGACGGCGAAGCGGGTGACCGCGGAACCGATCTCGACGACCTCCCCGGCGACGTCGGAACCGAGGACGAAGGGGTAGCGCAACCAGCGGTAGGCCACGCTCCCGGCGACCTGGACGATCCAGTCCAACGGGTTGACGGCGACGGCGTGGTTGCGGACGACGATCTCGTCGGGTCCCGCGGCGGTGGCGGGGGCGGGCCGGACGACGAGGCGCGCGGAGCGCTCGTCGATCCAGGCTGCGGACCAGGTGGTCATGCGTGGTGTCCTCTCCGGACGGACCAGGTGATGTCACCCGGTGACATGGAGACGCTAGCAGCGATGTCACCCGGTGTCATCCCCCGTAGGATCACCCCATGACGCGTTGGGACCCGGACACGAGGGACCGGCTGCAGCAGGCGGCGATGGCCCTCTTCTTCGAGCGCGGCTTCGAGGCCGTCACCGTCGCCGAGATCGCCGAGCGCGCGGGCCTGACCAAGCGCACGTTCTTCCGGCACTTCACCGACAAGCGCGACGTGGTCTTCGCCCGGGCACAGGCCCTCGAGGACACCGTCGTCCTGACGCTCACCGCGACCCCCGCCGAGGTGGCCCCCCTGAGGGCCGTCACCGCCGCCCTGACCCGAGGCGCCGCGCTCTTCACCGAGTACCGGCAGTTCGCCGGCGCGGTCCGCGAGCTCGTCGCCTCCTCGGCCGAGCTCCGCGAGCGGGACCTGCTCAAGACGGCCTCGCTCGCTGCCGCCCTCTCGAGGACCCTGCAGGGACGAGGGGTCGAGGCGCAGCAGGCCGAACTGACCGCTCGGACGGGCACGACGATCTTCACCTCGGCCTACGACCGCTGGATCGACCGCGGTGGCGAACCCGAGTTCGCCGACGTCGTGCAGGAGTGCCTCGACGACCTGCGCGCCGCGGTGGGTACGGACTGATCGCGGAACGGCGCCCCCGGGCGAGCGCTCCCACGGGGCGCGGGAGGAGCGCCGGGCACCTCCGTGGCGCAGCGTCACGCCCGTGGCGGAGGGGTCGAGGTGCGACTCCGACCCGACCGACGACCCCGACGTGACGACGCCCTCAGCGAACGGGGCCCTCTCGGGCTTGCCACCCCCGCGTAGTGCACGCATGCTCGGGACTGTGTCCTCGGGCTGAAGGCAGGGGACGGTGAGCCGAGGAGATCGTCGTGTTCGAGAGGTTCACCGACCGCGCCCGCCGGGTCGTCGTCCTGGCCCAAGAAGAAGCGCGGATGCTCAACCACAACTACATCGGGACCGAGCACGTGCTGCTCGGCCTGATCCACGAGGGTGAGGGCGTCGCCGCCAAGGCCCTCGAGTCGCTCGGGGTGTCGCAGGACGCCGTCCGGGCGCAGGTGCAGGAGATCATCGGCCAGGGCCAGCAGGCCCCGTCCGGTCACATCCCCTTCACCCCCCGGGCGAAGAAGGTCCTGGAGCTGTCGTTGCGCGAAGCGCTGCAGCTGGGCCACAACTACATCGGCACCGAGCACATCCTGCTCGGGCTCATCCGCGAGGGTGAGGGCGTCGCCGCCCAGGTGCTGGTGAAGCTGGGCGCCGACCTCAACCGGGTCCGCCAGCAGGTCATCCAGCTCCTCTCGGGCTCCGAGGGCAAGGAGCCCATGAGCGCCGGCGGAGGCGACCAGCAGCGCGAGGGGGTCCCCGCGGGCTCGCTCGTGCTCGACCAGTTCGGGCGCAACCTGACCCAGGCCGCCCGCGAGGGCAAGCTCGACCCGGTCATCGGTCGCGACCAGCAGACGGAACGCGTCATGCAGGTGCTGTCCCGACGGACCAAGAACAACCCGATGCTCATCGGCGAGGCCGGGGTCGGCAAGACCGCCGTCGTCGAAGGGCTCGCCCAGGAGATCGCCCGCGGACAGGTCCCCGAGACCCTGCGCGACAAGCAGATCTACACCCTCGACCTCGGCGCGCTCGTCGCCGGCTCGCGCTACCGCGGTGACTTCGAGGAACGCCTCAAGAAGGTGCTCAAGGAGATCGGGACCCGCGGCGACATCATCCTGTTCATCGACGAGATCCACACCCTCGTCGGGGCTGGTGCCGCCGAGGGTGCGATCGACGCGGCCTCGATCCTCAAGCCGATGCTGGCCCGCGGTGAGCTGCAGACCGTCGGCGCCACCACGATGGACGAGTTCAAGAAGTACATCGAGAAGGACCCGGCCCTGGAACGCCGCTTCCAGCCGATCCAGGTCCCGGAGCCGACGCTGGCCCACGCGATCGAGATCCTCAAGGGTCTGCGTGACCGCTACGAGGCCCACCACCGGGTGACCATCACCGACGCGGCGCTCGTCGCCGCGGCCACCCTCTCCGACCGTTACGTCAACGACCGCTACCTGCCCGACAAGGCGATCGACCTGATCGACGAAGCCGGCGCCCGGTTGCGCATCCGCCGCATGACCGCACCGCCGGACCTGCGCGAGTTCGACGAGCGCATCGCCGACGTCCGCCGCGAGAAGGAGAGCGCGATCGACGCGCAGGACTTCGAGAAGGCGGCCTCGCTGCGGGACCGGGAGAAGACGGTCATCGCGCAGCGCAAGGAGCGCGAGAAGCAGTGGAAGGCCGGTGACATGGACGTCGTCGCCGAGGTCGACGAGGAACTGATCGCCGAGGTCCTGGCCACCGCGACCGGCATCCCCGTCGTGCGGCTCACGGAGGAGGAGTCGACCCGCCTGCTGAACATGGAGGCGGAGCTCCACCAGCGCGTCATCGGCCAGGACGACGCCATCAAGGCGCTGTCCCAGGCGATCCGACGCACCCGTGCGGGGTTGAAGGACCCCAAGCGTCCCGGTGGTTCCTTCATCTTCGCCGGCCCCACCGGGGTCGGGAAGACGGAGCTGGCGAAGGCGTTGGCGGAGTTCCTCTTCGGTGAGGAGGACGCCCTCATCCAGCTGGACATGTCGGAGTTCTCCGAGAAGCACACCGTCTCGCGCCTCTTCGGTTCCCCTCCCGGCTACGTCGGCTACGAAGAGGGCGGTCAGCTGACGGAGAAGGTGCGGCGCAAGCCGTTCTCGGTAGTCCTCTTCGACGAGGTCGAGAAGGCCCACCCCGACATCTTCAACTCGCTGCTGCAGATCCTGGAGGACGGTCGCCTGACCGACTCCCAGGGCCGCATGGTCGACTTCAAGAACACCGTGATCATCATGACGACGAACCTGGGGACGCGGGACATCTCCAAGGCCTCCGGGCTGGGGTTCGCCGCGGGGTCGCAGACGACGCAGACGAACTACGACCGGATGAAGTCGAAGGTCAACGAGGAGCTCAAGCAGCACTTCCGGCCCGAGTTCCTCAACCGCGTCGACGACATCGTCGTGTTCCCGCAGCTGACGCAGGAACAGATCGTCCAGATCGTGGACCTCATGCTGGCCGGCGTCGAGGACCGCCTGAAGGACCGCGACATGGGTCTCGAGCTCACGCCGTCGGCGAAGGTCCTGCTGGCGACGAAGGGCTACGACCCGGTCCTGGGTGCTCGTCCGTTGCGCCGCACCATCCAGCGCGACATCGAGGACGTCCTGTCCGAGAAGATCCTCTTCGGGGAGTTCCGGGCCGGGCACGTCGTCGCCGTCGACACCGAGGGCGAGGGCAAGGAGCAGACCTTCACCTACGCCGCCCACGACCGCACGGTGGTCGAGGACCTGCCAGTGACGGTCCCGTTCGGCGAGGTTCCCGAGGACTGAGTCCTCGCGACGACGGCCCGGTCCCCTCGGGGGCCGGGCCGTCGTGCGTCCAGCCGGGGGTACGACGCCGGTGGGACGTCCCCTGGTGAGCACGAACGAAGGCCGGCCGCGCAGCGCGCGACCGGCCTTCGTTCGTGCTGAACCGCTCTCAGGCGGTGGCCTCGACGACGTCGATGGTCACCGTCGCGGAGACGTCCGCGTGCAGACGGACGAGAGCCTTGTGCTGACCGGTCGTCTTGATCGGCTGCAGGATCTCGACCTTGCGCTTGTCGATCGACGGCCCACCGGCGGCGCTCACAGCGTTCGCGACGTCGGACGGGGTCACCGCACCGAACAGGCGGCCACCGCGACCGGTACGAGCGGCGAACGCCACCGTACGAGCCTCGAGCGACTGCTTGACGGACTTGGCCTCGTCGAGGCTGGCGATCGCACGGGCCTTGCGGGCCTTGCTGATCGTCTCGACCTGCTTCTCGCCACCCTTGGTCCACGGAGTGGCCAGGTTGCGGGGAAGCAGGAAGTTGCGGCCGTAGCCGTCCTTGACCTCGACGATGTCGCCGGGGGTCCCGAGGCCGGAGACCTCGTGGGTGAGGATGAGCTTCATCTCGTTCCCCCTTCTCAGCGCGCGGAGCTGCTGTAGGGCAGCAGCGCCATCTCACGAGCGTTCTTGATCGCCTTGGCGATCTGACGCTGCTCCTGGACGGACACACCGGTCACCCGACGAGCGCGGATCTTGCCGCGGTCGGAGATGAACTTGCGCAGCAGCGCAGTGTCCTTGTAGTCGACCGCCTCGATCTTGGCGGCCTTGAGCGGGTTCTGCTTCTTCTTGGGCTTGCGCACGGGCACCTTGGCCATCGTGGTGCTCCCCTCTCGTGAGAGCCCAGGGGTTCAGACCTGGGATGACGTCTTGTGTGCGACCTGGCGGACGGCGACGTGGTCGCTGTCGTGAGGTCGATGAGGCGCGGGTCGCGGAGGACTGACCTCCGGGTCACCGGTCTCTCTGAATGCCGCAGTCCAGTCGCTCAGAACGGCGGGTCGTCGTTGGACGCGCCGCCCCAGCCACCGCCGCCACCGGAAGCGTTTCCGCCGCCGGACGGGCCGGTCGCCCAGGGGTCGTCCTGCTGCTGCGGGGCGCTGCCGCCGGAACCGCCACCCCAGCCGCCGCCACCGCCGCCGGAGTTGCCCCCGCCGGAGTTGCCGCCACCGGAGCCGGAACCGCCACCGAAACCGCCACCACCACTACCGCCGCGGGAGGTCTTGTTGACCTTCGCGGTGGCGTAGCGCAGCGAGGGGCCGACCTCGTCGACCTGCATCTCGATGACGGTCCGCTTCTCGCCTTCCTTCGTGTCGAAGGTCCGCGACTGCAACCGACCGGTCACCACGACCCGCGTACCGCGCGTGAGCGACTCGGCGACGTTCTCCGCCGCTTCGCGCCAGATCGCGCAACGCATGAACAGCGTCTCGCCGTCCTTCCACTCGTTCGACTGACGGTCGAACGTGCGGGGCGTCGAGGCGACCGTGAAGTTGGCCACCGCGGCACCCGACGGGGTGAAGCGCAGTTCGGGGTCGTTCGTGAGGTTCCCGATCAGCGTGATGACGGTTTCACCCGCCATCAGGCAGCCTCGGCTCGCAGAAGCTTGGTGCGCAGCACACCCTCGTTGAGGTTCAGCTGGCGGTCGAGCTCCTGCGCGACGGCGGGCTCGGTGGTGAGCTCGACGACGGCGTAGATGCCCTCGGACTTCTTCTTGATGTCGTAAGCGAGCCGACGGCGGCCCCAGATGTCGACCTTGCCGACCTCGCCACCGCCCTGACGAACGACGTTGAGGAAGCGGTCGAGGGACGGGGCAACCGTCCGTTCTTCCAGTTCCGCGTCGAGGATCACCATGAGCTCGTACTGACGCGCGCTCATTCCCCACCTCCTTCGGTCTCATGCGGCCACGGTCTCTCCGTGGCAGGAGGGTCTCGGTGCGTGTCTTCCCCCACCCGCTCACCAGGTGCGAACGGACGGGGAACCACACGAGTCTACCGGCCCCAGGACGCACACCCTGCCGCACCGGTCCGACGTGCCCCTCCGGTCGTCCACAGGCGAGGACGCGGGCGGGCCTGTGCACGTACGGACGACGCCTCAGGCGACGCGCACGACCAGCGCGTCCGGCGCCCCGTCGAAGTCGCCACCGGTCGGGTCGTCCAGGCCGCGGGTCGCGCGGACGGCGTCGGTCGACGGCGTCCGCACCTCGCGCACGACGCAGACCACCAGCCAGGCGATCGCGGCCAACCGCACGAGGAGGAACATCGCGTACAGCTCGGGCGGCAACGCCCGGTTGGTGTTGGTCTGCCCCGCGATGTAGAGCCAGACGGCCCCGAAGTAGGCCCCTTCGGCCACCCACCAGATCACCTGGTCGCGCCAGCGGGGGACCGCCAGGGCGGCCAGCGGCAGCAGCCACAACGCGGCCTGCGGGGGGAACGACACCCCGAGCGCGCAGTAGCCGGCGACCAGCAGGAACGCGACCTGCGCCAGCCGGGGGCGCCGCGGCGCCCACAGCACGAACACCCCGACGAGGACGGTCCACACGATCCACGCACCGATGGTCAGGACCACGACGGCGGGGCCCGGTAGACCGGAGGTGTTCGTGGCGTCGACGGCCTGCTGGGCCAGTTGCGGCAGGACCCAGAGCGATCCGTACCCGGCGCGCTGGTCGAAGAACGCCCGCAGGTAGGCGCTCCAGGCGTCGACGTTGGTCACGGCGAACGGCAGGTCGACGGCGAGCCACGCCGCGACCGCGGCCCCCACCGTCGTCGCCGCCCCGCGGAACCGGCCGGTGCGCACCGCGAGCAGCACGATCGCGAGGAGGATCAGCACCGGGTAGGTGCGGGTCGCGACGGCGAGACCCAGCAGGATCCCCGCCGGCACCGGGCGGCGTCGGGCCCAGCAGGCCATCCCGGCGGTGGCCAGCGCGACGCCGGCGAGGTCGAAGGACAGCAGGGCCGAGAGCGCCAGCACGGGACTGACGGCCACGAGCAGCGCGTCCCAGCCGCGACGGCGACCGGCCATCGTCCAGACCGCGATCGTCACGACCAGGGCCGCCACGAGCAGCAGGACCGTCGAGAGGTCGAAGTAGACCCGCTGCGCGGTGACCGTCACCTCGTGCGGCGCGAACCGGGCGACGAGCCAGGCCAGCGCGGACGTCACCGGCGGCTGGTTCAGCGAGACACCGTCGGCGTAGGGGCCGAGGCCGTTCGCCAGTCCCGAGGACGTGTAGACGACCGGCAGGTCGGTGTAGCAGGCGTGGACGAACTGGTCCGGGGTGTTCCAGCCGAGGGTGCGGCAGTGGTGCTTGCCGACGGCGCCCAGCGCGACGGCGACCGCCGTCAGCGACACCGCGACGGGGAGCGCTCGCGCCCACCACGGGCCGTCACCGGCGAGGCGACGGCCGGCCGGGCCGCCGAGGACCTCGCTGCCCGCACGGGCCAGGGCGTCCACCGCGGTCGGCGGGACCGAGGGGACCTGCGGAGACTCCGCCGGGGTGGCAGGACCGGTGTGACCGGGGGACTCGGTGCTCACCCCCTCAGCTTCCCCTACCCGACGCTCGCGGCGCTCGCGGCACCGGTGGCGGCCGCGGTCTCCTGGGTCGCGGCCGCAGCGCCCTGGCCACCGGGGTTCCCGCCGTCACCGCTGCCCCCGGACGAGGACGAGCTGCTGCTCGACGACGAGGACGAGCTCGAGGAGCTGCTGGAGCTGCTGGGGGAACCGGACGGCGTCCCGGTCGGGCTGCCGGTGGGGTCACCCGTCGGGGAGTCCGTCGGGGTCTGCGTCGCGGTGTCCGTCGGGGAGTCCGTCGGGGTGTCCGTCGGGGACTGAGAGGTGGTCGAGGACGACGACCTCGAGGAGGACGAGCCGCTGGACGTCGACCCCTTCGAGACGCCGACGTTCGCACGCGGCGGGAAGTCCTCCTCGTCGACGCCCTGGAGGGCGGCCTTCACGAAGGCGGTCCAGATGCGGACCGGGTACGTGCCGCCGGTGACCTCACCGGAACCGATGGACAACTTCTCCTGGGTCTTGCCGTCGGGGCTGGTCTGGAACAGTGCGACCGAAGCCGCCAGGTTGGGGGTGAACCCCGCGAACCACGCCGAGAAGTTGCCGTTCGTCGTTCCCGTCTTGCCGGCTGCGGGACGACCGAGGCGCCGACCGGCGTAGGAGCCGGTGCCGGACTGCACCACCTCCTCCATGGCGTAGGTCGCGTCCGCGGCCACGTCCGGCGCGATGGCCTGCAGCGTCGTCGGCGACGCGGTGTACGTCCGGGTGCCCGAGGTGTCCTCGATGCTCGCGATGGTGTGCCACTGGGTGAACGTGCCCTGCGCGGCGAACGTCGCGTAGGCCTGGGTCACGTCGATCGGGTGCGGCGACGCGGTTCCGAGCACGTTGGAGATGGTCGTGTCCTTGTCCGCGAGGCCGGCGGTCTTCTGGGGGTACCCCATGCGGACCGCCACGTCGCGCGTCGCCGCCGGGGTGACCTCCTCGTTCAGTTGGGCGTAGACGGTGTTCACGGAGTGCTCGGTGGCGGTGACCAGGTCGATGCGGCCGAACTGCTCGTCACCGAAGTTCCCCACCGTCCAGCCGTCGACCTTCTGCGGGCTCGAACCGTTGAACGTCGTCTTCAGCGAGACTCCTTGTTCGAGTCCTGCGACGAGGGCGAAGGGTTTGAACGTCGACCCGGCCTGAGCAGTCGCCTGGGTCGCTTCGTTGTACTGGTTCGTGAGGTAGTCCGCACCGCCGTACATCGCGGTCACCCCACCGGTCTTGGGGTCGATCGCGGACAGCGCGACATGGAAACCCTCCGGTCGCTCCGCCGGTAACTGGTCCGCGACGGCGGCCTCGGCCGCCTTCTGGGAGTTCACGTCGAACGTCGTGACGATCTTCAGCCCGCCGCGTTCGATGTCCTCCTCGGACAGCCCCACGGTTCCGGAGAGTTCGTTCTCGACGGTCTTCAGCAGGTACCCGTTGGTGCCGGACCACTGCGTGTTCGGCTGCTGCTCGATGGTGTCCGGCAGACCGGCGGTCGCGCGGTCGGCCGCCGACAACCAGCCCTCGGTGACCATCCCGTCGAGGACGTACTCGACCCGCGCCTTCGCGGCCGCGGCCTGCTTCTCGCCCTTGCGCGGGTCGTAGTTGCCGGGGCCCTTCAGGAGGGCGGCGAGCAGCGCGCCCTGCGACACGTTCAGCTGCGCGGCGTCGACCCCGAAGTAGGCCTGCGACGCGGCCTGGATCCCCCACGCGCCACGACCGAAGTAGACGGTGTTCAGGTAGTTCTTGAGGGTCTCGTCCTTCGTCTGCTGCTGGTCGATCTTCAGCGAGATGAAGAACTCCTCGAACTTCCGCTTGTAGGACTGCTCGGCGGAGAGGTAGTAGTTCTTCACGTACTGCTGGGTGAGCGTCGAGCCACCCTGGCTCGTCCCGTCGCTCACGTTGGTCCACACCGCCCGCGCGATGCCCGTCGGCGACACGCCGCGGTTGTCGTAGAAGCTGCGGTCCTCGGCGGCGAGGACGGCCTTCTGGACGCTGTCCGGCACCTGGTCCAGCGACACGTTCTCGCGGTTGCGGGCCGCGAACGTGCCGATCACGGTGGTGCCGTCGGAGTAGTAGACGGTGCTGGTCTGGGCGTCGGCGAGCTTGTTCGGGTCGGGGACCTTCACCAGCGCGTAGGCGGCGGCGAACCCGCCGACGGCGAGCGCGATGCCGGTGAGGAAGAGCCCGAGGAGCCAGCCGAGGATCGTGCGACGGCGCGGACGACGCTTCGGAGCGCCCCGACGGGGGGTCGGCGAGCTGGGTGCGGGTCGTCGTGCGGCCACGTGTGTCTGGTCCTCCGGCGGTCGTGCGCGTCGGTGCAGGGACTCTCTCCCGCGCCGGTCGCGTCCTGGGTGCTGCCGATCCATCGGCTGCGCGCGGCGCGGCCTTCGGCACCACGCCCTGGGTGCTCAACCCTCCCAGTATGCGTCGAGCCGCGGGTGCCGCCCGCCGCCGGTGCTGGGCCGACCGGGTGTGCACCACACCTCCACAGCCCTCTCGGCAACCCTCCCGAGGTCGCCCGGTGATCGCTACGGTGTGGCGCGTGCCGACCGCGGAGACCACGTCGCAGAGCGGGGTGCTGCACGAGCTCGGCGGGCTGCTGCGCACCGGCCGCTACCGCCACCTCATGGGGGTGCGCCTCACGGGGCAGGCCTGTGACGGGATCTTCCAGGCCGGGTTGGCGTCGCTGTTCTTCTTCTCCCCCGAGCGGCAGGCGACGCCGGCGGGGGTCGCGTTCGCGGCGGCCGTGCTGCTGCTGCCGTTCACCGTCGTCGGTCCGTGGGCAGGGGTGCTGCTGGACCGCACGTCCCGCCGCTCGGTCCTGGGCCACGGGAACCTGCTGCGGGGCGGGTTGGCCCTCGTCGCGGCCGGGGCCCTGTTCACGGGGGCCGGCGACGTGGCGGTGGGGGTGCTGGCCCTCGCGGTGCTGTCGGTGAACCGCGCCCTGCTGGCGGGGTTGTCGGCGGCGTTGCCGCACGTGGTGGCGCCGGAGCGCTTCGTCCTGGCGAACTCGGTGACCCCGACGGCGGGGACCGTCGCGGCCGGGGCCGGCGCCGTCGCCGCGGTCGGGGTGACGGCCGTCGTCGGGCCGGGTGGTGGGGCGGACGTCGCGGCGCTGCTGGTCGCCGCGATCGGCTACGTCGTCGCCGGTGGCCTGGCGCTGCTCTTCCCCCGGGAGCTGCTGGGGCCGCCACCGGGTTCCGCGGGGACGTCCGCGCGGGGGTTCCGCGCCAGCGTCGCGGACGTCGTGGCGGGGGTGGCGCACCTGCGCGACCGGCTGCCCGCGGCGGGTGCCCTGGGGTTGATCGCGTGGCACCGCTGGTCCTTCGGGCTGACGACGGTGGCGATGGTCGTGCTGTGCCGCACCACGTTGGCCGACGTCGACGACCCGGCGGCCGGGTTGGCCGCCTTGGGGCTGCTGCTGGGGGCGGTCGCGGCGGGGTCGGGGGCCGCGGCGGTCCTGGCGCCGTGGGGGGCCCGGCGCGGACGGGTCCACGCCTGGATCCGGGTCTGCCTGCTGGTGGCGGGTGCGGCCCAGGTCGCGATCGGGCTGACGCAGTCGCCGGTCGCGCTGGCGGTGGCGGCCGGCTTCCTCGGGCTCGGGGGTCAGGGCGCGAAGATCGGCGTCGACACCGTCGTCCAGCGCACGGTCGACGACGCCTTCCGGGGGCGGGTCTTCACGGCCTACGACCTGGTGTTCAACGTGAGCTACTGCCTGGCGTGCGCCGCGGCCGTCGTGCTCGTGCCCGCCGACGGCCGGCTCGGCTGGGTCGCCGTGGTCCTGGGCGTCGGCTACGGCGTCTGCGCGCTGACGCAGGGCCGCGGCCGGGCCCGGGTCGCGGACTGAGGGGTCGACCGAGGGGTCGGCTAGGGGGTCGGTCAGG